>NZ_CP041360.1:313125-626250 GCF_006965485.1 Spirosoma sp. KCTC 42546
CGAGGTTATATGCAGTGGGTCAATGAAAGCCACTTACATGACCTTGGTAAGTTCATGTTTGCCTTCAGTATTTTCTGGACGTACGTGTGGTTTGCCCAATTCATGTTGATTTACTACGCGAACTTACCAGAAGAGACAATCTATTATCGGGAGCGCTTTAGCGGTTACGGGGGAATCTATAAAGCTCCATTTTTCGTAAACATATTCTTAAACTTTGTATTTCCATTCCTCGTTTTGATGACACGGGACGCAAAGCGTACGTATATTATTTTGAAAGTTGCCGCCTGGGGTATTATTGTGGGTCATTACTTTGATTTTTACACCAACATTATGCCAGGAACAGTAGGTGCGCACGGTGGTTTCGGCTTCGTTGAATTTGGCATGATTCTGATTTTTGCCTGTGGGTTTATCTGGAGTCTTTATTCACAACTGACAAAAGCAAACCTGATTCCTAAGAATCACCCAATGTTAGAGGAAACTCTGCACCACGATATTTAATCCTTAATCCATATTAAATCATGGTTTATATAGTCGCTTTGTTATCGGTAATCTTTTTGGGACTAGCGGCAGTGGTCGTTTCCCGAATGGCCACCGTTGTAAAGAACGCCAATGGCCCGGTTGAAGAAGGGCACATTGGAATGAGTAACCGAATCAATGGGTTACTTATGATTGTCTTCTTTGTTGTAGGCTTAATTGCTGCAGTATGGTCATTCCTGCATGCTAAACAATTTTTTCTACCAGAAGCGTCTTCGCCACACGGACGTCATACCGATTTTCTGTTTTGGCTGGGAATGAGCATAATTACGGTTGCTTTTATTGTAACCAACGCTTTGTTATTCTTTTTTGCTTGGAAATATCAACATAGAGAAGGGTATAAAGCAGCTTACTACCCAGAGAATCATAAGTTGGAATTAATCTGGACAGTTATTCCTGCTGTTGTCATGGCCTTGCTAGTTTTCACCGGATGGAGAGCCTGGCGAGATATCATGGCTGAAGCCCCTGAAAATGCGCAAGTATTTGAAATTGTGGGTAAGCAATTTAACTGGATTGCGCGTTACCCTGGTGTTGACAACAACAAGCTGGGAAGCTTTAACTATAAGTTGATTGACAATAATAACGAGACGGGAATTGACTATACAGACGAAGCATCGTTTGATGATTTTGTATCAACTTCTGAACTGCACATTCCTGTTAATAAGCCAATTTTGTTGAAGATCCGCGCTCGGGATGTGTTACACAGTGTATTTATTCCTCACCTACGGGTGAAAATGGATGCAGTACCAGGTATGCCAACACGTTTTCAATTCACTGCTGATAAAACAACAGATGAAATGAAAAACATTACAGGCAATCCTAACTTTACCTACGAAATTGCCTGTACGGAAGTCTGTGGGCAAGGGCACTTCTCAATGCGTATACGATTGGTTGTTGAAGATGAAGTGTCATGGCAGGCATGGTGTAAGAGCCAAAAACCTTTGCTAACCTCAACTCCAGAATTAGCAAATCGGATACCTGCAAATTTAAAGGCTAAGGCTGCGAAATATTTGCCAGCCGACGCTACGGCTGCACCAGCAGATAGTGTAACCGCATCCGTATTACCATTACCAAAGGGCGTAACAGTAGCTAGTGCTGTACTCCATTAATTTCTAAACTTACAACAAACCAAAACTATGGCGACTGTATCAGCTAATTCGGCAACCGTGGCACATGCAGCAGAGCATGAGCACCATGAGCCGCAAAGTTTTTGGCGCAAATATATTTTCTCGGAAGACCATAAAACCATTGCCAAGCAATATCTGATCTCGGGTATCTTTTGGTCAATCATAGGTATTAGTTTATCGGTCATGTTTCGACTTCAGTTAGGGTTTCCTAATATGAAGTTAGATTTCTTACGTCCAATTCTCGGTACCTGGATTAACGACACTGGTAAGCTTGACCCTGACTTCTATTTGGCATTAGTAACAATGCACGGTACGATAATGGTGTTCTTCGTACTTACGGCAGGTTTGAGTGGCACATTCTCTAACTTCCTCATCCCGTTACAAGTAGGCGCACGTGACATGGCTTCAGGCTTCCTAAACATGTTATCGTACTGGTTCTTCTTTATGGCCAGCGTTCTGATGTTCGGCTCATTGTTTATCGAAACAGGGCCAGCATCGGGTGGATGGGTTATTTATCCACCACTAAGTGCTTTACCACAAGCTCACAAAGGGTCAGAACTTGGAATGACGCTGTGGCTGATTAGTATGGCTCTATTTATCGTATCGCAGTTGCTGGGTGGTATTAATTACATTACTACCGTTATTAACTTGCGAACGCGTGGTATGTCATTCAGTAAGTTACCATTAACAATCTGGGCTTTCTTATTGACTGCTGTTCTTGGCCTAATCTCATTCCCTGTATTATTATCGGCTGCCCTGCTTCTTATTTTTGACCGTAGTTTTGGAACTAGCTTCTATCTGTCTGAGATTTATATTAAAGGAGAGGCATTGCCAAATGTGGGTGGTAGTCCAATTCTGTTCCAACACTTATTTTGGTTCTTAGGACACCCTGAAGTATATATTGTATTGCTTCCAGCGCTCGGTATGACTTCAGAAATCATTGCAACAAACTCTCGGAAACCAATTTTCGGGTATCGTGCCATGATTGCCTCTATGATGGGTATCGCGTTTCTGGCCTTTATTGTATGGGCGCACCATATGTTTGTGACGGGTATGAATCCATTCCTGGGTTCGATATTCATGTTCCTGACACTTATCATTGCGGTTCCATCTGCTGTAAAAGCTTTTAACTACATTACCACGCTGTGGCGAGGCAACATCCGGTTCACTCCAGCCATGTTGTTCTCAATTGGCCTGGTATCATTCTTTATATCAGGCGGTCTAACCGGTATTATTCTGGGTAACTCAGCACTTGATATTCAACTGCACGATACCTACTTCGTAGTAGCTCACTTCCACTTGGTAATGGGTGCTGCATCGGCTTTTGGCTTACTGGCGGGTGTTTACCATTGGTTCCCCAAAATGTTTGGCCGCATGATGAATGAGAAGCTTGGTTATATTCACTTCTGGCTGACGTTCATTGGTATCTATCTTGTATTTTTCCCAATGCACTATATAGGTATTGCTGGTTTTCCTCGCCGATATTATGCGTTTACAAGCTATGATTTCACGAAGAATATCTTTGCTGATATGAACGCGTTTATCAGCTTGGCCGCTATTTTTACCTTTACAGCCCAGTGGATATTCGTCTATAACTTTGTTTATAGCTTAATTAAAGGAAAGAAATCTCCACAGAATCCCTGGAAGTCGAACACGTTGGAGTGGACGGCACCGATCAACCCTGGGCATGGCAACTGGCCTGGTGAAATTCCAGCTGTATACCGGTGGCCATATGATTATAGCAAGCCAGGTGCAAAGGATGATTTCATTCCCCAAAACGTGCCATATTCACAAACTCCGGAATCCAACCTGCCCCATGAAAATGAGCTTATAGGTTTGGAAAAAGAGATTGAGGCACAAAACCTGAATGACCAGTTCAATCAGCCTCACTAATAAACAAGAACAGCGTTTCCGGAGCCTGGTGTTTCTGACAATTATTGTTATCTATCTGGTTATTTTAGCCGGTGGGATTGTTAGAAGTACAGGCTCTGGAATGGGCTGTCCAGATTGGCCAAAATGCTTTGGACGTTGGGTGCCCCCTACGGAAATCTCACAGTTGCCGGTAAATTATCAGGCAATTTATGGCGCAAAGCTGAAGGGAGAGGTTGAATTCAATCCCTTAAAAACCTGGATAGAATACGCCAATCGACTAGTAGGTGTCTTATCCGGTTTTTTCGTTTTTGCTACTCTTATTGCTTCTTTGTCCTATCTACGCAGAGACAAAGTCATTTTCTGGGGGAGTCTTGGTGCTTTTTTACTGATTGGCGCTAATGGTTGGCTGGGTTCTCAAGTGGTGGCTACTGAGTTAGCTCCTCATATGATAACAATACACATGTTATTAGCCATTGCCTTAGTTTTTGCCCTCCTGTTTGTACTACTTAGAGCAAGTGCACCAAAACAGCCTAGAATACTTAATGCAGCATCACAGCAACGGTTATTACTAGTTGCAATAGCTCTAACGTTAGGGCAAATTGTATTGGGCACGCAGGTGAGAGATGCGCTTGATATAGTAGCTAAAAGCTTTGATTATACCAATAGAGAAAGCTGGATTGATCAATTAGACTGGCGGTTTTATATTCATCGTTCATTCTCATTGGTACTGCTCGCTTTTCATCTATTTGTCATTTACCGCCTTCGTAAACTAAATGTAGTTGGTAGAATATCAGATTTGATAAAAGCGCTATTCGCTGTTGTTGTCATCGAAATAGGAACTGGTGTCTTGATGGCATATTTCGGTGTCCCGGCAGTAGCACAGCCAATCCACTTAGTACTAGCCTTAGTCATGATTGGATTACAGTTTTCGATATGGTTTCTGGTAACGCCAACGTTATTAGTGGCTAATCAACTATCTCAGAAATCTCGATTTGTAGAGGTATAATATGGAAAAGGTAGTAGCAGTAACACTTACTAGCGTAAAAGCGAAAGCGTACATTGAGTTGTTGAAATTAAAACTTACGCTGGCGGTCGTATTCTCTGGCGTATTTGGATATTGTCTGGCTGTAGATCAGATTAGTTGGTTGAAAATTGCCATTTTGGTTATTGCTTCAATAAGCATTACTGGTGCTGCAAATATTATCAATCAAATTATCGAGAAAGATTCAGATAAAGTAATGAAGCGGACGGCTACACGCCCCTTGCCAACTGGCCGATTAACCGTGCGTGAAGCAGCTACGTTTGCATTTGTTTTGTTTAGTGCTGCTTGCTATTTATATGTCCAGTTCTTTAATATTCGGGCAGCTGCACTAGCTGTACTATCCTTATTGCTCTACGGGTTTGTTTATACTCCATTAAAACGTAAAGGTCAGATTGCCGTATTTGTAGGTGCCTTACCAGGTGCATTTCCGCCAATGATTGGTTGGGTAGCAGCCACAAACCACTTTGGCTGGGTACCAGGAATATTATTCGCTGTACAGTTTTTTTGGCAGTTTCCACATTTCTGGTCAATTGGTTGGCTAGCTTTTGATGAGTATAAAAAAGCTGGGATACAGATGATGCCTGGTGATGGAAAGACAACCGAAACAGCCTTCAAAATCATGATTTATACACTATTCCTGATTCCTGTAGGTTGGTTGCCTTATCTACTTGGTGTAACAGGAATTACATCGGCATTAGTAGCTATGCTGGGCGGAATCTTGTTCCTTGCACAAACGTTTCACTTGATGAGAACCTGTACCGATAGGGCCGCCCTGCAAATGATGTTCGGGTCATTGCTGTATTTGCCTGTCGTACAGATTGTATATCTGTTAGATAAAGTATAACAACAAATCATGAGTGAATTAGTAAATGACATTTCAATCCTAGAAGAGCCTCAGGAAACGCTCTCAATGAATCCCAGAAAGTTTATACTCTGGTTGTTCATCGTTAGTATTATCATGCTCTTCGCAGCTATGACCAGTGCCTATCTGGTGCGTAGAGCCGAAGGAAACTGGCTGGAATACGATATTCCTTCCATATTTTCTTACAGTTCAGTGGTTCTTATTATGAGTAGCATGACAATGCATTGGGCTTACTTATCTGCAAAAAAAGACAAATTTGGCAGTTTGAAAATTGCGATAACTGTTACTTTTGTGCTTGGAGTGATTTTCCTGTACATGCAGTTTCAGGGTTGGGTTGAATTAGTAAATGAAAACGTGTTTTTTGTTGGAAATCCGGCGGGCTCGTTCATGTATATATTCACAGGATTGCATGGGTTCCACCTGATATCAGGACTAGTTGTATTAGTGGTTGCATTAATAGCTTCTTTCCGGCTACGGATTCATGCTAAAAGCCTGAATCAAATTGAAATTGCTGCCGTTTATTGGCATTTTTTAGACATTTTGTGGTTGTATTTGTTTTTCTTTTTAGTCTATTTTCATTGATAATCTCTTAGACGCATGGCGGCTACTGTAACACACGATACCTTGACGACCGACTCGGAACAAGTGTTCGACAAAAAAACCTGGATGGGTGGTGTTGAACCTATGAAAGTGAGCTACGGCAAGCTGATGATGTGGTTCTTCCTAATCTCTGATACCTTCACGTTCTCTGCCTTACTGGTTACGTATGGCCTGATTCGCTATAGCTATCCAGCTTGGGATCCGGCCATTTATGGGGAAGTGTTCAAATTTTCGAACCTTTATTGGCCAACACCCGAAATGGTGTACGCATCTGTACCATTTTTACATGGTGTACATGCGCCACTGATTTTCGTCGGGATCATGACATTTATCCTCATTTTTAGTAGCGTTACTATGGTACTTGCCGTAGAAGCAGGCCACCGTATGGATCGGGCTGATGTGGAAAAATATATGCTCTGGACGATTCTGGGTGGTTTGACTTTCTTGGGAAGTCAGGCTTGGGAATGGTCACACTTTATCCATGGGACAGAAACCGGTACAACCATCAGCGAAATTGTGAATGGCCAAACCATACAACGCACTATTTTTGGTGCTAACCTGGTAGAAAATCAATATGGCCCTCCAGCTTTTGCCGACTTGTTTTTCTTTATCACAGGTTTTCACGGTACGCACGTATTTAGTGGTGTTGTGCTCAATATTCTGATTTTCTATCGGGCTGCAACAGGTTTATATGATCGTCGTGGTCATTATGAAATGGTTGAGAAAGTAGGTCTATATTGGCACTTTGTCGATCTTGTTTGGGTATTTGTTTTTACGTTCTTCTATCTGGTCTAATAACTGCATTTCTACAATGTCTGATCACTCACACGGAACCCACGAGGTTGGAGAAATTCCACCCGCTAATACAGGTCTTATCTGGCGTACGTTTATAATTCTATCTGTCATTACAGCATTTGAATTTACGCTGGCTTATTTAATGAAAGCCGGAACCTTACGGACTTCCATCTTCGTCCTGATGACGTTGGTAAAAGCTTTCTATATTGTTGGCGAATTCATGCACTTAAAGCATGAAGTTAAAAGCCTCATTTGGGCCATTGTCATTCCGGTAGTTTTTATCATCTGGTTACTGGTTGCTCTATTAACTGAAGGTGGTGCTATAGGCAACGCAGTTTTTGGATTTCATTAACGTATGACAACTACTCGGAAAGCCGGGATCCTGCTCGCTACGCTGCTGGTCCCGGCTTTGCTGTATCTATTCCTCAGGTTTGGTACGCAGAATCACTATGTATTGGGCAGGTATTTACCCAAAATAGACTCAACAAAAGGTGAACCCCTAATGGGCAAGGTCAAACTTCCAGATGGAAGTGTAGTAACCGATACCCTATATAATCACATTCCTGACTTTAAGCTGATTGATCAGGACGGTAAAACGATTGATCAATCTATAGTAAAGAATAAGATTTACGTAGCCAGCTTTTTCTTCACACGCTGTGGTACAATTTGTCCTCGAATTTCATCTCAGCTTACCCGAGTACAGGATATTTTTATTAACAACCCTACAATCCTGTTTCTATCACATACGGTAGATCCAGAACATGATCGCCCGGAACAACTTAAAGCCTATGCGCAGAAGTACCATGCTATCCCTGGCAGATGGTATTTTCTAACGGGTAACAAAACAGATATTTATAATCTGGCAATGCATGGCTATTATCTGCCAACCGTAGATGCAGGCTTAAAAGAGGGCAAACCCGACGAAACTTTTATCCATAGCGAAAAGTTGGTATTGGTAGATAAAGAGGGGATTGTCAGAGGATTTTACGATGGCACAGATAAAGAAGATGTAGACCGTTTAGTGCTAGAAATTAGAGTGTTATTGGATATTTACAGTAAAGAATAATTCATTGAAGCATGCAAACTGTACAACCAGTTCAGGAACAAAAAGCGAATCGAGTAATTAATGCGCTGGCACTGGCTATCCCAATTGCTGTAGCAGTCTTATTGGGTATACGCCAGAAAGTTGATTTGGGAGATTGGACAACTTATTTACCACATATAAATGGCATTATTAATTCACTAACGACAGTCTTACTGTTAATGGGATTTTATTTCATTAAACAGAAAAATGTGGAAGCGCATAAGCGAACTATGTTAACCGCTTTCGCCTTTGGGTCGTTGTTTTTAGTGAGTTATGTGCTCTATCATCTAACAAACGAATCAACACCGTTTGGTGGAGAAGGATGGATTCGTCCGGTCTATTATTTCCTGTTAGTATCACACATTGCTCTGTCGGTGGTTGTTGTATGGTTTGTATTAAGGGCCGTTTATTATGCCATAAGTGGTCAAATTACACGCCATAAGCAGACGGTAAAATATGCCTTCCCAATCTGGTTATACGTTAGCATTACAGGAGTGATTGTATATTTGATGATTAAACCATATTACCTTCACTAATTAAGAAAAGGTATGAGAAGCTGGAAAGTATGTTTGGTAGTTATAGCATTATTGGCTGTTACGCCTGACTTGATGGCACAATGCGCCATGTGTAGAGGGACCGTTGAGAGCACCGTTAGCAATGGGCGTAGTATTGTAGCATCTGACCTGAATTTGGGCATATTATATTTATTAATGGCTCCTTACCTTATTGTTGCGTCAATCGCCTATCTATGGTATCGGAACAGTAAACGAGAGCATGGAAGACGTATCGAAATTACAGGCCGCGTTAAACGGGCTTTGTCCCAGGTGTAGAAAAGGCAAAATTTTTAAAAAGCCATTCTACTCACCAAAAGGATTTGATGAAATGTATGAGCATTGCCCGCATTGTGGGCTACGCTATGAAGTTGAGCCAGGCTATTTTATTGGAGCCATGTATGTCAGTTATGCCATTTCCGGTGGAGTGGCTTTAGTAATTGGCTTTTTATTGTTTTACCTGGGTCATGATCCAGAAGGCTGGGTGTATGCAGCCGTGGTTGCACCTGCGATGCTCGTAATTGCTCCTATAAACTTTCGAATATCGCGCGTTATTTGGCTACACTATGTAGCAGGTATTAGATATATAAAAGGGCTTTAAGAAGCCCTTTTTTTATGGGCAAAAAAAAATTGTAGCTCATGCAACCTATACACTACTATCTTGCATCTTGCCAGTGAACCTAAACAAATATGCTTCGACTTATACCGTTTTTTACGACTGAAGCGCAGTTGATTGCTGCCTTAAAGCGTGGTGAAGGCCGCGCTCATAAAGTCGTATATGAGCGGTTTGCCGGTAAGATGCTAGCCGTGTGCACACGTTATTGTGCTAACCGGGACGATGCCGAAGAGGTAATGCTGGATGGGTTTATGCGGGTGTTTGAAAAAATTGAACAGTTTCGGGAGGATGGGAGCTTTGAGGGCTGGATACGGCGTGTGATGGTGACAGAATCACTTATGTTTTTACGGAAGAATAAACAGTGGCGACAGGAGATACCAATTGAGGATGTTGTGGTAGAACCTGATTATGTCTGGGCAGACACGGCAGTCAATGAAAATGATTTACTCCGAATTGTGAATCAATTACCCGATGGCTATCGTACTGTGTTTAACCTGTATGCAATTGAGGGGTATGCACATGCCGAAATCGCGGAAATGTTAGGTATTTCTGAAGGAACATCAAAATCACAATTGAGCCGGGCAAGAACGTTGTTACAGGCAAATTTGAAGAAATTAGAACACGAACCATCACTGCATCAGCGGGTTGGCTAACATAATTGCTATGAAAAAACAGTCAGAAAATCAGCCAATTGATGATCTGTTTGCCCGGAAATTGGGTAATATGTCCCTGCCGCCAAGCGCTGATGGCTTTGAGCGGCTACAGGCGCGTATGGGCAAAGGTAAACAGGAGGAACGGGTAGTATTCTGGCGTAATCCAGACATACAGCGCTATATGGCTGCTGCTGCCTGCCTGCTCTTAGTGTGCTTGTTTGGATGGCTATATTGGCCATCAGGTAGTAAGGTCACTATTGATGGAATACAAGTAGCGACTACTCAAACGCATAAAATCACTTCAACGGTTAAAAAGCCAGATCAACACGTAGAGAAGCGTGTGGATCAATCAATCGACCCAGACGCAATCCATACTCGTCCAAAACAGAATATAGCTGCCGAACAGCTGGCGGAGGTGAATAAACCACAGACGATTCATGAACGAAATATCGTTTCCAGGAACCCGTCTGCTGACGTTTTTAAACCAGCTCGTAAGTCTGTATCAATTGACCGAAATGAACCAGTTCTGGCGCAGACAACCCCAGTAGCTCCTAAACCCAAGCCAGATGTAATAACGCCAGTTGTAGTACTACCAACTAACCCGTCAACAACTGAACAGGTAGCCGACAATAAGCAAGTGATAAAATCTGCACCAGCCGCTGAACGGGTTCTGGTTGTAACGATTGCTGAACCGGAAGCGTTAGTTGCTGCTCGCCAGGCTGCTAAGGCGTCCATTGATGAGAAGCCCGTAGTGGCAGTCAGTGACAAACCAGAAAAAGAAACCAAAGCGGGTGGTTTGTGGCAGCAGGTCAAACGGATTAAACAAGGGGAAGTATTGGCTCGTCAGGATAACCCAAGCGATGATGAACGGGGTTTACTCGGCCGGGCATATAGTGGCTTGAAACACAGTTTAGATAAAGATAAATCAGCTAAACAATGAATAGGGGATTGTTTTTGGTCGCAGCAGCAACCATATTTTTCATGACGTTAGCGACTCAGGCTAAACCACTCAGCCCAACCGATTCGTTGGTCATTCGGTTTGCGAACCGCACGCGTTTGGTAATTTATGGGCCGGATAAGGCTAGTATTCAGGCCTTGTCGAATTATGACCTCAATAAAATCGTGCGAGAAATGGGCATGAAACTGGATTCTGTACCCGGTGGGCCAACCGCTATTTCGCAGGATGGTGGACGCTTTCTGAAAGATACCGTTCTTGTCGTAACCAAGAAAAAAGATGGGGTTACGATTGTTATTAATGGTAATAGCGACACGACTAAACTAGCTGAATCGCAAAAAGATAGAGATAAAAAGCAGTATGAAGAAGCCTCTCAACGAGCGAAACGTAGGAGAGAGGGAGGGAATTTTGATTATGGGGTGAGCATTGGGTTGAACAACTTCATTCAGCAAAGTACATCCGTTGCATATCCTGAAGATAGTTATGATCTACAGCCTTTGGGTTCACGTTACTTTGCACTATCGATGGGAGCAATGCCAACTATTATCCGTGGAAAATATGCATCATTGAAGTTATACTACGGCGTTGAAGTAGCCTGGAACAACTTCATGTTTGAAGGAAATAACGTGGCCGAAAAGACGGCTACAGGTGTAGCTTTTCCTGATGCAGGCCGTGACCTACAAAAAAGTAAGTTGACCGTTTGTACCATTGGGGTTCCGGTTGTGCCACGGGTTACGTTCTATAATAGTGATGGCCGCAAGGTTTGCCACATCGGCCTGGGTGGTTATGTAAACTACCGACTTGATAGTTATCGGAAGATCAAAGAAGCGGATGGAAGCAGAGACCGTCGGCATTCGGATTATTACCTAACTAATATTCGCTACGGGTTGATGGCTCATTTGGGTATTCGTAGCCTGGATTTTTTTGTGAAGTATGACATGAGTCCATTATTCGAAGCAGGTAAAGGGCCGGATGTTCGCACTTTAGCATTTGGTATTGGCTTCTAAACTATGCCAGAAAAATCTATTTCTATCATTGGCCTGGGTTGGCTAGGGCTGCCATTAGCTAAGCAATTACTAGTGGAAGACTTTCGGGTAAAGGGCAGTACAACATCAGTTGAGAAAGCTGCTTTGTTAAGACAGAATGGCATCGAGACATGTTCACTCCAGCTAACCCCTGAGCCAGTTGGCGACCTTACTCAATTACTTCAGACTGATACGCTGATTATTAATGTTCCACCCAAAGCTGGAAAACTAGGCGAAGATTTTCATCCGACACAGGTTAATTCTCTAACGGATGCAATACGCCAATCGTCAATAAAGCATATCATCTACGTTAGCTCCACATCCGTTTATCCTGAATTAAATCGGATTATTGTCGAACAGGATGTTACAGAGCTTCAGCAATCTGCCTCACAAGGAATAACTAAGGCTGAACAGTTGGTTCAAAGCCTTACTCCCAAACGGCTTGTAACGATACTCCGCTGCGGAGGGCTGATGGGTTACGATCGTATTCCAGGTAAATACATTGCTGGACGGACGGTTGACAGTGGAAATGTACCCGTCAACTACCTTCATCGCGACGATGCTGTGGGAATCCTGACAGCTATCATTCGACAAAAAATAAGTGGAACGTTCAATGCTGTTGCGCCGGAACATCCTACGCGCGAAGCGATCTACCGGAAAAGCTGCGCTGATTTTGGGTATGAACTGCCCACATTCATTATTCCTGCTGACCCAGTCCCATACAAAGTAATTAGCGTACAGAAGCTGATTCAGGAAACGCAGTATCAGTTTCGGTACGCTAATCCACTAGATTTTTTTTATCACCTATGACCGAAGTAAATGCCGAAGTCGAGTTTGCAAGAATCCTCCCGATGATGGCTTGCTTCGTGGGGTGGTTGCACGGTTTAGCGAGGCCAGAAACAGAAAGTAGCCTTGGGCGTGCCAGGTTCGAAAACGCTCGCTAAGCTGTTTATCATACTGAGGTAAGTAATCTATCAATTTGGTCAAGTCAAAGCGGTCTGAGGCCACACCAACGCCCGCACGCTGACCGTCGATGGCATTGCAAGCCTGTTCATAGTGATTCGATTGGGGAATCATGAGCGCGGGTTTACCAAGATAAGCCGCTTCACACACAGACTCGAAGCCCGCCGTAGTCACAATGGCCTTGCAACGGGCCATAAATTCCAGAAAGCGTTTGCCATCAATCGCATGAAAGGTTAGTGTTTCGTCAATAACCTGATCGGCAACAGGTACCCCAGAATGAAATCCGTCCATGCGGATGTCAGGATGTTGTTCATGCGCTTTAAGTAGCTCTACTTTCAGGCCGGACTGCGTAACATAGGCCAATAGGAAATCGCCCACAGATGGTTTCAGTTCTGTTACTTCCTGCCGAAGCAAGGGCGGTACAATACGCAGTCGTTGGCGGGGCTCGTCAGCTTGCTTGTCGAAAGACAAGGCGAGTAGCTCTTGCGCGCCAAAACAGGTTAGCCGCGTATTTAGTTTGAAGGCCTGCCGATAAAACCATTGTCCTTTGGGGCGTTGAAAATTCGGATGAAAAGCCATGTATTGGTGGGCAATGCAGATCATCGGCACGGATGGGCGCAACAAGGCATAAGTCATTCCCCCAAGCATTTCGAAGAAATTAACGACCACATTGGGCTGCTCTGTTTCAATTATATCGCGCACTTTTTGCAGGCTACGCCAGAATGGTTTAGCGTAGCGGATCCCCTGCATAGTAGTTTTGAAGGGTTCGAGTTCATTAGTACCCGCATTATAAACCAACCCTGGGCTAAAAACCGGGGTAATGGGGGCAGTGAATTTCTCGCTAAAAAATGCGGGCACATCCCGTTCAGCAGTTACTCCAACGATGGCACCAATAACTTCATGACCCGCTATTTTTAACAGCTGAGCCAGCGATAGAGCCTGCGTCAAATGGCCTCGTCCTTCACCTTGTACTAAGAATAAAACACGCATAAATCAAAGAGAGATTAAATTGTCGGGATAGGAAGTGCGCTATTAATGAGGTTAGTAACTGGCCTGCTGGATTGTATTTGTGAATTGATTTCGGCCTCTTGCGTTAAATCCATCGTGTAGTACAGAAGACTCCAGTTGCCATCATGGTCTTCAACCAATGCACTCAGCGACTCAACCCAGTCGCCGGAGTTCATGTAAATAATACCGTCGAGTTCTCGGATGGCGGGTTGGTGAATATGCCCGCAGATCACTCCGTCGCAGTTACGAGCGCGGGCTAGCTCAGTCAATTTTTGCTCGTAATCAGAGATATAGCTAACAGCCTGCTTGATGCGCGATTTAATCAGTTGAGACAGGGAATAATAGGGTAAACCGCGCCAGTTTCGGTAGTTATTATAAAACTTGTTGACCCAAAGCAGAAAGGTGTAACCTATATCGCCCAGATAGGCCAGCCACTTCATTTGGGAGGTAATAGAATCGAAGACGTCGCCATGGGTGACGTAGAACTTTTTGTCGCCTGAGCTGAACGTATAATCTTTGCGAATTGAAAAATTCTTACCCACTTTGAGGGGCATTACCTGATCCAGAAAATCGTCGTGATTACCCCGTAGGTAAACAACTTTTGTATTGTAGTGAACGATTTGTCGTAAAACCGTTTTAAAAAAAGCAGTGTGTTTTTTCTTCCAGGTACCGTATTGTTTCAATTGCCAGCCATCAATGATATCGCCATTCAGGATAAGCTTTTGACAAGAGTAATTTCGCAGAAACTCGGTGGCCTCTTTTGCTTTCGACCCGGCAGTGCCGAGGTGAATATCGGATAGCACAATTGTGCGGAACTGGGTGCTTACTTGCATGAACGAAACTAGACATCATACATGATGTAAGATTTATCACACTGTTACTAAATTGACAAGATTATAGCTCTAAGAGCGCAATGGTTCATATTGACTTAACAAACAACAACTAATGGAAAATCCAGTGCTTATTTTCGGGGCGGGGAGCCTGGGCCTGACGGCTTTAGACTTGTTTCAGCGTAACAGTGTGGTGGTTTACGGACTGCTGGATGATAATAAAGAATTGCACGGTAAAGAGTTTGGCGACGTATCGGTGCTGGGCGAAACAGATGATGACGGTTTTCTGAAACTAATCGGGCATAAGTGCGAAGCCTTCGTGGCTATTAGTGATGCCCGCGTACGAAAACGCTTAGTCAAGATGCTGAACGAACGACGGAAAGTGCAACCGGTAAATGCAATTCACGACACGGCAACGGTTTCCATTATGGCTACAATTGGCCACGGAAACCTGATTGCAGCCCGCGCCGTCATTAATCCGTATGCAGAAGTGGGGCAACACTGCATTATTCAGTCCGGTGTAATAATTGAAACCCAGGCAAAACTTGGTGACTACGTCCAGGTTGGAACGGGCAGTGTAGTAAAC
Organism: Spirosoma sp. KCTC 42546; assembly: GCF_006965485.1. Classification (NCBI taxonomy): domain Bacteria; kingdom Pseudomonadati; phylum Bacteroidota; class Cytophagia; order Cytophagales; family Cytophagaceae; genus Spirosoma; species Spirosoma sp. KCTC 42546. The sequence continues at coordinate 328,229 of NZ_CP041360.1, forward strand.
AGTGGCGTAACGATTGAAGAAGGAGCTTTTATTGGAACTGGTGCCAAATTAATTTCCGGCATTACAGTTGGCAAAGGGGCACGCATTGGAGCGGGATCAGTTGTAGTAGAAAACGTAGAGGCTGGAGCAACCGTATTTGGAAACCCTGCTAAGAAATTGTAAGAAGCGTATTTAAGTGGAGTAGGTAAAGTAAGTGGAGTGAGTTTAGTGAGTGCGTTAGATGTCGTCCACTCGCTAAACTCACTCCACTTACTTTACCAAAATACTATTATTCGACATAGAGAACCTCATTGGCCAGAAAATCCTGGTAGGTGCGTTCGAGGCCCTCTTTTAGTTCGGTTTTGTGTTTCCAACCCATATTATGAAGACGGGAAACATCCATAAGTTTTCTTGGGGTACCGTCTGGTTTATCGGTATTCCAGCGTAGTTCACCTTCGAAGCCTACGATTTCTTTGATGAGTTCGGCTACTTGTTTGATCGTTACATCTTCGCCCGTACCAATGTTCACGAACAACTCGTCGTTATAATGTTCCATTAAAAAGAAACAGGCGTCGGCGAGGTCGTCGGCGTGGAGAAATTCGCGCATCGGCGAACCTGTTCCCCAAACTTCTACGGTTGGCTGGTTGTTAATTTTTGCTTCGTGGAACTTCCGGATCAACGCAGGCAATACATGTGATCCTTGCAGATCGTAATTGTCATTTGGGCCATACAGATTAGTGGGCATGGCCGAAATGAAGTCACAACCATATTGGCTTCGGTAAGATTCACACAATTTAATACCCGTAATTTTGGCAATAGCGTAGGGCTCGTTCGTTGATTCAAGGAAACCGCTCAGCAGGTATTCTTCTTTGAGGGGCTGTGGGGCTAGCTTTGGGTAAATACATGATGAGCCCAGGAACAACAACTTCTTAACACCTGTTTGATAAGCATGATGAATAATGTTCGATTCAATCATGAGATTATCGTACAGAAATTCGGCACGATAGGTGTTGTTAGCCATAATGCCACCGACTTTGGCCGCAGCCAGAAACACATATTCGGGGCGTTCCTGCGCAAAAAAGTCGGCAACAGCCGTCTGATTACGCAAATCCAGCTCAGACGATGTTCGGGTTATAATAGTAGTGTAGCCTTCAGCTTGAAGTTTACGAGTAATAGCCGAACCGACCATGCCTCGATGTCCGGCAACATAAATACGGGCCTGTTTTTCCACGAGAATTGATTATAAACAAACCGCCGACTATTGGCGGACGAGTTGATAAAATAATAAGACTTTATAAAGCGTTGCAAAACTAACAAACTTCAGGGACCAATCGTTTGCCCGTACTATGTTTGCTTATACCTTAAAACTACCGATTTTTTTCATACTGGCAATCGGTATGACCATTTCTGGTGCTCAGGCGCAACCTGCAAGTACTGCGCCGTCTTCACTCACAACGGCGTCGAAACCAGTTTTGGCTCCATCCGGTGCGGCTCCATCGCCCTTTGCCCCGTTCACATCTGTGCCTTCATCACTTACAACGCTTGGTTTACCAACCATGTCGTCGTTAAAGGAGCAAAAGGATGCTTACGTTGCTGGTATAATGCCTGATTTAGGCCTGAAAGTGAAGCAGTTAAAGAAGCTAAAAGCTGAGAAAAAATCTAAAAACAAGCTATCGAAGACCGAATATGAAGGCTTGTCGATGGTCAAGGCATATACAAAATTCGGCAGTGGAGATCGGACTATTGTTGAGGAATTTCACGTCCTTCGCGATAACGATGCGGCTAAACCGTTGCCTTACGTTCGGGAAATCTTTCGGTATTATCAGAAATCAGCCCGGGTAACAAGTTCAATTGTCAAGGACGAAGGCGCTGGATTGTTACTACACGGTTCTTACAAACGCTATCAGAACGGTGATTTGGTAGAGGAAGGATTTTATTATGCGGGGATGAAAGACGGTCGTTGGGAGAAGTATGATGCTAACTTTATGCTTGTCGACAAAACCCACTGGCATTGGGGCGTACCCGCCGAGTCACAGTTAGTGTATTATGATTCTACCCACCGTAAGATCAAGGAAATTGTTCCGAAAGAGTACGGGAAGGTAAAAGGCACCTACATGGCGTTCTATGAAAACGGTCTGCTAGCCGAAGAAGGAAAGTATGACAATGGCGTAAAAGTTGGCCGCTGGACAGAGTATTATCCTATTAATCCAAGTGGCCGTCGGATGCGACGAAAACTCATTCAATACGCCAGCGACCAGTGGGATACCGAATTTGAGCCTTACACCATAACCGAATGGGACGAAAAAGGCAAAGTTACCTTTGAGCAGTCGAAGAAAAAGATCGTACAGGACGACGAAACGGAGAATTAGTTTTGGTGGAGTAAGTTAAAAAGTGGAGTGGGTGTAGTAAGTGCAGTGAGTTAATCAACTCGCTGCACTTACTACACCCACTCCACTTTTTACTTAAAAACCCCCTTGGGGTCTGGCTGTTTAGCCATTAATTCGTTGAGGTAACCAAAGTCGAGCACCGAAAGATCAAGCTTGTGAGCCTGGTGAAAATACTCCCACGCTTTGGGGTAATCTGCTTTTAAATACTGGACAAGCGATAGTTTTTGAAAGGATAAGGCATTCGGATTAAGGGATACCGCTCGCTCCAAATGCCCTTCGGCATCTGACAATACATCCTCATTTGGCTTTTCCTGATATTGCTTAATTTCTACAGTTGCCAGATCGGTCATCAGAACGGTATTACTATCGTCAACAGCTATTCCTTTCTTCATCATTCGGATAGCATCGGGTAAGCGATTCTTCTGATAACAGACCACGCCTAATCCCCAGTAGGCATCGGCGTTTCGGTCGTTAAGCAACCAGGATAAATTGAAACGGTGGGCGGCTGTATCTAACTGGCCGCTGGCAATATAATCCCAGCCCCGAGCTGCAAAAAAAACACTAGCTTCGGTTCGAGTTCCGAAATTACGATCGCAATCATTCAGAAAATGAATTTCCTCATCGATCTGCGCTGTGGTTTTTGGCCGTTCACCAAACAGAGGGAGCGTATTGACTGATTCACCCGTATCGGCAGGGCCGCCAATTGACGTGGATTCCGTTGCTAAAGCAGCTTCCTCCAGATTTTCGTGTACCGATTTAGACTGCCGAACCGGGTCGCCCGAACGTGCCGACGTAATGAACTGCTTAGTTTGTGCAGCCGCCAAAAACGGTAACGCAACTAAAGTACACTGTATCAGCTTGATCCGAACGCTCATAGGAAATCACTATACCTGAGGTATATGCTTTGGTAAAACGAAAGGAGCATCTAAATTAGTGCATTATCTGCAAATTAGCGACGCCCACCCCGAGGCCCAGACCGCTTTGCCCCGCCAACTTTATGGCTGGATCCACCCGGACGAGGTCCTGGTTTACGCGAGAAGGGTTTCTTGACACCGGCTTCTTTTGCTTCGGCTATTGATCTGGCTTTTCCGGGGGGTAGATTTTTTGCTTTCTTGTCATGAAAAGCGCCCAGAAACTCTGGATTATCTTTTCGGCGTTGCTCATCAATTTCCCGAAGCATTGCCTGTTGTTCATCAAACGGAGTTTCTGTAACCTCAACATTAGCCGGGAGCGGTTCCCTGGGAATAGTCATGCGGATAATTCGTTCAATTTTCTGCACATGATACTCCTCTGCCGTAGTCAGAAACGTAATAGCCGTTCCCGTATGATTAGCTCGACCAGTCCGACCAATCCGGTGCACATAGTCTTCGTAGATCAGCGGTAAATCGAAATTGATAACATGACTCACTTCGGCCACATCAATGCCTCTGGCGGCCACGTCTGTAGCTACCAGCACCTGCACGTTCCCTTCTTTAAACGCATCCATGGCATTGATCCGTGTATTCTGGCCTTTATTGGCATGAATAACCCTGATCTTATCGGTCTCTACCACTTTACGTGCCAGAAATTTATAGATGTTCTCTGCAGTGCTTTTCGTTCGGGCAAAAATGATAACCCGTTGGAAGGCATCTTTATTAATCAGATAATCCAGGAGATTAATTTTCGTGCGAAAATTTGGCACTTCATAAATTACCTGACTCACCATTTCGGCAGTTGATGCCTGTGGAGTTACTTCTACTTTGACTGGCGCTTCCAGAAACTCAGCCGATAGCCGTTCAACACGTCCACCGAATGTTGCTGAAAAGAGCAAGTTTTGCCGTTTTGTTGGAATAATCTCCAAGATTGACCGGATTTGGGGCATAAAGCCCATATCCATCATTTTGTCAGCTTCGTCGAGCACCAGTGTACGAATATCTTTTGTGACGATCTCGCCAAGCCGGTACAGATCCATAAATCGCCCAGGTGTAGCAACTAGTAAATCGACTCCTTTGCGAAGTGTTTCAATTTGCGTTTTAGGACCCAGACCGCCGTAAAGTGCCAGATGGCGCAAGCCAGTATATTTGCCTAACTCACTTACCGCTTCATTAATCTGCATGACTAATTCACGCGTTGGGGCCAGAATGAGCGCGCGAGGAGCAGTACCTTGTGCGTACTTAATTTTCATGAGCAGCGGTAGTAAGTAAGCCGCCGTTTTTCCTGTGCCGGTTTGGGCAATGCCCAGCACGTCATGATTACCCAAGCTCAGCGGAATAGTTTGCTGCTGAATGGGGGTTGGTTCTGTATAGCCGAGTTCCGCCACAGCATTAAGTAGCTGACGGTTCAACTCGAACTGCTCAAAAGAGGTGATTTCCATAGGAAGCAGTCGGTAAGTCGGTAAGTCGGTAAGTCAGTAAGTGGCTGGTTCGAGCAGGATACACTTGTGTCAGCCACTTACTGACTTACCGACTTACCGACTTATCAACTTTTTTAAAACTGTTTCAGTATTCGTTCCACGCCACTAACGTAACCTGACCCAAAGAGATTCACATGAACGAGTAGTGGGTATAGATTATAGATGCCAACACGTTCATTAAAACCACTCTGAAGCGGGAAAGCTTCATCGTAGGCATCATAGAATCGCGCATCAAAGCCAGCAAATAATTTAGTAAAGGCGAGTTCGGCTTCCCGGAATCCATAATAAACGGCGGGGTCAATCAGTGCCGGAAGCCCGCTTTCATTAATCAGTACATTCCCCGACCATAAATCGCCGTGTAGGAGCGCCGGACGTTCGTTCGGAATCAAATCAGGTAAGCGTAGACGTAAGCGAAACAACGCATCATAGGCCTGTTTCGATAGCAAACCTTTGTACAGCGCTAAACCGGCCTGAGGTAGCAGCCGGTGTTCGAAAAAGAAATCAAAACCATCTGCGGTAAGCTTATTGGTCTGTGGTAAAGAACCAATGTAGTTATCGAAGTTTAAACCAAATTTAGGTTGCGTACAGGAGTGTAAAACCGCTAATTTCTGGCCTAATGTTTCCCAGTATGTTTTGGCGGGTTTCCCAAAGTCAATGTATTCCAGAATTAAATAAGACTTGCCCAGGTGACGTCCATGCCCAATCACTTGCGGAATCTGAAATGCGTTAGTTGGGCGAAGCAAATCAAGCCCCATTGCTTCAGACTCGAACATGCTTGGCGGTTCTGTAGACTGGTCCTCGAACTGATTCCATTTAATGAAGAATACCCCTGCCGACGAAAATACCTGAGCCGCCGTATTGATGTCACCGCCCGATAAAAACTGGGTTTCGATCACATCAACGGATTGACCTAATACAGAAAACAAGATGTTTTCAAAGAAGGAGAATTGCTCGTCGCCCCAGAAATCCATGCGTTATATAGTGAATGATTTACGCGGTTCCCTGTCGCGATTTTTGGTAGTTTTCCGGTCCAATTAATCAATGGCCCAGTAAAGGGGAACTGTAAACGGTAAACCAGGAACCATAAATTTAAAATGAACGCTCAAATTCAGCAACTATATCACATTGCTCAGAAGCCCACACGCCGAATTATTGGCCTTATGTCGGGTACCTCACTCGATGGCCTTGACGTAGCCTTATGCCGAATTTCAGGTGCCGGACCAACTACTCAAGTCATACTAGAACGCTTTTCTACTGTGCCTTATGATGAAGAGCTGAAAGCTGATATCCGAACAATCTTTGCCAAGACCGAAATTGAATTTGAGCACCTATGTTTGCTAAATCCATATATCGGCCGGTTACATGGGCAGATGATTCTCGATTGCCTGCGTAACTGGGCTATTGAACCTGAAGCCGTCGACATTGTTGCCAGCCACGGCCAAACGGTCTATCATGCCCCCAAAAGTCAGCACCAGCGTGATAAGTTCCCGAATGCTACCCTCCAGATTGGCGATGGTGACCATGTTGCCGCCATCACCGGTGTGATAACAGTTAGCGATTTTCGTCAGAAACATGTTGCTCACGGTGGCGAAGGAGCTCCCTTAGCTGTTTATGGAGACTATTTTATGTTCTCAAAAAAGGACGAAAATCGCCTTCTGCTTAATATGGGCGGTATTGCTAACTTCACCTACTTACCTGCCGATGAGGATGCGGGGAGTGTATTTACAACCGATACGGGACCGGGGAATACAATTTTAGATGCTTATGCCCGAAAATTGTTGAACAAGCCTTATGATGAAGATGGTAAACTGGCCGCTCAGGGTAAGGTGAACCCGATTTTGCTCAACGCTCTAAAAACAAACCCTTTTTTCGACGCGCCATTCCCAAAAACAACAGGTCCTGAAGTGTTTAATATGGCTTACGTTGAAGAAGCTCAAAATCGCAGCCGAACCACCGATTTATCAGATGCCGATTTAATGGTCACCCTGGTCCAGTTCAGTGCCGAAACCATAGTTGATGCTATTCGGCGCGTGATGCATTCTAGCGAGACATACAGTGTCTATATGAGTGGCGGAGGCATGCACAACCCTGTACTGACGGCTTCACTAAAGCAATTGTTGCCTAACTGTACCTTTAGCATCACCGATGAGCTCGGTATCAGTGGTGATGCTAAAGAAGCCGTTTTATTTGCCGTGTTGGCTAATGAAAGTCTGGCCGGAGGAAACACGTCATTTGGCAACAGGCAGGGCGTGCCAAGCGTGACGATGGGAAAAGTTAGTTTTCCCCGTTAGCTTTTTGGCCGAAATACCTTCATCTTATCGGCATCTGTAGTCAGAAAAGGTCCGCCAATCAGGTCAATGCAGTAGGGTATCGCCGGGAAAACAACCGACAGGCATTGACCTATGGCGGTTGGTTTTCCCGGCAAATTAAGCATCAGTGTCTGGTTACGGATACCCGCCGTTTGGCGTGATAAAATGGCTGTAGGAACGTATTTAAGGCTTTCCTGACGCATCAACTCGCCAAAACCGGGCATCATTTTCTGGCAAACAGCTTCGGTGGCTTCCGGTGTAACGTCGCGTAGAGCGGGACCGGTACCCCCTGTCGTTACGACCAGACAGCAACCTTCTACGTCGGCCAGTTCGATTAATGTGGCTTCGAGTTGATCCTGTTCATCGGGAATAACGCGATACACAGGTTCCCATTGACAGGTGAGCCAATCCGTCAATAAGCTAACAACCGCCTTGCCCGGAATGTCTTCATAAACACCCGCACTAGCGCGATCCGAAACATTGATAATGCCGATTTTAATCATGATTTGTAATTAATGTAAAATGAATAATGGTTAATGTATAATGATTGACAAATCTGCCATTACACATTAACCATTATTCATTTTACATTTTAAACTTAAGGTTTCTTTCGTTTCAAAGCCAAGTCGTGCGCCGTGTCGTAGTAGGAACGTAAACTGCTCCAGTCGAACACATCGGCAATGCTTTCAACCCGGTTACGTTGCTTGATGCGGTCGCGCTGGGCCATTCTTACAAAACGGTAAAGTACATCAGCTAACTGGTCCGCGGCTTCGTTGAATGACTGTGTCCGCCGATTGATCACGTAAATACCCCGATTTTCGTAGTCGCGCATGATTTGCATGATGAAATCACCAAAGCCCGACTGGTCGCTTGTAACGGTTGGGATACCGCGGACAACGCATTCCAGAGGAGTATAGCCCCAGGGCTCGTAATAGCTTGGGAATACGCCCAGGTGGCACCCCCGTACAAACTGGCTGTAATCCAGGCCAAACAATGGGTTTGTAGATGCTATGAAATCGGGGTGATAAACGATTTTAACCCGGTCGTATTCATTATTGACCAGGTTTGCTTTCTGGATAAACCGGGTCATATCATCCTCCTGCACCAGATTATGGGTTACAAAAGGAGGGAGATGTTTTGTTTTCCAGCTTTGAACGGTCCGCCGAAGGCGAAGCCGCCAATACTCATCCACAAAGCTGTTTAAATCAGGCAAGGTTGTGCTCTGCGTGTTCGAAGCCGCTGCCTGGAACAGGCGCTCACCTACTTGTTTTTCAATACTTTCGCAAGTCTCCTGGATTTCATCAAGCAACGCACGGGAGTGAAGTACATCGGGATTGATGGATGTATATGGCTGTTTGGTAACCATGAACATAACAACTGTTGTGTCCATATTGGCTTCACGCATCCGGTGATTCAGACGGGCAAGAGCTTCGAGCGTAAGATCATATCCCTTGTTAGAAAACTCGAAACGGCCTGAGGTAAAGAAGTATAGCGTTTTTTCCAGGTCGAATGAATAGCTCTGGAAAAAGTGGCCCATGATAAACTCATGGATTTTCTGTTTATATCGAACGTGCAGATTCTGGAATTCATGAACAGCAGCAAACCGAGTGACGTTCAGTCCATTGGGCAAAACGAGGTCGGGGTTTCGACCCAGAAATACCTCGCATTCACGTGCTGTTACATCGCTGACGGTAGTGAAAACGTGCGACTGTAAAGCCGCTAGCCGCTCAACCGTAGCCTGTGTTTCAATGCCATAGTGCTGGGCTTCACGCTTCCAATCAAAAAATGGGAGTTTACCGTAAAATCCAGGCTCGTTTTGGGCAAGATAACGCCCAAGCATGGTGGCGTGGGTGGTAAAGACAGTGGCCACTTTAACGTTATCACGACGCAGATCAGGCAAACCCGTGCTGGCCATCCATTCGTGGAAATGAGCGACGAAATCAACACGTCGGGCATGATCTTCGGCTAGCAGCGTGATAAAAATCCGCACCATTTCACCGAAGATAATTGTCTGATTGACAAGGTCCTCAACGTTGAGTGTTGAGAGTTGATGATTTAACCAAAGCTGTGTTTTTATTTGGTTCAACTGATCAATACCAATGCTGTTAAGATCGAACAGGACAACACGCGGGCGACCCGTAACAAGCCAATAACCATACTCAACTGTATAGCCCAATTCCCGCATTTTACGAACCGTTTGCCCAATTTCTGTTTCGTCGGGTTCGGTAATGGGTTCAAATTCAGCGGCAGACCGTTGGGGGAAGTAGGGCCCCAGTGCCACGTAGTTATCATCCCACTTTTCGACCATCGCTGGCACTTTCGACCGGATAACCGTATAAATTCCACCTACCTGATTACACACCTCCCAGGCTATTTCGAGTAGGAGCTTCCGCTTCGATGTTGAAAATACCGATTCCAATGTAGTTCGTGATTTTAAATAGTTGTATAGTAGCCGTAATTGCCCACTTTTGGGACGGCAATTAAGTACTATAAACAATAAAAGAAAAACTTGTTTATTTCAAATATGACTTTGCGTCGGTAACCTCTGTCTTTTTTTGCGTTGATAACGTATAGTTAAATCCCGGCTGAATACTATAGGCTCCGTGCTCACCTTTCTTATTTACAGCTAGAAAGCCAACCTGTATATCTTTATAATCTTGTTTTCTTATAATTCGTGAAGCGGCTTCTTCACAAGCTTGTTGAGGGGTGTGCCCCTGACGCATTAATTCGACCACCAGGAATGCGCCACAGGTTCGCATAACTAATTCGCCTAGCCCGGTGGCACAGGCCCCACCAATTTCATTATCGACAAACAGGCCCGCACCAATAATAGGTGAGTCACCCACACGACCCCGCATTTTGTACGCTAGTCCACTGGTGGTACAAGCGCCTGAGATGTTGCCTTTATCATCAATGGCCAGCATACCAATCGTGTCGTGTCGTTCGATATTGGCGATGGGTTTGTATTTGGCTGTTTTTAGCCATTCTCGCCATTCTTTCTCCGCTTTTTTCGTGAGCAGATTTTCCTTTTTAAACCCCTGAGAGAGCGCAAAGGTTAGGGCTCCTTCGCCACTGAGCATCACGTGCGGTGTTTTTTCCATAACCGCCCGCGCTACCGAAATTGGGTGCATAATATGCTCCAGAAACGTAACAGACCCCGCATTGCCTTTCTCATCCATGATACAGGCATCAAGCGTTACATGCCCATCCCGATCAGGACGACCTCCGTACCCGACGCTCATGTCTTCTGGATCGGCTTCAGGAACTTTCACGCCTGCTTCTACCGCGTCCAATGCCCGCCCACCCCGATCTAATACGGCCTGGGCGGCTGCATTGGCCTTAGGTTGTTTCCAGGTTGAAATGACGAGAGGGGTACTAAGTAAAGGGGCTTCATTTGTAGTGAAGTCAACTTGGCTATTGGTGCCATTAGTAATGTCAACTGATTCAGTAGAACCGAATGATAGCGAGGGGAGTAGCCCGGCCAGCGAGCTGAGAGTTAAAAAACGGCGTCGATTTACCATAGATAGGGTGCTTATGACCCAAAATAAAGGAATAAACGGCTGGCATTTGCTACTTTTAGCCAATTTATTCAAAACCAAGCATGGCGCTTCCTGACAAACATATATTACTTATGGATGGCCCCGATAGTAAGGGCCTGATTTACCACGTAACGGGCGTACTATTCCGGCATAACTTAAATATCATCCATAATGATGAGTACGTTAGTCCGTCAGGCCGTTTCTTCATGCGTACTGAATTTGAGGCCGGAGTCGCGCACGACATGTTTGATAGTGCATCTTTACTACATGAATTAAAAACCACATTGCCCGATTCAGCAAATCAGTCTGAAATTACGTTTCGACTGAATCCCAAGCGTAAGAAAAATATTGTCGTGATGGTGACTAAAGAACACCATTGCCTTGGCGAATTACTGATTCGGTACGCGTTTGATGAACTAGACGCTGATATTCTGGCCGTTGTGAGTAACTACAATCTGCTGCAGCCCTTAGTCAGCAAGTTTGGCATTCCATTTCACTACATTTCTCATGAAGGCCGAACCCGTGAAGAACATGAGGAAGCCATTCTGCGAACAATGGCTATTTATGAACCCGAATATGTGGTTTTAGCTAAATATATGCGGGTGCTCACGGCTGGTTTTGTGAATCATTTCCCGAATCGGATTATTAACATTCACCATTCATTTTTGCCCGCCTTTATTGGCGCAAATCCGTACCGGCAGGCCTACGAGCGGGGTGTTAAAATCATCGGAGCTACGGCTCATTTCGTAAATAACGACTTAGACGAAGGGCCAATTATTGCCCAGAATGTAAAGGAAGTGGATCATCGACACACTGCTGCCGATATGGCAACGGAGGGGAAAGATGTAGAAAAAATTGTCTTGTCGCAGGCGTTGAAACTGGTTTTTAACGATCGGGTATTTATCTCCGGTAACCGGGCCATTGTCTTGTAACGCGGACAGGATGTCGGATTGCCGAACCACCGCGTTACACCTGCCGCACCACGGCCTTTATTTTTGCCTCATTAGCTTCTAGATATTCATACTCATCAGGAATACTGGTAGCCATTGATACCGACGGTTGCCGGAAAATCATACGGCTGTCTTCTTTCTGACTACCACTCAGGTGCAACGCATCGACACCCGCTTCTATTAATTGACTGGCATTTTGGGCATTCACACCAGCTCCGGCCATAATCTCAATACGTCCTGCTGAGGCCTCGGCCAATTGGCGCAGGACGGGTAAGCCCAGGTTTACGGTTTGCTGCTGGCCAGAGGTGAGAATACGAACAGCACCTGTGCGTATTACAGCTTCCAGCGCTTCGATCGGATCACGCGTCATGTCGAATGCACGATGGAATGTAACGGGCAAGGGGTGGGCCAACTCGACCAATTCTCGCGTTTGGGCTTCATTTACCTGGCCATCAGGCTGCAAAATACCCAGTACTACGCCATCAGCCTCCAACGTTTTGGCCATTAAAATATCAGCTTTCATAACGGCCAGTTCGGTTTCGGTATAAAAAAAATCGCCCCCGCGTGGCCGAATCATCACATAAAATGGAATGGTCAGGTGCTGGCGAACCAGTTGAATTAGGCCTGCGCTGGGTGTCGTTCCTCCTTCGGCAAGGCCCCCGCATAATTCAACACGTCCGGCTCCGGCTCGCTGCGCTGTGAGGCATGAATCGAGCGAATAAGCGCATACTTCAATAAGCATAAGTAAGTGATAGAGAGGTTAAGCAAAGGCCATATAACCGGGGGCGAAATAAATAGAAACAGTATTTACTAGTTTGTCTCATAAAATTTATTTACTTCGCTACAAACAAACGGCGTTATTGCGCGTTAAAGGCCTAAATCCCGGCAGAATAACGATTGCGAACATTTTTGCCTAAAATAGCTTGGATATTACCGATTTTTTTACTTTTGCACCCTCATTGAAAATAGACATCAAAATACGAACACACTATGTACTGGACACTCGAACTGGCATCCTATCTGGAAGATGCCCCCTGGCCTGCCACCAAAGACGAACTGATTGACTATTCAATTCGCTCAGGTGCCCCCCTCGAAGTAGTTGAAAACTTACAGGAGCTCGAAGACGATGGGCAACCCTATGAGAGCATCGAAGAAATCTGGCCGGATTATCCAACCAAAGATGATTTCTTTTTCAACGAAGACGAATATTGAGTCGTTCGGGAATTTTTTGATAAAAAAGGCGTAACCCTCTTTGGGCTACGCCTTTTTTACGTAACACGGGTTTCTACCGAAACGACCGACCGTCCTCGTTACAATGATTTCGATTCCGTCTCGGGCTTTTTACTTTTTACGGCCCGGTCATATTTTTTTGGCGCATACAGGAAACCGAATGCTTCGGCACCTTCCCGAGTATGTACTTTGTGGTGAATGTAATGCGCCCGCATAATACGTTGCATGTACCGCCCGCTGGTATCAACTTTCAACTTTACGCGCCGATGAACAATGACGTCGTGGAAAACGAAATAGAAGAAACCGTAAAGCGTAACGCCAGCTCCAATCCAGGCCAGAAATTGCCATTCTGGAAATTCGACACCAATAAGAATCAAACTAATAGCGGTCAGGCTAAACACAACGGCAAATAAATCGTTGATTTCAAAAAAACCGTTGTGATGGTTGTGATGGTCGCGATGCCAACTCCACAAAAAGCCATGCATGACATACTTGTGTGTAAACCAGGCAACGCCTTCCATAAAACCGAACGTCCCTAAAACAAGCGCAACGTTTACCAGCATTTTTATGTTTTCTATAAAGTAAGAAGTACTTTAGTAACGGTTAACTAAGTCGAAAAGTTGACGTAGGCAAGCCGAGTTTTTAATGAAAGATAGAGATATGGGCTGGACATTTGCAAGTTTGCAGAAAAGCCGTATATTTATCCCTAGTCAGTGTACAGCCAGATGAACCCATCGGTTATGGACTATCAAGCGCTCAAGAACCTGGTTAAACGGGGAGAGGGTAGCAGTTTAGAGTTCAAGCTGAAAACAAATCATCCCGAGAAAATAATCCGGGGCGTGGTCGCTTTCGCTAATACAAACGGAGGAATCATGCTGATCGGTGTCGGCGACGACAAGAAGATCCTGGGATTGAAATATGCCGATGAGGACGAATACCTGCTCGTCCGGGCTATTAATAAATTTTGTTTTCCCCGAATTTCCTACACTATTGACCGGGTACAACTCTACGACGAACGGGAAGTTCTCGTGATACGTGTGCCCCGAAGCCCAACCCGTCCTCATTATATTATTCCCGATCCGGCAGAACCGGACAACAAAAAGGTGTACGTGCGCGTGGCTGATAAATCGGTGCAGGCCAGCCGTGAAGTGCGCGAGATTTTGAAAGGCGAGCAAGCCGAACGCGACATCCGCTTCAGCTATGGCGAGAAAGAACATAAGCTCATGCAGCACCTTGGCGAACACGACAGTATTACGGTTGACCTATTCGCGAATATTGCCGGCATTTCGCGCCGTATTGCCTCCCGAACGCTTGTGTTGCTCGTACTAGCGAATGTTCTTGAGATTCACCCGAGCGATATAGTGGATCAATACACTCCCAGGGCCATTCAGTAGAGTTGGGTATATGTTGGGAATGTCTTACTTTGTGAAGCTCAGAAACGATGCATCACAAAACCAACGACTATGTCTCAGCCCCCAATTACTCACAAACCGTTTGTACCCGCCACCGAATCACCCGCTGAGTTTACCCTAAAAGCGATCATTACCGGAGCGGTGTTTGGTGTATTGTTTGGAGCCGCTACGGTCTATTTATCCCTCAAGGCCGGGTTGTCGGTATCGGCATCCATCCCTATTGCGGTATTGGCCATTTCCCTCGGTCGTCGGTTTCTGAACACGACCATTCTCGAAAACAACATTATTCAAACGACGGGCTCTGCGGGTGAGAGTATTGCCTCTGGGGTGGTATTCACTATGCCGGGCTTTCTTTTCCTGACTAATGGGAGTGGGGCTGATTTCTTCAATTACTGGACAATCCTGACGCTGGCCATTCTGGGCGGCCTGATTGGTACACTGATGATGATTCCCTTGCGCCGATCGTTGATTGTGCAGGAACATGGTACATTGCCCTATCCCGAAGGTACAGCCTGCGCATCCGTACTGATTGCGGGAGAAAAAGGGGGCGATTTTGCTAAAACAGCCTATCAGGGGTTAGGTGCCGCTTTGCTCTATGCACTTCTGCAAAAAGTACTGCACGTAATTGCCGAGGTGCCCGTTTGGGCCACAAAACAGGCTAATCGGTATTTCCCGTCGGCGCAGGTAGCAGGCGAAATAACACCGGAATATCTGGGCGTTGGCTATATCATTGGATTCCGGATCTCAGCAGTTTTAGTGGGTGGGGGAATTCTGGCGTGGTTGGGGTTAATTCCTCTGTTGGCTTCTCTGGTGCCGGGCGATACGATTGCGCTACAACTTCAAAAGCTTGGCTATTTAACGAATCTGCAAACGGCGGGTGGACCTGGTGGCTGGAATCCAACGACACATACGTTTACTGATACGGCTGCGGCTGTATATCGAGCGTATATTCGACAAATTGGTGCAGGAGCTGTTACGGCGGGCGGTTTTATGACCTTAATCAAAACGATTCCAACGATTGTCTCATCTTTTAAACAAAGTTTCAGCCGCTCGTCGTTGAGTGCTATTGAAACAGAAGACGAATTAAGCTTTGGTAGCCGGACACCGCGTACCGAACAGGATTTAAGTGTTCGAATTGTAATTATCGGCAGTATTTTGCTTACTGCTTTAATGGTTGTGTTGCCTCAAATTCCTGGCGATTCCATTATCACCAAATTATTGATTGCCATACTGGTTATTGTATTTGGGTTCTTCTTTGTGACCGTTGCCAGCCGGATTGTGGGACTGATCGGCTCCAGCTCCTCTCCTGTTTCCGGGATGACCATTGCTACCATTATGGGGACGTCGCTGGTTTTCATTGGCTTTGGGTTAACCGGAAAGGTATATGAACCTGCCGTATTGGTGGTTGGCAGTATGATCTGCGTAGCGGCTGCCAATGCGGGTGGTACGTCGCAGGATCTTAAAACGGGTTATCTGGTTGGTGCTACACCAAAATACCAGCAAATGGCCTTGTTTATTGGCGTCATTGTGTCATCGCTGGTTGTGGGGGCAACGGTAAAGATTCTCGACACGCCCACCCCCGATTTGCTGGCCCAGGGAATTACACACGCTATTGGCTCCGACAAATTTCCGGCCCCCCAGGGAACGCTGATGGCCACGCTTATCAAAGGCCTGCTCTCGTTTAACCTCGACTGGCAGTTTGTGCTGGTTGGCGCGTTTATCGCCTTTGTATTCGAGTTAGTAGGTGTTAGTGCCTTAGCTTTCGCTGTAGGACTTTATCTGCCTCTTTCTACAACGCTTCCTATTTTTGCGGGCGGCCTGGTTAAGTCGATTGTTGACTGGAACGCCAAACGCAAGGGTACTGTAGAAGAAGATGCAGATCTGGGCAAAGGGAATCTCTTCGCAACAGGTCTGGTAGCTGGTGGCGCGTTGGCGGGCGTTGTTGTGGCGTTGCTATCTGTCAACGAGTCGATTTATAATGGATTGGCATCGCTTACGCTGGAACCCGCGTTGGCAAGTGCACTAGGTGAAGGCGGCTATGAATTGCTGGGTGCACTCGCTTTTGTCGGATTGGCAATTGTATTATGGCGGGTGGCGGAGAGCAGACGTTGAGCTGATTTGCGACCGCTTACTAAATGGAGAGGTGTGAGTAGATAAGTAGTTAGGAGTAAGTGCTTTATTAAAAGATAATTAAGCAACCCTCTCCTTAATTACTATCAATCATGCTGAATACGCTCTCGTCGTTTTTCTATCGCATTGCCTCCTGGAAGACACTTTTTCTAGGAGTTGTTCTGTACATGCCTTTCCCAGCTTATTTATTCAAAAATCTGGAAGCGCAGATGAATGCGTTAGCCGGAAAGATAGTAGGGCCAATTGACCTGTTGTTGGGTTATAACCCGGCAAAAATCAGCCAGATGGTTGCGGACTATGGTTCTGAAGGGCGGGCTATTTATGCGCAAGGTGAACTAACAACTGATATTGTTTATCCACTTATTTACACCTTTCTGTTCTGCACCATACTCTCGTTGCTGTTCAGGAACCGAACGTATGCCCCTTTCCAGTTGGTGAATGTATTGCCGGTTGGGATATGGGCATTCGATCTGATGGAAAATGCCTGCATTGTGTACCTCCTTAAAAGCTACCCTCAGGCGTCGGAAGCGGCTGCCCTGCTTTGTTCCGTAGTTACCAACCTAAAATGGGGTGTGACGCTGGTAGTTGCAATTGTATTTGTATACGGACTAATACGGCTGGTAGTCGGTAGTCGGCAACGGACCCAACAAGCTTCGGCTAGTTGAATTAACGAATAAGATAAAACGTAGTCGATTCGTGACTTAACCAGACCCGGCTGTTTATACCTTTAGCGAGCCTGGCCTGCCTTTTTTAATAAGTCAACCACTTTATTGATCGGTAATTGGTCTACCTGATGTCCCTGATCTCCTATAACGGTTTGGGCAGCAAAGAGTGAATTGATAATCGCTTCTTCTGTGGCTTCGATAGCGGCCATGAAAAGTGGCGATACATTGTCGTTACGGAGTACGTTCACTTCATCGAACGAGCTTTGGGTGTCGTGCAGAATTTGATAGGCAGTCGATACCGCAATCACGTAATCACCACTACCGTTAGAGGCAATGCCCCCCGTTCTGGCTAGTCCCATAAAGGCGCGTTTGGCCAGACGTTTGAGATTGCGGGCATCCAACGGTGCGTCGGTTAAGACAACCATCATACAGGAACCATCCAGATTTTCTTTGAAGGAATACTTGCCCAAAGCCGCGCCAATAGGGACGCCAGCTAGTTGCAAGGCACCGCCGAAGTTTGTCTGTACTAAAACGCCGACTGTATAATTTCCCAAAGAGACAGGTAATTTACGGGACGACGTACCAATGCCACCCTTAAACCCAAAGCAAACGGTTCCTGTACCAGCGCCAACATTGCCTTCGTCTACGGGGCCGGTTTTAGCCTGTTTAATTGCATCCAGTACGTGCTGCTTTGTTACGTGTCGGCCACGAATGTCGTTTAGGAAGCCATCATTGGTTTCGCCCACAACCGAGTTCACGGATCGTACCTGTTCGTTGCCTGCCTGGGTTAGCGTATAATCAATCAGTGCATCGGCAGCCGTGGGGACACTTAAGGTATTGGTTAAAACGATGGGCGTTTCCAGCGTACCGAGTTCTTCGATCTGGCTATAGCCCATCAGTTTACCGAAACCGTTGCCAATGTAAATAGCAGCCGGGCTTTTTTGCTGAAACTGGTTGCCCGTATGGGGGAGGATTGCCGTAACACCCGTATGAATAGTCTGCCCCTGCTTGAGGGTAACCTGACCTACCCGAACGCCTGGTACATCGGTAATGGCGTTGAGCGTACCCGTTGGCATTATGCCAAATCGGATGCCGTATTCGCGCGGACGTTTAGGTGTTTGGGCCATAATAAAGCCAGTAATAAGCAGCAAGAACGTTGTTGAGACAAGATTATAGCGGGAGGATAAGGCCATTTGACAGGTCTATTTACTTGCTGCTCAAATTACTGGATTATGGCATTGAATAGCCAGGCAGGCCCAATTTTATTGGCAATCTGTTTTCAGTAGTACATACTCGTAGCCTTGAGCTGGATTTTTCAGCACCCATTTTCCATCCTTTTCAACACGTTCTCCATCGCGCCAGGTTACTGAATCGCCTTTTAACGTAAAAATTACTTCGTACGCCTGGATTACTCCCTCGCCCGACCGCTGCCAGTCGGCCTGAATTTGGTTGTTGGTTCGTGTGCCATGTATGGAGCCACGGGCCCGATCTTTCTCAAAAGGGATTACATCTAGCTCACCCGTTACTATTGAATCTTTAATAACCAACTGGAGCGTAATGGAATCCCGCCCAACGATTTGCCGGAAGCATAGTGTATCGGGTAGGGTCTTTTCTACTGCGTTAGTACGTACTGTCGAGTCGCCTAGGGTGGCTGATTCAGTTTTTGCCGAACGCTGACCACAACTCGTAAGAAGAAATAACAAGGCGATAGGAGCGAAGATGAGACGCATTTTTATCGTTGACGTTGAATGATTGTACTGGTTAATCCGGCTACTATTCCTTCGACTGTGATCATGATCGTTTGGGGCGTTTTTACAACCTGTAGTACCATGCCATTGCAGGTGGAGCAGCGAAGTACTATGCCCGGCCCCCGGACATAAGCCAGCAGAGTTGCAAATTGGCCTTCCTTTTGGCAATGGCTGCACGTTGTCTGGAGCACGGTAACGTCAAAGCCGAGCAGCATTTGCAATTCACCAGCTACGGCATTGCCATCCAATCGAAAGGCTTCATTAATCGTATCGGTGTCTGTATTCATAGTAGGGCCAGATTTAGTGTATACATCAGGCACCGGTTGGGCCAAATCGTTCCGTACGAATCGTATCAGTTGGTAAGCCTACATCAACCAGTGTATTCGCTACCTGCTCTACAAGGAGGGTAGGGCCGCAGACAAAACAGATTGGCTGACTGGCAAACTGGTTCAGCACTTCAGTTAACATTGTACGATCTACCCGACGTTGGTAGCCGGTCCAATTTGGTGGGGCCTGACGTGTATAGGTGAGCAGTAATGTAAAATGAGCATCCTCCTCGGCTAACTGTCTCAGCTCCTGCCCATAAATGGTTTCCTCGGCTGTGCGGACACTAAAGAGTAGAATCGTCGGGTTTGTGGCACCAATCCGAGCCCGGTGGCGAAGCATAGCCATGAGCGGTACAATGCCAGACCCCCCTGCAATCAGCAATAGGGGCGTAGTGGCCAGGTTATCTTTCCAGACAAAATAGCCGCCAATGGGCCCCCGTACTTCCAGCGGATCACCTATCGAAATGCCTTCATGCAAATAGGAAGATACTTCACCGTCGTCAATTAATTCAACTGTGAGGTCAATTTCACCCGTTTGCTCAGGGGGCGATGCAATTGAATAACTACGTTCGGCCTGGTAGCCGTCTTCTGCCGTTAGCCGAAGATCATAGTGCTGACCAGCTATATGAGCAATCCACTGCGGTAGTTGTAGGGTAAAGGTTTTTACACGAGGTGTTTCCTGCGTAATGGCTTTTACCTGGGCAATCTGCCACTGAAATTTTTCCATGCTGTTGTTCAGTCGTCCGTCCGATACCGTTGTTCCTTCCAGGGATCACCGTACATACTGTAACCTCCGCGTTCCCAGAAGCCAGGCTTATCGGATTCCATAAACCGTAAGCCCTTGATCCACTTTGCGCTTTTCCAGAAATACAAATGAGGAACCACTAGCCGGGCGGGGCCACCGTGTTCGGGAGTTAAGGGTTTTCCATCGAAGTTTATCCCGATGAATGCTTTACCCAAACGGAGGTCTTCGAGCGGAATATTGGTTGTATAATCGCCATAAGAATAGGCCATTACGTAACGGGCTTCAGGCTTTAGGTCAACATGTTCAAGCAGCGTTTCTATGCTGACGCCTTCCCAGTGCGTATCCAGCTTCGACCACTTCGTTACGCAGTGAATATCGTTCGTAAACGATTGCTTCGGTAGGGCATTGAACTGCTCCCAGCTCCATTGGATGGGTGTTTCTACGAGCCCCTCCAGCGCGAATGACCAGGTAGTCAGTGGAATACGAGGTGTTGGGCCAGCTGTTAATACGGGGAAATCGTAGGTTTCGTATTGGCCAGGTGGAATCCGTTCACTGGATATGGACTCGCGTTTTCGTCCGAACCCTTTGTTGAAGAATGAAGCCATGATCTTTGTTTGTCGAAAAATGAAGGAAGGAGACGTATTGGTAATCAACCTAAACTAGTCACAATCTGCTAAAAAAGAATGAGTTCTGAAACTACTGTTGCTGGCATCCATAGTTAATTAGTGGAGGATTCATAGAAAATCAGTCGATTTTGCAACTGGGAAAGTTGTTGCTGTAAGTCTTCTACGCGATCCAGCAAATCACTGACTACGTCCAGATCGTCGGCATGAATTGCCAGATCCTGATGCAGGCGGACTAGCTTCTCCAAGCGGCCCAGTTGCTCGGGTTGGACATAAGTGATTTGCTCAACAATCGTTGTTTCGATCAGGCCATTATCGGCTAGGGTTTCAACAAACGTGATTTCAACATGATGATACAGGCAAAATTCACGGACTGAGATCAGATGGGTCGTTTGCATCTTTTCTAGGGTTAAAGGGTCGATAATTGGCGGAATAGCTCTTTTTGCTGATCCGTTAGATTGGTAGGGAGCTTTACCTGCCAGGTAATGTACAGATCGCCAAAGGAACCTTCCTGTTTGTAGACCGGGAAGCCTTTGCCTTTCAAACGAACTTTCGTGCCTGATTGCGTTTCTGGTTTTACGGTCAGTTTTACTTTGCCGTCCATTGTTTCAACGATACGTTCGCCACCCAACATGGCCGTATAGAGGTCAATTTCCTCGTCGACATACAAATCATTGCCTTTACGTTTATAGCGGCTATCGTCGGCAATAACGAACGTGATGTACAAATCGCCGTTAGGACCACCATTTACACCTGGTGCGCCATAACCCGCAAGTTTTATTTTTTGCCCGTTCTCGATACCCGCCGGAACGGTAATACGGATGTTTTTGCCATCGACGGTCAGGGTTTGTTTATGCGTGGTGTACGCATCACGTAGATTGAGCGTCAATTCGGCCTGGTAATCCTGTCCTTTAAATTTAGCCTGCCGCCGACCTCCGCCCATTCCCGCATCCTGCCCAAACATAGACGAGAAAAAATCCGAGAAATCACTTCCCCCGAAACCGCCCGAAAAATCATAATCTCCGGTATCACCCTGGGCGTATTGAGGCCGGGACCGCTGTTGCTGTCGGGCTTGCTCAAACTGGTCGGCATGTTGCCAGTCTCTGCCGTACTGATCGTATTTCTTGCGCTTTTCGGGGTCGCTCAATACTTCATTGGCCTCATTGATCTGCTGAAATTTCTTGTTGGCCTCCGCATCGTTTGGGTTCAAATCAGGATGGTGTTTCCGAGCCAGTTTACGATACGCTTTCTTGATGTCTTCGTCCGACGCGGTCTTCGGTACGCCCAGAACGCTGTAGTAATCGATAAAGTCCATAAGAGGTGGGAGTGTCTTGAATAACGAACACGCTAACTAAACACCGAATAGGTAGGTATGGTTGTAAAGATACGGGAAGACTATGGGCCGTAGGAGTTGATTTTTATCAGCACATATTCCCGTAATTTGCTGTCCTCAAAGTAAATCCTAAATCCTCATGAAAATCATTCGCTTACCTTACCTTTTCTTAGTTGCCCTTCTTGTTAGCCTCACCACCTACGCGCAAACCGCCAAAACCGGTTCGCTATCCGACGTTAGTTTTATGGAAGGGCGTTGGCTGGGAACCTTCAACGGTGGCCCAATTGAAGCAGCCTGGATAGCGCCTGTTGGCGACAACCTGACCGGGTTTATGCGCATGATGCGGGATAATAAAGTCACCATGTACGAAATGCTGATTTTTGAGCAGACGGAGCAAGGCCCGATCGTTCTGGTAAAGCATTTTAAACCCGGCCTGATTGGGCAGGAGGAAAAAGACAAATCGGATCGCTACCGGTTCATCGAAGCTGGAAAAGATAAAGCCACCTTCGAGAAAGAAGACGGCTCTATTCGCATTATCTACGAAAAACGATCGGCAGACCAACTGGCTATTCAACGGGGCCAACTGAAGGATGGAAAGTGGGCGTTTACCGACCTGTTTGTATTCAATCGCTTCGGGAAATAGGCTACTTCTATTAATGCTCAAACGAATAGGTTTTGCCTGGTTCTAACAGCGGGTGCGGGCCTTCAAATCCAGTTTCGGAAAGTGTGTAGGTTACGTTCTCGAAAAAAGCCTCTGCAATCCAGGGTTCAAAGCGAAACTCGAAGTAGTTATGCGCTGGGTTGGTGATGGAGAAAACTGAATACCGATCCGGGCAAAGTTCGAATCGGAGCGAAATGGCTTCGGGGGCTTGTTGAGTAAAATGGACTTGCCCATCTGAATTGGTCATTTCCCGCTGAATGGCTTTTCCGTTTTTAATGGCGCATTCCACATAGCGCAGAATTTGTTTATTCGGGTCAACGATACGAATGGTTAGTCCAGTGCCGGGAACGGTTCGGCTGGTAACTAGTGCAAAGTCTCTCGGCGGACGTGGGCGACTGTTCAGTATTATCTGCTTGCCCTGCTGTTTCCAGGTACCCTGACCCATTCTGTCGAGTGCACCGTAGGAGAAGAAAAAGTCAAAGGTAGAATCGGCGTTTAGTTTGATGCCTGAGCCTACTTCACGAACACCGGATAGGTAATATTCGCCAGTCATTGTTTTTTTAGAGGATTGCGCAACGGATTTACCTGCCATCAGGCAGATTATCAATCCAATCGCTAGTGGACGAATGAGAAACATGTCGAATCTATTTATGCCGGAAAGCTATAGATTCCATTCGCCAACTGGGAGCTCCACTTGATAACAGGAGGAGATGGGTAAACAAAAAGGGGAACGTGACAAGTAAATCACGTTCCCCTTTTTGTTCTCTGGCGCTTGGGCGGACCCGTCGTGCCAGACTATCTTACTTCCCGGTGCTGAGTTTGGATGCTTTCGCTTCGTTCAACTCGTTAAGTAGTTCCGCTACGGCTTTATCTAACTGAACGTTTTTGTCGGTATAGCTTTCGCCAATTGGACGCGCTACCAGAATATCGACCGGGCGAGGAGCTAGTTCCATATTTTTACCTGTGTTGTCCGTAATTTTAATGAACGGCAGGCGTAGGTTCGATCCATCAATGAGTTGTGCGGCAGACGTGTAGATAATCCAGCCTCCTGTAGGTTCACCCACCACTTTACCCAGCTTGAGGGTCCGGTAGCCTTCCGTAAAGTCTTCCGCATCCGAAAGCGAGTGTTGGTTCGTGACCAGAATCGTAGGTCGTTCCAGCGCCCGTTGGCCTAGCTGAGTTCGTGCCGGGGCCGATGGTAGTCCGCGTGGGGTCATGGTCATGTAGCCTTTACGCGTAAATACATCCAGCGCATAGGCGTTTACAAATCCCCCATTATTATTTCGAACATCAACCACAACACCTTCACGAGCATGGTTGTCAGCGTCTAAATCAATATTCAACTGCGCCAGCGACTCCGCCGACATATCGAATAAATGCACATAGCCGAGTCGTCCGTTACTGGCTTTATTTACGTACTCGCGCTGCTGCTGTACCCATTGCTTATACAGAAGTCCTTTCTCGGTGGCCAGATTAACGGGCCGTACCACTACCTCGCGCGGGGGAGCCGTTGCCGACGAGGCAATCATCAGCGAAATCCGACGATTGATCTGGTTTTCCAGCAATTGATCCAGATTTGTAGTCGCGTTGATTTTCGTATCATCGACGCCCAACAGATAATCCCCTACCTTAATCGTACCTGCTATATCGGCGGGACTCAACGCAATCACTTCGGTGATTCGTAGTCGACCGGTGGTTTCATAGTCTGTGCGGTCGAAACGGAGTCCAAGACGTCCCGTTGTTGTCTGGACAGACCCCGCAGGTGCCGAAATGCCCGAGTGAGATGCATTCAGTTCGCCAAGCATCAGGCTGATGAGCCGACGTAATTCATCAGGTGTGCGAGCACCCGCTGCCAGGGGTTCATACTCGGCCCGAATCGCTTTCCAGTCTGCCCCATGAAATGTGGAGTCATAAAAGCCTTTGCTCTGAATGTCCCACGCCTGGCGGAATACCTGCACTTTCTCATCGCTGAAATCAACATCCATTTCTGCCGTAATACTCAGTGGTTTTGGCTCCCGTCGATCCAGCGCAACGGATTGGATTCGGCCTTGCTCGATGTAGAAAATCTCTTTGCCATCGGACGAAAACTGAGCCCCGCTTTTGTTGCCTGGTGTTGACGTTAACTGCCTGGCTACGCTTTGTTCTCGCCCTAATTCATCGAGTGAATAGGTGTATAAATTCTGCTGGCCCGCCACTGTAGCAATTAGCAACAGCGTTTTTCCATCCTTGCTAATGGAGTGAGCATCTACATCGACACCCACCGGCAATAAGCTGAGCCGTTGCCGAATGTCCTCGAAAACGATATTGGTTGCTCCACCTTTACTGGCTTTGTCGGCAGTATCTGCTCGCGCTGTGGTGTCACGAGCCGGGGTTTTTGCGGTTGTGGACGGTGGTGTTGTGGGTTTTAGTGTTTTTGGAATTTCTTCATTGAACAGATCCCGGAACTGATCTTCCCGGAATTTGGGCGGACGAGGTACTAAGTCAATTCGGGCAATTTGCGCTGTTTCGGTACGCTGGGTTGTACTGAACAAAATGTATTTTCCATCAGGACTCCAGCTCAGATTACCACCAAATGTATTGGCCAGAAAACTAATGGGTTTACTATCGCCACCAGCAGCCGAGATAACCGAAATATTCCGAAAAGTTTTAGCCCCGTACGATGCAAAGGCAATCCATTTCCCATCCGGCGACCAAACGACTGAGCCAGACGAAGCCAGCGGTGGGCGACCCAGATACGCCTTTTTAAGCAGCCGTTCTTTTTTTGTGGCCATATCCAGTACGCGTAATTCCTGCCCATTTCGAATGAATGCCAGTAGTTTTCCATCCGGCGAAAACACAGGTGAACTATCGTCGGTGAGGTCGTTGGTTAGTCGGGTTTCGTCGCGGGTGGCAAAATCGTATCGATAAAGATGAGTGGCCCCGTCCCGGCCTGACAGGTACACAAGTCCCCGGCTGTTGGGTGTCCAGATAGGTTGCGATTCATTGGCCGCGTTATGGCTGATCCGCGTAGCATCGCCCCCATCTTTGGCCGAGGCCGCAAATACTTCGCCATGCACCGTGAAAGCTACTTTCTTGCCATCCGGCGATAACGCCAGTTCCCTGAATTGGCTGGTCTGTTTCAGGTGTTCCACTGCCGGGCTGGCAGCAACGCCCCGGAGCCGGATTGAAATTGGGCTGGCCTGACGACTGGCGATGTCATATTTCCAGAGGCCAAAATCGCGCTCAAACACGATTGTTCGACCGTCGTAACTAATGGATGGCCACAACACCCGACCACTGGTAAACGTAGTTAGCAGGGTTGGTTTACCAGGCAGCGCCTGCGACCACAGGTTTTGTACCTGGTTCCGATCGGATACGTAATAGAGTGTTTTACCATCCTGGCTCCACATGGGCCAGAGTTCTTTGGCACCGCTTTCCGTGATTCGCTCGTAGGCCGTGTCTCTTTTTTTTGCATCCAGATGATAGAGCCAGATTTCAGCTTCATCGAGGTGGCTTCGGCCTTTCCGCCACCACTGGTTAGAGGCAATTCCCCGTGCCGAAAAGGCCAGCGTTTTGCTATCGGGGGAGGGTGCGCTATAGAACTCATTCGCGTAGCGATCTGCCGTAACGGGCATAGGCGTTCCGCCTGTAATACTAACCCGGTAGATATCGTTCATACCGGAAATGTCCCGGCTGGTCGATTGGAAATAAACTAGTTTGCTATCGCGTGACCAGGCATTCAGTACCTCGTTGCCATCGTCATAGGTAAGCCGTTTGATCGTGCCCGTTTCCAGCGTGAGCAGATAAATGTCGCCGTTGCCGGTACGTGATGAGGAAAAGGCTACGTATTTGCCATCGGGCGAATAGAGTGGGCGTGATTCGTTGTCAGGATGGGATACCAGCAAACGGGCTTCGCCACCACCCGTTGGCACGGTCCAGATGTCGCCACCCGATACAAATGCTAGTTCGCTCCCATCGGGCGAAAGGCTGGGTTCGGCATAAGCAAATTTGGGTGCTGGCGTAAGTGGCTGCGTTTGCCCAACGGATGGAATCGCAACTAGCGTGAGTAGTAAGCAGTGAAGTAGTAAACGTGTTGGAGAAGTGTGCATTGGGGAAAAGAGGATTTTATATTCTCTAAAATTAAACATTATGCTCGATTCACCCTACACTGTTCTGAATCAGATTAGGTGAATTCTACCGAAGTAATTCGGCTGGTAACAGGCTAATATTGCGAATCTGAATGTTCTTATAAAACACTTCTGCGCCTTCCGATTGCAATTGAATTTTACCTTTCGTGAGCGGCACCACCTGCCCATCGACAAGGTGGCGCGTGTGGGTCAATACTAGATTGACTTTGCCATTCATGACATGCAGGCATGTATCGCCGACACAATATAGCTCCAGTACATTCCACTGTCCCGAAGGTTTCTCGGCGTCAGGGTACTTCAGACATGACCGGCCAACGGGTGTTTTATCCTGAAATGTAATTGGCGTGGCTCCTGGCTCATACACATAAGTGCCTTTATCCGTTTTACGGGCTGATATATCGGCTAGTACGTTCATAACGCCCCAATAATCACCACAATCGCCCTCCTGTACCTGCAATTCAAACGACTCCATCCATAACATGGGCGTTCCGTGCGGGCCTACGCTATGATATAGTAGCCCACTATCGCGGGGGCGGTCGAGTTTGGGAGGCCACTTTAGTGTTCCCCACTTGAATTCCATTCGGAGATGGTAATTCTCGAATTCGGCAAGCGTATTGATACCGCCGAAGGTTTCTCCCGAAATCCGCAGGGCTGGTTGACCCTCTACGGTCGTTACCGAGAAAACATGATTTGGGTCGTTATTGAGGCCAATGGGCGGGCTTTTTTCTGCCTGATTATCTTTCGCATAAGGGCGATCAAGGTAGGTTTCCCAACCACTTAAGTTTTTCCCATTGAAAAGAGATTGCCACCTTCCTGGCTGGGAAGAGGGTTGCGCACGAAGGGAAATGAGCGAAACCACACTGAGGCATATCGGTAAGAAGAGGAATTTCATTCGCATTAAGGGGTTTTGGGAAGAGGAAAAGGGGATAACGAAAAGTGGTAAAATAAAAATGCCATAACTCAGCAGTTATGGCATTTTTATTTTTACAATTCCTGCAACTTCATATTCCGCCAGCGGACTTTAATACCGCCACCATCATGGATTTGTAAGGCTACAGAGCCTTCGCCTTTACCAATTTTTTCGTCTGTTAAATCAACCATAGGTGTACCGTTCAGGAAGGTTTGAACATGATCGCCTTCTACCCGAATGCGGAGTTTATTCCAATCGGTAGGTTTCAGAATGGTTTCTTTTTCGTCGGGAATCTGCACCAGCCAGCCACGACCGTATGATTCATAGATACCGCCCGTATCATGATTGGGTGGAGCCACTTCTACCTGCCAGCCATTCACTTTAGTGCCCTCTACCGTTGACCGGAAAAATACACCACTATTGCCATTGGCTTCCTCTTTGAATTCCAGTGTTAAGTCGAAATTCTTGTAGAATTTCTCGGTAGCCAGATAGCCGTATTTCTTGTCAGGACCGCTTTCGCAGATGAGTTCACCGTTTTCGACATACCATTTTTCGGTACCGTAAATTTTCCACCCGCTTAGATCTTTGCCATTAAACAGCTTAATGGTTTTGGTTGGGGCTGTGAAGGCCAGTACAGTTAACATAAGGCCGAAAGCAACGCAGTATTTCATTGATTAGGAGTTTGGGGTGTATTATTGATTTTTGGGTATATAATTACCGACTGGCCATGATTACGCAGACGGGAGCGGGTACTTTCACGGAGTGACCAGTATAGGT
Source organism: Spirosoma sp. KCTC 42546 (assembly GCF_006965485.1). Lineage (NCBI taxonomy): Bacteria > Pseudomonadati > Bacteroidota > Cytophagia > Cytophagales > Cytophagaceae > Spirosoma > Spirosoma sp. KCTC 42546. The sequence continues at coordinate 356,472 of NZ_CP041360.1, forward strand.
TAGTTTTCCGGTTTTCTGATCGCGTTTGAAAATCGTGATGTTATCCGAATCCTGATTGGCAACAAAGACAAAATCCCCTTTGGGATCAATCAGGAAGTTTCGGGGTGTTTTCCCTTCCGTAGATTGATCACCCACTTTGGTCAGCTTGCCATCGGTACCGATGGCAAAAATAGCCAGCGAATTATAACCCCGGTTTGACTGATACAGGAATTTGCCTGCCGGGTCAATATGAATATCGGCACTGGTATTCTCACTGGTAAAATTAGCTGGTAAGGTCTTCACATTGTCTTCCAGTAAGGTTAGAGCACCCGTTTTGGCATTTCGTGAAAACACAGCCACCGAGGAAGTCAGTTCTTCTACTAAATAGGCGTATTTTCCATTAGGATGGAATGTAAAATGGCGGGGTCCCGATCCAGGCTTTACAGCTACATAGGGTACTGTTGCTGGTTTTACTTTGCTGGACTTAACGTCAATGTCGAAGATCGTAAGCTTATCAATGCCCAGATCGGCCACATACAGGAATCGGTTATCAGGGGCCAGTGTCGCGGAGTGAACGTGTGCTCTTTCCTGCCGCTTGGCATTAGGCCCAGCCCCTGTATCCTGAACAGTATCGGTTGCCGGGGCCAGCGTACCATCTGCCTTGATAGGTAATACTGTTAGGCTCCCTCCGCCGTAGTTAGCAACGAAGGCTGTTTTTCCCGTCTGGTCAACACTAACATGGCAGGGGGCCGAGGCCAGAGATGGCTGGCTATTCAGAAGGGTTAGTTTACCTGTAGTCCGGTCAATGGAATAGGCGCTCACACCGCCTTCCGTTTTAGCCGCTGCTTCGTTTGCAGAATAGAGGTAGTTACCTGAAGGGTGAAGGGCCAAAAATGATGGACTTTTTGCATTAGAGACCGATTGGACCGGTTGCATGGTACCTGCTTTTCGGTCGAACTCAAACACATAGATACCTTCGCTTCCCCGCGTGGAATAAGTACCAATGTACATGATTTCTTTGGCCGACTGAGCTTGTGCGGCCAGGCTTAGGCCAATCAAAATGGTTGTTAAGGGTTTATTCATAAAAACAATGATGAGTCAAATTAATAAGAGCAAAGCGGCTTTAAACTACCGATGTCATTTTTGTTCATCGTAGGGTAGGGTTTGCTGCTTATAGCGATCTAAGCAAATTCTAATTAATTTCTAAGGAAAAAAGCGGATAGAATAGCTTTACATGAAAATTGGTATTAAAACGATTAGTCAGAATCTTGTACTTTTGCAAAACGATTCAGTTTATGCTGGGTGTATATTGTTAATAACCTAACTTTTTCGTTACTAGTTACTATTCTTCTCTATCAGTATGAAACGATTTTTGATTATCATTGCTGCTGTGACTATGCTGGCTTCCTGCAATAGTAAGAAGCGGCTGGCTGAAATTAAATCCCTACAAGACGCTCGCGACAAGGCTGTTGCTTCGTTGAACGATTGTGACCAACGCACGGCTGATCTGAAAACACAACTGGCAGCTAAAGACACAGACCTGCAAGGTAAAGATAAGCAGGTTACCGATTTGCAATCTCAGATCGACTACCTCAAAAAGACGAACACGAACCTCCTCGACCGGATGTCGGATTTGTCCATTGTGAGTAAGTCGGGTGCCGAAAGTATTAAGAAATCACTCGAAACCCTGAACGAGCAAACCAAATACACCAATAACCTCAATGCTTCTATTCAACGGAAAGATTCAATGAATCTGGCGCTGGTGATGAGTCTGAAGCGGTCTTTGGATGATATTAACGACCAGGATGTTCAGGTTGAAGTGAAGAAAGGAGTTGTGTATGTTTCTCTTTCAGATAAACTGCTCTTCAAATCAGGTAGTTTTGAAGTGTTGCCAGCTGCTGAAACCGTACTGGGCAAAGTGGCTAAGGTCGTAAATGATCACAAAGATCTCGATATCTTAGTAGAAGGTCATACGGACGTTGTCCCCATTGCTACATCGTCTATCAAAGACAACTGGGATTTGAGTGCATTACGGGCTACATCTGTTGTTCGGACGTTGCAGAAGAAATTTAGCGTAGCGCCTGAGCGTATGACTGCTGGTGGCCGTTCTGAATTTGCTCCTAAAGATGATAACACGACCGACGCCGGTCGTCAGCAAAACCGCCGAACGGAAATTATCATTACGCCCAAACTCGATCAGTTCTTTAACCTGCTTTCGAGCGGTCAGGCTGGCGGAAGCAAATAATAGCTTGCTTCTTTCGAGATTGATATTAAAAAAGGCTTGCCATATGGCAAGCCTTTTTTAATATCGTCAGTTCGGAATGCTATTCCGAATGCTTTTCCTCATCAGGTAGAACGGATTCAGGAGTATCCTGCTGATTATCAGCGGCTGGTGTCTCTTCCTCAATTTCATCTTGTGTAGATTGTGACTCCCGGTCACTATCCATAAATTCTTCCGTTGGTAATACGGATGCTTCAACCGGATCTGGGCCAGAAACAGGAAGCATATGGTCTTCAACGTGCTGATCACCGAAGAACCGGCGCTGGAAGAATAGAATTAGGCAAACGCCGATGAAAATACAGGAGTCGGCTACATTAAAAATGGGCGTTGAATAATATTGACCTCCCCAGACAGGTACCCAGTCAGGAATGAACCCTTCCCAAACATCAACAAAAATCATATCAATCACCTGCCCATGAAACCAGGGAGTAGGTGAGCCATAGGGAGCGTTATTCAGAAAAACCCCATAAAACGTACTGTCAATAACATTGCCAACTGCTCCGGCCAAAATCATGGACATTGCCCATAAAAGTCCGTTGGGAGCACCACGATGGGCCAGATTCACCAAATAATAGCCAATGCCGACCATCGCAAAAAGCCGGAATACACTCAATAACAGCTTGCCGTACTCGTGCCCCAACTGCATCCCAAATGCCATGCCCGGGTTCAGTACATAATGTAGCTTGAGCCAGTCGCCAACTACCTTAACCTGACCGGCAAAACCAGGAGCCATGTACTGATGAACAGCCAGTTTTACCCCCTGATCAAGAGCAATCAGGACTAGCGTAAGCAGAAAAAATTTAAAGGGACTTTTCTGAATCATAATAAAAAAAGGTGGCACAGCATGGCTCGGGTTGCCCGGCTTGCTGTGCCAGTCATTAAATACTTGTCATATGTAGTCAAGCGTATCAAGAGTAGTCAGGTTGTAAGGATAACCCTTGACCATCAATGACAACCTCTGACCATTATTGACCACTTATCTTGACCGGCAGTTTCTCCGCCGTTTCAATTCATCACTCACCAATGTGAACTCTCTGCTGCTCTGTCCGGCAATGGATTTATTTTCATCGGCCCTCCGGAACAGATAGGGCATTACCGTGTCAACAGGGCCATAAGGCACATATTTAGCCACATTATACCCTGCATTGGCCAGGTTATAAGAGATGTTGTCACTCATTCCCAATAACTGTGCGAAATAAATATGGGAGTCGTTTGGAGCTATACCCAGTTGTTTCATTTGCTGGATACAATACTGACAACTGTCTTCATTGTGAGTACCAAGACATACTGAGATGGTATCCCTATGCTCTAAACAAAAGTCGATGGCTCCGTTAAACGCCTGGTCAGTATCTTCTTTGGTAGGCTGAATGGGATCCTGATATTCTTCTTCGTGGGCACGTAACCGTTCTTTTTCCAGATAGGCACCCCGAACCAATTTTACCCCTAGATAATACCCTTTGGCCTGGGCTTCGGCGGTGTCACGGCGTAAATGATCGAAGCTTTCCCAGCGGTACATCTGGTACGTATTGTAAACAACGGGGCGCTCATGATTATAGCGATCCATCATTTCATACGCCAGCGTATCAATCGTGTCTTGAATCCAGCTCTCTTCGGCGTCAATAAAAATGCGGACATTTCGTTCGTAGGCGCGCCGACAAAGCGTATCGACCCGCTGCATGACCCGGTCAAATTCAGCCTTTTGCGCCTTGTTCAACGAGTCGCCAATCTGAACAGCTTCAAGCAGTTCCGTAGAAGCAACGCCTGTTACTTTGAAAACCGAGAAAGGAATGTCTTTGGATTCGCTGGCGCGTTCGATCGTGCGGAGGATTTCGAGCGTTGTTTCATCGAAACTTTTTTCAGTTTCTTCGCCTTCAACAGAATAATCGAGGATAGTACCAACATGGACGTCGTGGAGATGGCGGATGGTTTGTTCGCAATCGCGGATACTCTCTCCTCCACAAAATTGTTCGAAAATAGTGTTTTTAATGAGGAATTTGATGGGAAGGTGAAGGCGTAAGGCGATCTTTATAAAAAAAGTACCTAAATTTACCAGCCATCCCTTATTCATCAACGCAAATAACCAGTAGGTCTTTCGGAGTTTGAAGTCCGACTGGGACGAAAAAGCAATCGAAGTGTCCTCAAATGAAACGGGTTTTACATCAGTAAGGCCCTGGACTGTCTCCGGCATTAGATTACTTCGGTTCGACATATTAGTGCTCCGTTTGGGCGGTGCTACTTGCATAACTTAAATGCGTGTCGGCTAACACGACCGAAATATATAACGAAATTTCGGTCAATCGGTTAACTCACCGGCGCGGCTTATTTGGACAAACTAAAAATGGTTTTAGACAAATTAAGGAACCGGCTTGAAATACAGCCAATTCCCTTGCAAATATACCATAAAATTAAATTGAAAGTTCCCGATAGAGTAGATCGGTATTACTCTTAGATTAAGCGTTAAGTATGAAAGTCGAATTAGCCGTAGAGCCGCTGGGATCGTGGATTGAGACCAACGGCAAACCTCTGATCATTGCGGGCCCCTGCAGTGCTGAGACCGAAGATCAGTTAGTTGAAACCGCTCGCCAGTTGAAAGCACTGGACGCGGTTCATGTTATTCGCGCGGGCGTTTGGAAGCCCCGCACCCGGCCGGGTAGTTTTGAGGGTATGGGCGAAGCCGCTCTGCCCTGGATTCAGCGCGCCAAAGCCGAAACGGGTCTGCCGTTTGCGGTTGAGGTAGCTACCCCCCAGCACATTGAATTGGCTCTGAAATATGGTGTTGATATCCTGTGGATAGGTGCCCGTACCACCGTTAATCCATTTAATGTACAGGAAATTGCGGATGCTCTTCGTGGAGTTGATGTACCTGTATTGGTAAAAAACCCTGTAAACCCTGACTTAGCTCTTTGGGTTGGTGCCTTTGAACGTATTGCCGGAGCCGGTATTACGAAATTAGGAGCTATTCACCGTGGATTTGCAACAGGTGAAGCCAGCAAGTACCGTAACGTACCGATGTGGCAGATGGCCATTGAACTGAAGTCGATTTTCCCACAATTGCCTATCATTGGCGATCCAAGCCACATGGCTGGTAAGCGGGCTTATCTGAACGAACTGGCTCAGATGGCACTCGATCTTAACTACGATGGCCTGATCGTTGAATCGCACATCGATCCAGACAAAGCATGGAGTGATGCTGCACAGCAGTTGACCCCTGCTGCTTTTGGTGAGATGCTCGATCATCTGCAAATTCGTCAGGTTGAATCGCAAAATCTGGAATTTCAGAGCTTTACAGAGCAGTCACGACGCAGTATTGATAACGTAGATCGGCAGATTGTCGAGATGCTGGCTGCCCGGATGGCACTGGTTGAACGCCTGGCCGAATACAAGCGTGACAATAACGTGACGCTTTTCCAGCCTGACCGTTGGAAAGAAATTCTGAAAACGCGTACCGAATTAGGCCAAAAACTGGGTTTATACCCTGAACTGGTGGAAGAAATCTACAAGATTATCCACATGGAGTCGATTCGGAAACAAACGGAGATTATCCACAGCGCAGCGCAAAGCGCATAGCTTGCTTTAGTGGAGTAAGTGGAATGGGTGCAGTAGGTGAAGTAAGGACTAAAACTTACGGCACTCACTGCACCCATTTCACTTACTCCACTTTTTTACTTCAATTTCATCGTAAGGGTTGCATTGTTATAACCTGCGAAGCAACCCAGGCCGCCCTCAATATTACTTGGGATCAGGACAGGTTCGGCAAACGGGTTATTACGGGAGCGTCGTTGGCGGATGATAGCCTCCTGATATCGATAATACGATTGATCGACACTCAGCAAATTAACCGTAACGGTTGCCGTATTGTATTGGCTATAGAAGCTCGTTTGTAGATTACCGGTTGATGAATTAGCCGTTAGAAAAGCCCTTCCGGATTCCATTTGTGTGCCATCGACACCTGCATCTGGAAATAACCCTCGATTCTCATCGTCGAATGATAGGCTATTGTATCGTTCTTCCCGAACATTGGCAGCGGTGGTATAGCGGAAAATACCGGCAACCTGATAGGAATTGGTTTGTCCGGCTGGGTCTTTCCAGCGAACGGTAACAAAATAACGTTCTGTTTGCCTGCGATTCTGAGTCTCTGTCAGCGAATCAAACTTAATACTTGTTGGATCAACGGCTTGTGGGATAGTGCAGGTACTAGTTGCCCGCTGACCAGTAGCTGTTACGACTGTGAGTTTGTAGGTTCGACCTGCTATAATGGGCAATCTACGTGCGCTTATACCGTAAAAGGATTGCGATGAATCGCTGCCGGGATTGATGTTCGTATAAGGTAACACAACGGAACGGTCACCTTCCGAAAGGGTAACCATAGCATCGGTGATATTATTACCCGTTTGTAACAGGCTAATACTGTCGCCCACTACGGTGTTGGAACGGGTTACTTTTACAGTTAATACCGTATCCTGTGGACAGAAAAAACCGCTTACGACCAACTTAGGTGCCGCGAGCCCTAGCTGACTTGGATCAACCTCATTTCGCAAGCTGGTACATCCAAGTAATACTGGAAGTGCGCTCAGGGCGAAAAATGCTCTATGAATATGTCGTGTAAGATGCATCAGAATTTGAAATTATAGCTGATTGCTGGCACAATCGGGAAAACGGAATAACGAAATAGAGCCGTACGAGCGGGCTCAGTAGCAGTAGCCGCTACGGATTCGAGCCGATAAAAGAACGGATTCTTGCGGTTGTAGAGATTGTAAAAACTAATCTCCCAGGTGCGTTCGTGGCGTTTTTTCTGCTTATGAAACTGAATACTTACGTCAAAACGATGATAAGGCTCCGCCCGAAAGCTGTTTTTCTGAGTACCGTAATCATCGACGGTGCGAGGATTCGTAAAAAATGATTGGACAATCCCAGGCGAGCCCCCATACACCAGTGTATTGCCCGCCCGATAGGTATCGTAGCGGCCAACTGGAACGGTTAACGCATTCCCTGTTCCATAAACCCAAACTGCCGATAGAGTAATACGTTTGTTCAGTTCATAAATGCCAACCAACGAAATATCATGCCGTCGGTCGTAGCGAGGATAGTAGGGTTGCCCGCCGTTCAGGTCCGCAAATTGCCATTGGGTCCAGGAGAGTGTGTAACCCGCCCATCCCGAAAATCGTCCCACTTTCTTTTGCAGCAGAAATTCAGCCCCATATGACCAGCCCCGGCCTGCCGTTACGTTGTCTTCCCAACGTACGCTGTTGGCCGAAGTAGGATCGTTGATAAGCAAGAAACTGGCTCCTTCCTTGTAGTTGAGGATATTATTCATCGTCTTGTAATACCCCTCTACCGTTAGCGTCAGCCCCTTGTCAGTGAAGTCCTTGGCAACGCCTATGGCTACCTGTTGCGATTGCTGTGGTTTCACCCGGTCGGTGGTGGGTACCCAAAGGTCAGTTGGAAGGCCAATGCCCGTATTCGACAGCAAGTGTACATACTGGTTCATTAAGGCGTACGATGCCTTGATGGATAAGTTCGGTTTGAGGGTGTAAGCGGCTGAAATCCGAGGCTCGGGCCTGACGTAGCCCGCATCTTTTTGCTGAAAATAGCTTAGTCGCAGGCCTCCATTTACCCGCCATCGGCTAGAGGGTCGCCAGGTATCTTCAGCGTAGATCCCTGATTCAAGCACATCAATATGTTCAATATTGTCGATCGACTGGCTGATACCCGCATTTTGCAGAACTACAGCGCTGGGTGTGAACCGATGATAGGTGCTTTGCACGCCCATTCGCACTGAATGCTGGGGCGATGGATAGTAGTCAACATCATATTTCAGCGATAAGTCCCGGATACCGGAATTGTACTGAAGTGAGTACGTATCAGTGCCAATCGAACTCTTCTCTACAGCTGAAATCTGGAATTTATAGTCGCTAAAAATCAACGACAGATTCGCAAACAGTTTCTGGTTAAACAGGTGATTCCAGCGAAGTGTACCGGTTGCATTGCCCCAGCCTAGGCCAATGTCATTGTTTTGGGTATTATCATGCGCGTAGAACTTGTCTCGGCCGAAGTACCCGCTTAAGTATAGTTTGTCTTTCGGGCTAAAATCATAGTTGACCTTTGCATTCAGGTCGTAGAAATAATAGCCTGCCTGCGTTTGGCCCTTTGTTTGCGCGTTGATGAGCGGGGCCGCAATAATATCGAGGTAAGTGCGCCGAGCGGATACCAGAAAAGAAGCCTTTTTATTCTTCGTTAGTGGTCCTTCCAGCATGAACCGGGAGGCAATAAGGCCTATCCCTCCTTCACCGTGGATCTTGTCGCGGTTACCGTCTTTCATATTCAGGTCAATGACCGATGATAAACGCCCGCCATACCGCGCTGGGAAGCCACCTTTTATTAACTCAACACTCTTAATGGCATCGCCGTTGAAGACCGAGAAAAAGCCGAACAGGTGACTGGCATTATACACAACGGCATCGTCCAGAATAATAAGGTTTTGGTCAGGGCCACCCCCTCGAACGTAAATGCCCGTTTGTCCTTCCGACCCTTTCTGAACACCCGGCATTAATTGTAATACTTTCAATACATCCTTTTCACCCAGGAAGGCCGGAATTTTTTTAATCTGCGCAACAGGGACATCAATGGTACTCATTCGTGGGCTTTCGCTCACTTTTTCAACTAACGTACCCGCTTTTACCTGCACCTCCGAGAGTGCCCGACCCGGTGTTAGGAATACATTCTGGGTCTGGTTAGTACGTAGGGCCAGCGTACTGGCTGCTGTTTCGTAGCCTACAAACGAATAGGCCAGCCGTACACTATCCTGCGCAGGGAGCGTCAGTGAGTAAAAGCCATATGTATTTGTGGTCGTACCGGTGGTGGTACCGGGCAGATATACATTTACACCAATAAGTGCTTCCTGGCTACCCAACTCCCGGACGTAACCACTGACGGTGAACTTGTTGGCTATAGTCTGGGCATTTAAAAGGCTGATTGACAGGAAAAAAAATGAATAGCTGTAAAAAAATGTTCTCATAGTAGAGGTAATTCTGACCAACTGGAAAGCGAAGCTGATATACGTTTTGGCCCTTTGTCATAAGCCGCTTGTTAAATTAACATTTATTGAGAAAAGGATTATATCATGAAACGACAGACCCCACAATTCATTGCTCACTTTCTCATTCATATCGAAACAAAAGGTCTGACTATAAGGTACTATAACCAGTCAATCCCTCTTTACGTAAAACCTGAATAACGATGCTTCAATTCGATAAACTTTCGCTCAATATACCCGATACCCATAAACCCCGTGTTGTCATTATCGGGGGCGGTTTTGGGGGCATGAATCTGGCTAAAGCGCTGCGCAATTCCGGTGTGCAGGTAGTGCTGTTCGATAAACAGAACTATAACGGTTTCTGGCCTTTACTATATCAGGTAGCTACCGCTGGTTTAGAGCCTGATGCCATCGCAGAGCCCTTTCGTAAAATGTTCGATGGCTTTAATGATTTTCACTATCGAATGGTTCGGGTTAATAAAATTGACCCGGCTACCAAAACGGTTACCACCCTGATTGGCGATTTACACTATGACTTTTTAGTGATTGCCAGCGGCTCAAAGTCGAATTACTTTGGCAATGAGCAAATACAGAAATATGCCTTTCCACTGAAAACGATTCCCGAAGCGCTCAACGTCCGAAGTCAGTTTCTACAGTGTTTTGAACAGGCCAGCGTTACAACTGACTTTGCTGAACGGGAGAGCTTACTCACCTTCGTGATTGCCGGTGCAGGCCCAACCGGCGTTGAAATGGCCGGTTCGCTGGCCGAAATGCGTAAGCATGTGCTACCGAGCGATTATCCGGGACTGGATTTCAGTCAGATGAGTATTTACGTGGTTGAAGGGCTGGGTAAAGTATTGCCACCTATGTCGGACGAAGCCGGGCAGAAAGCACAACAATACCTCGAAGACCTCGGTGTCATTGTCAAATTAAATACACTGGTTGAATCCTACGATGGGGAGACGGTGACTTTCAAAGGGGGCGAACAAATAAAAACACAAACCTTGGTTTGGGGAGCTGGTGTAACGGGTGCGCTCATCGACGGTATTCCGGCTGAATCGACGGAGAAAGGGCGAATTCTGGTCGATCCCATTAACCGTGTTCAGGGATTGACAGATGTGTTTGCCATTGGAGACATCGCTTTTATGAAGCTGAAAGACTATCCAAAAGGGCACCCTGGCGTGGCACAACCCGCCATTCAACAGGGAAAACATCTGGCGAAAAATATCCAGCGAATTCTTAAAAACGAACCGACAACGCCTTTTGAGTACTTCGACAAAGGATCGCTGGCTATTGTGGGCCGTAGTCGGGCCGTTGCTGATTTGCCGGGGGGTATTCATCTCGGCGGCTTTATTGCATGGATGGCCTGGTTATTTGTCCACATCTGGTATTTAGTGGGTTTCCGTAGTAAGCTGATCGTGTTCAGCAACTGGGTATACCGGCTATTTACCTACGAACGGGGTACCCGAATCATTATCCGGCCATTTGTGCGAAAAGATGATAAAGTTGGCCGGGAAATGATGGCGCAAAATGAACAAGCGTGAAAATCTTACCGACGACTCCCGAGCGGATAATTGAAGCCGAACTGATATTTATATTGAAGCGAATAAAAATGGTGCGTAGCTAGCCCCTGGTGGTCTGCCCCAAGGCGAGTATTGGTGTAATCGACCCAGGCGCCCTGAAAGTCCGTCTGTAAAAAAAAGTACTTAAAGATGTCGAGCTTCAGGCCTGCGCTTAGTGCGGCTACCATACCATGATAATGGAAATAGCCTTCATCGTTATTGCCTAGTATGGTTGAGATTGTGTAGGAGATCAGCGGGCCACCGCCAACTTTACCAATGGCGCTCAGTTGAAAGGCTTTAGAGTGCCATAGCTTTTGCCGCTTTACCAGGTTGAGCATCAGATAATTGTTGCCATTGGTGTGCTGTAAATGCACAAAATCGGGTGTTACAAGCGTGTCTTTATCAATCTGATGACCCCTGATCTGACCCTGTACATGCATAATCTGGTTATCGGTAACGATGTATTTTAGGTGGTCCCAGCTTATCTCGATACCCAGATCGCGTTTATCGTTGAAAAAATAACCCAGGTTCATGTCATACTGTGGAACCGTCAGGTTATTGAGCTTATACCAATCGTGTAAATCAGGCCGGTCGTGGGCCTTCGCATCAATAAATGTGAAGTCGTAATTATCTGTCGTTGTATTTCGGAAGTGGATTGTGCTTTTGGTGTACCAGTCGCGATTATAGCCCCAGGTGAAATAAATACTGCCCCGCTGTTTACCAAGCTTAATTGAATTTTCGGGAAGAGACTGTTGGGCGAAAACAGGTTGTAGTAGAGAATATACTAAAAGAGTGAACAGTAAAGGTTTACGCTTCATGTAATGTACAGTAAATGACGGTGGTAAAAAGGTGATAAATGCTAACTAAAGCGTATTTCACCTCTTTGAGTTCCGTATCATCCCTATACCTTTATCCCCAAAGGTACATACCGGTGAAGTATATACTTTTGGAGATAAATCAGTGCATCTAGTTACCAACCAGGACGGCCATATCCATAATTTCCACCATAAGGTCTGGCTGGCCTTGGTGGTGGACCATAAGGGCGTCTGGCTCCGTAATGGCGGCCATAAGTAGGGCGACTATAATAAGTTGATGTACAGCTCCCTACTGATACAGAAAGTATCAAGGCTGTTAAAAGTCCGAGCAATTTTGACGTTTTCATGGTTGTGAAGCTATTTTTTTTGTAATTCAAGGATTAGATAACTGGAGCCTGTCAACGATTAAAGGTTGCTGATTAAGGTTCAGTTAAAGTTTCAGCACGCGACGGCGGCTGAGCGGATACTTAAAACGTTTAGCTCAATTTCGCGTTCCATTAAGTACATTCACCGTCCTGATTAACTCAATGCGTTGCACCAACCTTCGCACTGCCTTTTTGGCAAGTGCCTTCCTGACAGCACTGGCCAGTTCATCGCCAGCTCAATCCACTCCTGATACAACGAAAGGCGGCCCGCTCGATCTGGGTAAGATGTGGACGTTCGACAATCCGCCTAAAGACTACTTTCAGAAGACCTATAAGTTTACCCCCGACGAAAAGTGGTTCGATGAAGCCCGGCTGGCGTCGCTCCGGTTTGCGGATTATTGCTCAGCTTCGTTTGTATCCGCAAATGGCCTTGTGATGACCAACCACCACTGCGCCCGCGAGTCGGGAACAGGTGTGACACGTAAAGGGGAAGACCTGAACGCCACCGGTTTTTTTGCCAAAACAGCCGCTGAGGAACGGAAAGTAGATGGCTTATTCGTCGATCAGTTGGTGAAGATCGAGGACATTACGAAGCGCATTCAGGATGCAATGACTGGGGGTGCATCTCAATCGGAACAGGCGCAGCTACAGGCCCGCGAGGAAGCCTTTTTAGCCGTAAAACAGGAATATGGCGAAAAAGCTGGCTGGAAAGGGCTGGAGTTACAAACCATCACCTTTTACAACGGAGGCCGTTACTCGCTTTATGGATTCAAACGCTATACCGATGTACGGCTGGTGTTCATGCCTGAGTTGCAACTTGGCTTCTTCGGTGGCGATTACGACAATTTTACCTATCCTCGTTATGCGCTCGACTGCTCGTTTTTTCGGGTGTATGACAATGGGAAGCCCCTGCAAACGACTCATTTCTTCAAATTTAACCCAAATGGCGTTCGGGATGGTGAACCTATTTTCGTAATTGGTAATCCGGGGCATACGGAACGCCTTAAAACGGTAGCCGAACTGGAGTTCGACCGGGATTTACAAACGCCCGCTACTATTCAACTCCTTAAAAACCGATCTGCTGCCTTGCAAGCCTACAATGCTACGGCGAAAAACGACAGTGTATTAAACGAGATTTTTAGCTACGAGAACAGCCTGAAAGCCTACGGTGGCCAACTGGAAGGCCTGCGCGATGCTAGTTTGCTAGCCCGTAAGGCCGTCTTCGAAAGCCAGTTCAAGGCAGCCGCCAAAGCTAAAAACCTTCCTGCCGATCAACTAAAAACCTGGGACGAAATTGCTGCCAGCACAGCGCAATTACGAAGCCTTTTTAAAGATGCGAACTATTTGGCCCCCAGCGAACGGACAATGGGCGAGCTGATGACCTTTGCCAATGTAGCTACCCAATTCAGTGAATTGCTGGCTTCACGCCCGCAGGATGCCGAGCGTGCCCGTTCCTTGATGGTGGCTCCAGAGGTGAAAGATTTAGCGTTGGAAGAAGCCTACCTGGCGGCTCATCTGGCCGAAGCACAAGCGGCTCTTGGTACTGATGATCCGTATGTGAAAGCGGCTCTTACGGGGCCTGATGGAAAAAGTCGCACGCCTAAAGAAGCTGCGGCTTATCTTGTCAAAAACACTAAACTTACCGACCCAGCCTTTTTAAGCGAGTTATCCACGCGCCCAAATTCGGCTATTTCATCAAACGATCCGATGCTGGCGCTGGCTCGAATTGGGTTTCCCCGGTATGTAGCAGCCGCCCGGCAAGCCCGGCAACTTACGCAACGACAGGAGGTTTTGCGCGGTCAATTGGGTCGTATGCTGTATGATGTGTACGGAACGGCCGTACCTCCCGATGCCACGTTTTCACTCCGAATCAATGATGGCGTGGTGAAGTCCTACGACTATAATGGCACAAAGGCACCTATTCTAACCACCTTTGCCGGCCTGTATGATCGTAATTATTCGTTTGCGAATAAAGCTCCCTGGGATTTGCCCGCTCGCTGGAAAAATCCGCCAATGGAATTGCTCAAACAACCGATGTGCTTTATTTCTACGAATGATATTATTGGGGGAAACTCGGGTAGCCCAATGATCAATAAAAACCGCGAAGCTGTTGGATTGGCCTTTGATGGTAATATGGAAAGCTTACCGGGTGAATTTATTTTCGTACCTGATTTAAACCGAACCATCTCAGTACATACCGGTGGCATCATTGCCGCAATGCGTTATATTTACAAAGCCGACCGATTGGTAAATGAGCTTGTTGGCGCGCCAGCAAAGCCCGGTTCAGTGAAGAAATAAAAGTTTACGGTATAAGGTTTATGGTATTCGGTGGCTGACGCATGGATAGCTGACGCGTCAGCCACCGAATACCATAAACCTTATACCAATTACTATAAACACCCACCTATGTCCTATGACTAAATCTGAAATTCCCGTGATGCCTCAGTTTTTCGACCGATATATCAATATCGCCGATAACGTATTTATCATGGATGCATTGACGCAAGCTGCGTCGTTTGAAACGTTGATGCCAGCCTATAAACTTGAGGCCATTGGCGATCTTCGGTATGCGCCCGATAAATGGATGGTAAAAGATATTGTACAACACGTGATTGATAACGAGCGTATTATGTCTTATCGAGCGCTACGTTTTGCCCGTAATGATCAAACCAGTTTGCCCGGTTACGACGAGGAGTTGTTTGGTAAAAATGCCCACGCCACGCGCCGGACTATCCCCGATTTATATGCCGAGTATGCCGATGTACGGCAGTCCACTATTGCGCTGTACAAAAGTTTCGACAATGAGATGCTGTTACGTAGCGGCATCTGTTTTCACCAGACCATTTCTGTACTGGCCCTGGGCTTTGTCATGGTTGGTCATGCCCGACATCATGCTAACATTATTCGGGAACGCTATTTACCTCTTCTTACCAAATTATGATCAAAAGAACCTTACTCTTCATCGCCATTGCAGCGCAAACCGTTTGCGCGCAGACAAAATCAAAGATCACCGTTACCGACCTTACACGAATCAAACAAGTTGGTGGCATTGAACTGGCTCCCGATGGGCAACGGGCGGTTTATACCCTCACCACCATTGAAGCGAATCCCGACCAGAAATCGGAGGGCCGACCCGAAGAATATGATTACAAAACACACATTTATTTGACAGGACTGAAACCTGGAGATACCAAAGCACTGACGCGTGGCCCTGAGTCGGCACGGCAAGCTACCTGGTCGCCGGATGGGAAGTGGCTGGCGTTTGTCCGAACGGTGAAAGCCAAAGGGCAGATTTTTATCATGCCATTGGATGGGGGCGAAGCCTGGCAGTTGACGAACAGCAATTATGGCGCAGCCAGCCCGGTTTGGTCTCCGGATGGGAAACGAATTGCGTTTACAGCTGGCGTAACTATGGCGCAGCTATTAACCGATTCGCTGCTGAATCCAACAAAAGGGGGGCCGTCCTGGTCGCTCGAAAAGCCTGGTTTTACCAATAACAATTTCATTAAAGTCGATAAGAAAATAAAGCCTAATCCGGATGGTTCGCTGGCCGAAATCCGCGCTTATCTGAATAAAGATGTTGAGGATAAAAAGGCGAAAGTGATCAACCGACTCAATTTTCAGGGCGAAGCTACCACCGAGCCAGATATAACCTTCACGCATGTATATGTGATTGATGTGGCCGAGGGCGCAACGCCTAAACCCTTGACGCGCGGTTATTCATCGTATACCGCTGCTAACTGGCTACCCAGTGGACAAGGCCTTTTGGCTGTTGCCGATCTGGATTCGATGAAGCACCCCGACCGTGAGCAGGACAATGCTATCTTCTTTGTTTCGGCAGATGGCTCTGGCAAGAAAACGCTGGTACTAGGCGAAGCCGGTAAAAGCTACGGTGCGCCGGAGGTATCGCCAGATGGGAAACAACTGGCATTTCTGGTCAGCCCATCGGAAGGTGTCAATTTTTCTCAGATTGGACTGGCAGCCCTGAATGGCTCAACAGCATCGGGTATTCAACTCGTCACCTTCGACCGAGCGGCTGGGAATCTGGTCTGGGCAACACTCCCCAGTTCAGGAAAAGGTAAAAAAGCCGCTCCAAGCGATGTGATCTACTTTACTGCTTCCTCGAATGGCGGGGCTCCTCTGTATCGGCTCGATCCGGCTACGCGTCAGGTTACGCAATTAACAGACGTTGAGGCCGGTGTTACAGGTTTTGATGTTGTAGGCAATCGGGTGGTTCTTGCAAAAACCGAAGTGGCTAACCCATCGGAACTGTACGTAACAGATGAAACAGCTAAAGCACAAACGAAGCTGAGTAATCACAACGATTGGGTGGCTCAACGTCAGCTTAGTTTCCCGCAAAAACGCACCTATAAAAACTCAATTGGCCAGACCGTGGATTACTGGATTATGAAGCCGACGGTTTTTGAGGCCAATAAGAAATACCCACTTTTACTCAATATGCACGGCGGCCCAACCGCTATGTGGGGCCCAGGTGAGCAGTCGATGTGGCATGAGTTTCAATATATGTGCGCGCAGGGTTACGGGATCGTTTACGCAAACCCACGCGGATCGGGCGGGTACGGCATCAATTTTCAGCGGGCCAATATCAAGGATTGGGGCACGGGTCCAGCTGAGGACGTTTTAGCCGCTGAAAGCGATGCCGCTAAAGAAGCTTGGGTTGATACGAGTCGGCGGGTGATTACGGGTGGCTCCTATGCCGGGTACCTTACGGCCTGGATTGTTGGACATGACAATCGGTTTAAAGCCGCCTTCGCACAACGGGGTGTGTATGACCTGACCACATTCCTGGGTGAAGGGAATGCCTGGCGACTCATTCCAAATTACTTCGCTTATCCCTGGTCGGCCGAAGCGAAGGTATTGGATGCCAATTCTCCTTACACCTTTGTTCAGAATATCAGAACTCCTCTGCTGATTAAACATGGGGAGAATGACCTTCGAACAGGGCCCATCCAGAGCGAGATGATGTACAAAAGCCTGAAAATATTAGGACGCCCGGTTGAGTATGTACGGATGCCCGGTGCTACGCATGAGCTAAGTCGGACGGGTAATGTTCGTCAGCGGATTGACCGGCTGCTCCGGATTTATGAATTCTTCGAGCGGTATATCGGACCAGATTCGCAAGTGCTCACACAGAAATAGCCAGGTAACGTGGGAGGAAACCAGCGATTTTTTAATGATAAATACTATCTGAAAATCGCGGATTTCCTCCCACGTTACGTTTGTAACAGAAATGGACCGGATACTAAAACGGTCATGGTACTCAATGGTTTATTTCCATAAGTTTACCGGAATCATTAACTGTTAAACGACCATGGCTACTCGCTATCTGTTTCTTGGTTTGCTTTTTTTGACTACGACCAGCTTCGCACAAATCGCAAATGATAATACGCTGAAGGCGCAGATTGATGGAAAAGAGTTTATAACGCAACCGCGCCGAATCAAGATTGCTAATTTCTGGTGGGTAACTGCCAACACGATCAAGCCGGATAAATCACTCCGAATCTGGCTGGGTCGATTCGACAAAAGTGATGTGCTTGAATCGGGTACGTATTTGGTGGTGGATGCCGACAAGCCGGATACGAAGGAAAACAAGAAGAAATATGAGGATATGGGCAAGTATAAAGGTATTGCCGTTATCAAATACGTTGAAGAGACCAAAGAGCCTCGTATGGAATACCACGTTGGCAAATCGACGAATGCCGACGAGACAATCCAGGTCAAACTAGGTACAGATGGGTTTCTGGAAGCTACCTTCGGCGGTACACTGGCCGGTAGTTACTGGAAAGAGAAAGCATCGGCTACCGTTTTTGGTGGTATGGGGCGGTTAATGAACAAGATGCAGGATAAAGCCATTACCAAAGCATCGGGTTACGATCAGGATATTGACCCCGAAGGAAACGGCTATAAAAAGCAGGAGAAAGAGGATCAGATTGTTATCTCAAACGGAACTTTCAGGCTAAAAATGAATTAAATTGGGTTCATGACCTGCCTACTAAAAATAGGCCATAAAGAATCAGAAAACTAGATTAGTTCGTCTTCATAATAGTTGATACGACTGTTATGAAGACATTTTTTTTACGTGATTTGCAGGTATGAGTAAGCAACAGGAATCGCTCGAAGAAGCACACAAGTTTCGCTACTGGAAAAGCCAGATGGAAGCGAATGGAATGAAGATTAACGCCATCAAGGAGGCTTACATTCGTCGCCGGCATAATGGCGAAGTGCTGTTTGCAATGCTTGAAGTGGACGCCGATACGCCCGAAGGCGATAAAATTCCACCCGCTCTCTTTCTGAAAGGTCATGCTGCGTCGATGCTGGTTTGCCTGATTGATAGTGCCACCAAAGAGAAGTTTGTCGTGCTAGTAAAGCAACGACGGATTGCCGATGGCTCACAGACCTACGAGCACCCTGCCGGAATGGTTGATGCCAGCGATTCGCCCAACGATGTAGCTGCTCGCGAACTAGGGGAGGAAATTGGCCTGACTGTTACTGCCGACGAGTTGACGAAGCTAAATCCCCATGTCTGGTTTCCGAGTACGGGTACCAGCGACGAAGGCATGCACTTTTTCTATATAGAGAAGGAAATGAGTCGTGATGAAATCATGACGTTTCACCTCAAAAATATGGGGAGTGAAGCAGAACATGAACGCATCACCAGCGTAGTGGCAACGATTCCCGAATCTCATAAGCTTATTACCAATGTGAATGGGCTACTGCTTAATTTTCTGTACCTGAAGCATGTGGGGGATTATGAGACAATGAAGTTATTGTAGACTTGTTTGACGTTTGTAGTTGGATGTTGGTTGACGCATAGTTGCTTTCGCGTCAGCCAACATCCAACTACAAACGTCAAACAAACATTTAAACCAAAACACCATGGACGAATTTATGCAGGAGGCCATCAATCAAGCCCGGAAAAGCCTGAGCGAAGGCGGTATTCCCATCGGCTCGACACTCATT
Source organism: Spirosoma sp. KCTC 42546 (assembly GCF_006965485.1). NCBI lineage: Bacteria > Pseudomonadati > Bacteroidota > Cytophagia > Cytophagales > Cytophagaceae > Spirosoma > Spirosoma sp. KCTC 42546. Next base: position 375,488 of record NZ_CP041360.1, read on the forward strand.
AAAAATGGTAAGTTGGTTGCCTCCGGGCACAACAAACGTGTGCAGGAAGACAATCCGATTCTGCACGGCGAAATGGACTGCCTGAATAATGCAGGCCGTGTTGGCTCGTTTCGGGATACGGTCATTTACTCGACGCTTATGCCCTGCTACATGTGCGCTGGTACGATTGTGCAGTTCAAAATTCCGAAAGTAATTGTTGGCGAATCGCGGACGTTTCCAGGAGCGCGGGAGTTTATGGAGCAGCATGGTGTAGAAGTAATCGACCTCGATTTGCCCGAATGCATCGAAATGATGAATCGATTCATCGCTGAGAAACCAACGCTCTGGAATGAAGACATCGGGGAGTTATGAGTTAATGGCATATGTTACCTATCTAATCACGATACGTCACATATGCCACTACCGTAATCAACTGACCCTGTGCGTTTTCCTGTCTTTTTTATCGCCCTAACGGCGAGCTGTATTCTTGCTGTTGAGCTACAGGCGCAGCGATCGGTAATTTGGAGTGAAAAGCCTGGAACCTGGCTACTCAACGCGGGTTTGGGTACAACACGGTATACCGGTGATTTGAGTGAATTTGGAAATGTAGCCCATTTGCAATTGGGGGCTGCCGTTAACCTGGCTGCGGCCTATAGGGTTTCGCAACAGCTTTCCTATCGGGCGGAGGTGCAGCTTTACTACATTTATGCTCAGCAAAAATATACCCGCAATTACTACAATAATCTCTCATTCAAAAGCTTGAATCCCGACGTTTGGGCGGGTGTTCAAGTTGATTTATGGCCTGTAAATGACCCTTACAGGGCCACTATTCCCTACGTACTGGCAGGTGTGGGTATTACTTATATGAGGCCGAAGGCCGTATATCAGGGTCAATCATACGGTCTTTCTATACTCCAGACCGAAGGTGTGAACTATAACCAATTGACGGGCAGCATTCGCTACGGATTTGGCCTGCCTCTATTGGCTAATGAGCGATTTCGGTTTAACCTGGAGGGCGCCTACACGCACGTCTTGAGCGACTATCTGGACGATGTTAGTTCGGTTTATGCTGACCGAAGCGTCATGAGTCCATTAGCCGCTGCTTTATCTGATCGGCGGGCCGAACTGGGCACTCCACTTAACCTACCCGGCGAACAGCGGGGTAATACGGGTAAAAATGACGGGTATTTTACACTAACGGGGCGTCTGGTATTCGTAATTATCACGCCAGGCCAACGTAGTTACCGCCGACAGATTGGTCGTTAGGCTTTTGGGGGCTTTTGCTGTAATTTTGGCCTAAAACCCGGCAGTGATGCCTCCCTCAACCGAATGAGTCCAGCTATTTTTGTTGATGCCCTTCAAAACGAACTCCAGTATATTCAATACGGGCAATATCCGCCCGAACTCTATGACCCCATTCGATACATTATGAGTCTAGGCGGTAAGCGCATGCGTCCGTTATTGACGCTCATGTCGACTTACTTATTCACTGATGATTGGCAAAAGGCTATTCGGCCAGCCTTGGGAGTAGAGGTTTTTCACAACTTCACGCTCATGCACGACGATATTATGGATCAGGCCCCATTACGTCGGGGGAACCCGACTGTGCATGAAAAATGGAATGGGAACACGGCTATTTTGTCGGGCGATGTGATGCTGGTGAATGCCTATCAACTGTTGCTGACCGTTGAAGCGGATAAACTAAAGCCTGCTTTGGAACGCTTTAGTCGGACTGCTGCCGAGGTGTGCGAAGGCCAGCAAATGGATATGAATTTTGAAACTCGCTGGGATGTTACCGAAGCTGAATACATTGATATGATTCGCTTGAAAACATCGGTCTTGCTGGGTTACGCGCTTGAGCTTGGTGGTTTAATTGGCGGTGCTGATGTTGAAACCACTCGTCACCTGTACGAAGGTGGGATGAACATTGGTGTTGGTTTTCAGTTAAAAGATGATTTGCTGGATGTATACGGCGACCCCGCCAAGTTTGGTAAACAAGTTGGGGGCGACATTATCGCGAATAAGAAAACCTTTCTACTGATCGAAGCACTTCAGCAAGCGAAAGGGGCCGTTCGGGACGAGTTAACGAACTGGCTAACCCAAACAAGTTTCGACAAAAGCGAAAAAGTGCAGGCCGTGACTGCCATCTACGATCAACTAGGTATTCGTCAACAAACCGAAGCGCGAATTAACGAGTACTTTGCTCGTGGATTTGCCAACTTCGATCAGGTTAATGCCAGATCTGACCGGAAGAATTTATTGATTCAGTTTACCCATCAATTAGTTGAACGAGAAAGCTAACTGATTTACGATGTGCGAATTACGATAGCTGATTTATCGTAATTCGCACATCGTAAATCGTAAATCAATCTACATGAGCATAACCCTTATTATCATAGTCATTACGGTCCTGATCAGTATTGCGGCCTGGAATAATTACAACCTGATGGATCGGTTGATTATGAATCCTTACCGGGTGGCAAGCCGCGGAGAATACTATCGACTGATTACGTCGGGTTTTTTGCATGCAGATTGGGGCCATTTGTTTTTTAACATGCTCAGCTTTTACTTCTTTGGTGGATTTATTGAGCAATTATTTAATTACTTATTTGCAAGCAGTGGGCCGATCTATTTAGTTGGGTTTTATTTAGCTGCCATTTTGGTGTCTGATATTCCTACGCTTCTGAAGCATAAAAACGATCCGGGATACAATTCGCTGGGTGCGTCTGGGGGCGTATCGGCCATTATTTTTGCCGCAATTCTATTTCGCCCATTAACGCCTATCTACCTGTTTTTTATCCCAATTGGGATTCCCGGATTCATTTTTGGCCCCTTATATCTGGCCTATTCCTACTATGAATCTCGTCGTGGGGCAGGTAATATTAACCATGATGCCCACTTCTACGGAGCACTATTTGGTATCTTGTTCATGGTTATCGTATACCCGCAAGTACTGCCTGACTTTTTTGAACAGATAGCTGGCTGGCGATTGTTTTAATTTACCATGTTCAGTCTGTTTAACCAGCCATATCCGTCTACAAACGCGCCTGTGCAGGAATTGCGTAAGGCCGCTGTGATTGGGGTATTTGTTGGCTTGTTTCTGCTCGTTTTTCAGCCGTTTGGCATCAATTTATGGGAGACTCCCTATAAGGTACTCAAGGTACTTGGGTTTGGCGCAGTTGCGTTTGTTATCACAGCGGTAAACTTCATAGGCTGGCCGCGGCTTTTTCCTGGGTTTTTCGGCGATCAGAACTGGACTGTTAGGCGAGAAATCGTGTTCGTAACCATTAATGTTCTGCTAATTGCTATTGCAAACCGATTGTATCTGATAGGATTATTAGGCCATGAAGAACAAAGTGGTTTAAGCTGGATAAAGATGATTTTAGTGACCTTTTTGATTGGAATCTTTCCAATAACGGGTCTGGTATTACTTAACTATATAAGGCAACTCAAGAAATACAGCCAGGCCGCGGCCGATTTGCCAATTCATATACCTCCTTCAGAGGGACTCACGAACGCCAGTCCATCGACTATTGTCCCCACAGAAATAGCTGATACTATAGTAACACTCGTTGCGGATAATGAAAAAGACAAACTGGTAATATCGGCCGAATCGCTGATTTTTATCGAATCCAGCGATAACTACTGCACTGTAGTTCACCTTAAAAATGGCCAGCCTGTTAAACCGCTTCTACGAAGTAGCCTGGGACGGCTGGAAAAGCAGATAGCGAAACCGCACATTGTTCGGTGTCATCGCTCGTATGTTGTTAACCTGAACCGGGTTGAGCGCGTAACGGGCAATGCGCAAGGGTACAAGCTTCACTTACTGGATGGACAGTTTCAGATACCGGTGGCGCGACAGTATAACGAGACGCTGGTGGCTGAACTAAAAACCTTGTAAAACACCCCACCATTCACCCCAGATGCCGGGTTTAGGTACCAAACATCCCTAAAGGTGCTGTTCATCCCTTTTAGTTGCAGCGAGCTAACGGGTTGATGTAGGTTTGTCCCAACAAACGACAACCCCACAAACGGCCATGAAAACGCTGATTATTGCTCTGCTCATTATTCATATAGCCACTGGTGTTACGGCCCTATTGGTTGGCCTGATTCCCATGTTCTCTAAAAAAGGGAGTCAGTTGCACAACCGTGCCGGACTCATCTATGTGTATTGCATGATTACGGTTGCCCTTACGGCTCTGCTATTATGCGCCTTGCAACCCTTCAAAATGATGCGGCTATTCCTGACTGGTATTGCCATCTTTAGTTTCTACCTGAGCATGACGGGCTGGCGGGCAACAAAGCAGAAAAAAACAGGTCCAACGCCAGTTGATAAAGGACTTACCTTCATCACCTTGTTGGTTAGTGTAGGAATGATCGGATTTGGAGTCTATTTGCTGGTGTTGAATGGGGCATCTTTTTTCCCGATTTTATTCTCCTTTTTCGGACTCTTGACGTTAACATTTGCCGGACGAGATATTCAATTTATGAATCGTCCTACCGAGAAAATGCATTGGTTCTTTCAGCATTTCACACGCATGGGCGGCTCATACGTTGCCACATTTACAGCGGCTTTAGTCACGAATATGGCTCGTATACTGCCCGCCAACGCGCCTGAATGGGCAGCTACACTCAGCTGGATTGCACCCAGTATCCTCGGCGCTATGTTAATTAGCCGCACAGTACGCTATTATAAGAAGAAATTTAGTGTAGCGAAGACACCCGTAGTGGCCTGATCATTTTTGCAAGGACTCTTTAGCTGTTGCCAATGCTTTCTCAGCCCATTGCTTCATTTGCTTACCTGAATAGTGCAGGCCATCGGAGGCAAACTGAGTCTCGTCGCCGGAAGCGGATCGACTTAGGGGTGTAATGTCGATATAAGCAATGCCCAATTTTCCGCATTCTTCGTTAGCAATCGCGTTGAATTGATCAATTGCCTGGGCAATACTGGCTTTATTTTGTCCCGCAGCAAATGGTGACACGCCCCAATCGGGAATTGAGAGCACCAATACGTGGGCTGTTTTTCCCCCCGCGAATTTTGTAGCCGTTTGTAGTAGTTCCCGAAACTCAGTACGGTAACGTTCCTGACTCTGACCCCGGTATTGATTGTTAACGCCGATCAAGAGCGAGACTAGATCATAGGTTTTCTGGTTTCCACTGGCTTTGATGGCGTCCTGTAATTCGGCTGTTGTCCAGCCTGTTCGGGCTATTATATCAGGATTTGCTATATCCAGACCATATTTGCGGAGCAGGCCTGCGAGTTGGACACTCCAACGATCGGCTTCCGAAACACGCTCCCCAATGGTATATGAATCCCCAAGTGATAGGAAACTGTATTTCGACGCGTCGGCCTTCGGGTTCTCGATCATATTGGGTTGGGTGCATGCCAAAAAAAAGTTCAGAACCAGGATTTGTATGATTTTATTGATTGCCATGATTTCGAGCTAATATTTAGAATGAAATAAACGTGATTAGTTTATTTTCAGATTTAGCTACAAAATCATAATAATCATTTAAATCATAAAAATCCTGGCGGGGCCGCCCGCGCGGTCAGACTTACTCCTGTTCCAGTAAAAACGCCTTGATAAATGGGTCAATATCCCCATCCAGAACGGCTTCAGTATTAGAGGTTTGGTAACCGGTTCGGTGATCTTTCACACGCCGATCATCCAGCACGTACGAACGTATCTGCGAGCCCCACTCAATTTTCTGCTTACTGGCTTCTACTTCGGCGCGGGCTGCGTTCCGTTTCTGGACTTCAATTTCGTAGAGCTTTGATTTCAGCAAGCGCATCGCTACTTCCTTGTTCTGCAACTGGCTCCGTTCCTGCTGACACTCGATGATTAATCCCGATGGCTTGTGCTTCAGCCGGACAGCTGTTTCTACCTTGTTCACATTCTGTCCACCAGCACCACCCGATCGGAAGGTATCCCAGTCAATATCAGCTGGATTCACCTCAATGTTAATCGTGTCGTCAATTAATGGGTACGCATAAACCGACGCAAAGGAGGTATGGCGCCGTGCATTGGAATCGAAGGGTGAGATTCGCACTAGTCGGTGAACACCATTCTCCGACTTCAGGAAACCGTAAGCCAGTGGACCATCTACCTCTATCGTGGCGGATTTGATTCCGGCCGTATCACCATCCTGATAATCTACCTGCTTCAGGCCGTAGCCGTGCTTTTCGGCCCAGCGCATATACATTCGGTACAGCATTTCGGCCCAGTCCTGACTCTCTGTTCCGCCCGCTCCGGCGTTTATTTCGAGTACGGCGCTGAGTTGGTCTTCCTCGTTCCCAAGCATTTTTTTGAGTTCGAGGTCGTCGAGTGTAACCGATAACTTACGGCCTTCTTCGTCCACTTCTTCTTCACTCACATCACCTGCTTCGTAAAATTCAAACAGTGTTTCGAGATCACCGAACTGACTGTTTAGTTTTTCATAACCGGTGGTCCAGCCCTTAAGGGCGCGAACCTGCTTCATAACGCCTTCGGCTCGGGCAGCATCAGTCCAGAATTCAGGCTGGAAGGTCTGCTGCTCGAGTTCTGCTAAATGTTCTTTCTTTGCATCGTAGTCAAAGATACCCCCTTAGAGCCTCTACTCTGGCTCTCAAGTCGGTCAACTGGTCGGTTGTCATGAACTTGTCGTATTCGTTTAATTAATACAATAATGGTAAAAGTCGTTTTCCTGACCTTTCTCACAAAGATAGAACAAAAGGAGGTGGACAATGGGTTTGCCTTCGGTATCAACTTTTCGCCCTACCTTTGCGTTCTGTAGTCAAGGACATTATACATTTTTTCATTATACATTCTCTTAAAAACTAATGGCTTCACAGTACGATGTAATCGTTGTGGGTAGCGGGCCGGGCGGCTATGTAGCTGCTATCCGGGCGTCGCAGTTGGGTTTAAAAACCGCCGTTGTCGAACGCGAAAGCCTTGGCGGCATATGTCTGAACTGGGGCTGTATCCCAACCAAAGCCCTGCTTAAATCAGCGCAGGTTTTTGACTATATCAAGCATTCTGCCGATTACGGAATCACCGTTTCGGGCGAATCGAAAGCTGATTTTGGAGCGGTTATCAAGCGGAGTCGGGGCGTAGCCGAGAGCATGAGCAAGGGCGTTCAGTTCCTGATGAAAAAAAATAAAATTGATGTGATCAATGGTTTTGGTAAGGTAAAGCCCGGTAAGAAGATCGACGTAACGGCTGCTGATGGGAAAGTTACTGAGTACGAAGCCAAACACATCATTATTGCTACCGGAGGCCGTGCCCGCCAATTACCGAGTGTGCCCATCGACGGCAATAAAGTGATTGAGTATCGTAAAGCCATGACACTCGACAAGAAACCCGACAGTTTACTGGTGATCGGTTCTGGGGCAATTGGGGTTGAATTCGCCTACGTATACGCCAGTATGGGTACTAAAGTGACGATTATCGAGTTTCTGCCAAACGTGGTACCCGTTGAAGACGAAGACATCTCGAAAGAGCTGGCTAAGCAATACAAAAAGATTGGCATCGATATTTACACCAAATCAGAAGTAACGAAAGTAGATACCAGCGGCAACGGCTGTAAAGTATTTGTGAAGACACCAGACGGGGAGAAAACCTTTGATGTCGACATCGTGTTGTCGGCAGCTGGCGTTGTTGCCAACATTGAAAACCTGGGACTGGAGGAAACCGGAATTTCCGTTGATCGGGGCAAAATCGTAACCGACGATTATTACCGGACTAACGTTGAAGGTTATTATGCTATTGGCGATGTAACAAAAGGTCAGGCGCTGGCGCATGTGGCCTCAGCAGAAGCTATTATTTGCGTTGAAAAAATTGCGGGCTTACCCCACGTAGAGCCACTGAATTACAACAATATTCCAGGCTGTACGTACTGCACCCCCGAAATTGCATCAGTTGGTTACACCGAAAAAGCAGCTCGCGAGGCTGGCTATGAGTTGAAGGTGGGTAAGTTTCCCTTCTCGGCGTCGGGTAAAGCAAAAGCTGCTGGCGCGCCGGAAGGTTTCGTGAAAGTTATTTTTGATGCTAAATATGGTGAATTCTTAGGCGCTCACTTTATTGGTGCCAACGTAACCGAAATGATTGCTGAGGTAGTAGCCGCCCGTAAACTGGAAACAACGGGCGAAGAAATCCTGAAGACGGTTCACCCGCACCCAACCATGTCGGAAGCCATTAAAGATGCGACCGAAGCTGCTTACGGCGAAGCGATTCACTTGTAATAAATGGATAATGTAAAATGCACAATGAATAATGATGAGGTACTGGTAACCTATAGCCACTCATTATTCATTGTGCATTTTACATTATCCATTTATTTTAAAATCTTCCAGTGCATCAACCCAAGCTTTGTAAAGAAATAAAACAGGGAAGTGCGCAGAACTCCCAGACCGTAGATGGAACTACGCCGAAAATTGATGGATGAGGCTTCGTCAAAATATTTTGTAGGACAGGTTACTTCGCCAATTTCGTAGCCCTTGTAGAAAATCTGGGCAATCATTTCATTGTCGAAAATGAAATCGTCGGAGTTATGTGTAAAGTCCAGATTACGAAGCACTTCTCCCGAAAATGCCCGGTAACCCGTATGGTACTCCGATAGCTTCTGGTTCATGAGTATGTTCTGGGTGAGGGTCAGGAATCGGTTAGCAATGTATTTATACATCGGCATACCGCCTTTTAAAGCGCCCTTACCCAAAATGCGTGAGGCAAATACAACCGGATACAGCCCATTCCCAATAATGGTAATCATAGCAGGGAGCAACAAAGGCGTATATTGATAATCGGGGTGAAGCATCACTACAATATCAGCACCGAGTTCAATGGCTTTAGCGTAGCAGGTTTTCTGATTGCCCCCGTAGCCTTTATTTCGATCGTGACGAATAACATGGCGAATGCCCAGATTTCTAGCCACCTCAACCGTATTGTCGGGGCTGGCGTCATCCACTAAAATAACATCATCAACTAAGTCAAGTGGAATTTCACGGTAGGTACGTTCCAGCGTTAGGGCTGCCCGATAGGCGGGCATAACCACAATCACTTTTTTATTATTAAACATGAAGCAAAATTAAGAGGTGGGTATTGTTGTGGCAATATTTTTAGCAATTGCAGCCATTTCCTTCACCATATTGGGTGTAGATTTGTTGTTTAACCTACAGCATCACCAGATCCGGGCCTTAATTGGCTGTATATTTAGCAATTATGTTTTCCAGCGAAACCGTATTTTTTCTTGCCTTTGCCGTTTTTGTCCTTCTCATTATGATAGTTGACCTTGGCGTTTTCTCCAAGAAGCAAAGCCATGTTGTTCAATTCAAAGAAGCCGCCATTTGGAGTGCAATCTGGGTTGCCTTGTCCATTGGCTTTTATTTTTTTCTGCAATATTACGGTTATCTGGTTCATGGTATCGACTCATTTGCCCGCCTTCAGGAAGTACGTGATCTCTATGCCGATCATGTTAAATTTGTTCCCGGCAATTTTGCGGCCAGTTTAGAGCGCTTTCAGGCCAATATGGCTTTAGAGTACATTACGGGTTACCTGGTTGAGTATTCTCTTTCTGCCGACAATATTTTTGTATTTATACTGATATTCAGTTCGTTTGGCGTTCACGAACGGTATTACAAAAAGATTCTGGTTTGGGGTATTCTGGGTGCAATTATACTACGTTTTATTTTCATTTTTCTGGGTTCTGCCTTGATTCAGCGGTTTGAATGGATCATGTATCTATTTGGCGCTTTTCTGGTGTATACAGGAGTCCAGTTGTTTTTTCAGAAAGACGAGGATGAAAAAATCGAGCCTTCGAAACATCCCGTAATTCGGTTTGCCAGCAAGTACCTGAACGTCTATCATCGTAACGTAACAGATAATTTCTTTGTCCGCCGGAAGTCAGATAAGAAACTGTTTGTAACTCCCTTATTCCTGATCGTGATCGTTGTCGCATTTACCGATCTGGTTTTCGCCGTTGATTCCATTCCGGCCATTTTCTCGATTACCAAGGACCCCTACATTGTCTTCTTCTCGAATGTGTTTGCCATCATGGGACTGCGGTCTATGTTTTTCTTCCTGTCGAGTATTATGAGCCAATTCCGTTTCCTGAAAGTGGGTTTGGCGGTTTTACTGACGTTTATTGGTGCTAAAATGTTGGCTGAGCACTGGTTAGCAGAATTGGGCTTTAAGCCTGCTTATTCGCTCTATATCATTATCGGTATCCTGAGCGTCAGTATTCTGGCTTCGTGGCTTATCCCCGAAAAGAAAGAGAATAGCTAGCCCTCATGAACACAATCTGAGATCAGATTCGTATGATTTAAAAGATTCACAGGATTTTTTACCTTGCCAAACGTTATAATCCTGTGCATCTGTCAAATCCTGTGAAAATTCCTGTTCAGACTGTTCTAAAAACCTTTCGCCGACGCTTAACTAACCTGAGTAGTCGTAACCGTTCACTACTACTGACAAGCTTGCCTGCCGGACAGTTTCTGGATTTGCAGGAAACGGATTTTCTGCTCAACAAACCGGCCTTTAACATCATCACTGATCTGATTAGCCGTAAACCGTCGGTTGCTTTATGTGAGGTGCTCGATCCACGCCAGGAACGTAGTAATGAAGTAAGCCGGAAACTTCGTCGGATTGACCGTACGGCGCGATTTATTGAAGAGGAGCGGGGAACCGAAGATTTATACGTTGGGTGGCCATTTGTAAAAGGCAAGTTTCTGGACGAAACAGTCGTTCATGGGCCGCTACTTTTCTTCCCCGCACAGATTGAACAGCAAGGGAAATTCTGGAAACTCACGCGCCGGGGCGATGAGTTAGCGTTTCTGAATCCAACGCTGGCTTTGGCATATGGCCAGTTTAACCAGGTGAAATTGCCTGATGAACTCATTGAAAAAACAATGGATGAGTTTGATCGAGACCCCATTGCGTTTCGAACTCAATTGTACGAATGGCTTAAAACCACCCCACTTGAAGTCAATTTCAACCCCGATTTATTTGCTGATAAGCTCCAGTTTTTTAACAAGCAAACCACCAAAGATCTCGCTCAACTCGAACGTACTGGCGAATTAAAGTTATATCCCGAAGCGGTTCTAGGTATTTTTCCACAAGCGGGTTCATTTCTGGTGCCTGATTACGATGCGCTTATCGCACGGAGCGAGGTGCATGGAGCAGAGGAGAAGATTCTGGTCGAGGAGGCTAAAGCTGACGCTAGAGAGTTGTTTCCTTCATTCCTTTTCCCTACTCCTGGCTCCCTGCTCCCTGCGTCCTTCCTTCCAGAAAGAAATATTCACACTCCCTTGCCGATGGATGCCTCACAGGAGGCCGCAGTACGAGCGGTGAAAGCTGGTCAGTCGTTGGTAGTTCAGGGGCCACCGGGTACGGGTAAGTCGCAACTGATTGCGAATTTGATGGCTGATGCGGCTGCGTCGGGTAAGCGTGTATTATTGGTATGTCAGAAACGCGCTGCACTCGATGTAGTGCAGGAGCGCCTTCGGCAGGTGGGTATGGCACCGTTTCTGGCCTTGATTCACGATTTTCAGGATGACCGCCGTGCATTATATGCGCAAATTGCCAATCAGATCAACCAGATTGAAGCCTATCGCCAACAAAACAACAGTTTAAATGCAGTTCTATTCGAGCGTGATTTCGATGTGGAAAGCCGCCGGATTGATGAGACAGTTGCTGAATTACAGGTGTTCAAACAGTCCCTTTTTGATACAACAGAGAGTGGTGTATCTGCTAAAGAGCTCTATTTAACCTGCAATCCAATGGCCCCCGTAATCCCACTGGATGATATTTATCCAGAATTCCACTTGTCGAATGTGGATAACTTTGTTCGGAGGTTGATAGATTATGCCGCTTATCAGCAACGGCTGGGGCTAGAACATGCGTGGACAGAACGGGTTAGCTTTGCTTCATTCACAAACGCAGATTTAGGCAAAGTGGATCAAACTATTGCTCGTTGGGCTCAACTGCGCGAGCATACTAACCTGCAAACAGCGCAGTTGGTAGGCCAGGCACTTTCAGTAGCTGAATTGGCCGATTGGCAAGCTCATGATTGGGAACTGACGGCTTTGCTGAATTTGCTGGATTCGCCAGACGCTGCTGAGCTTTGGGGCGTGATCAATCAGTTACGAAACTCAACCAATCACCCTGCACTTGCGACTGACGAAGCGAAGTTTGAGCAAATTGCCCGCGCCTGGGAGGAGTCTTTGGAATCGCCCGGTCCGGAGATTTTATTACCTACAGCTGAGTTAAGATCGTTTCGATTCTTATTGGAGAACGCGCTTACGGCTCGCTCCTCATGGGTTAGCTGGAACTGGTGGCAATTAACTAATGCTGGAAAAACACAACTACAAGCGGTAGCTTCTGCAAATTCGCTGACAGTATCAGAAGTAGATTTACAGATACTCGCCACAAAAATTGATAAACGTATCCGGCTGGAAGCTACCCGCTATGAAGCAACTACGCTATTAGCTGAATTGTCGCTTCCCGAAATGCCAGACAGTATGCGGCTCTTACGTCGGGCGCGGCATATAACCGAACGCGTTCAGGCTATTGTGCCATTACATAAGTTAGCAGAGCCCTCCTGGCAAACTCGGGAGCAATTTATAGGTGACGTGAAGGCGCTACTGAGTTTGGCTATCGCTGTAGAGCAAGAACGAACGGCTGGACAACCCTACCTAACCACTAATCAGCTCAATAGAATTTGGGAAGACAACCCGTTTGCTATAACTCTACGGCAGATTCTCCGTAGTGATTTTGATCTGCTGGTCGAAGCCGACCGGTTACAGGAGGGTTTTTCGGAGAGTGAGCAAACGGTTATTGATCGCCTGAGAAACCAGGAAGCAACCCAGTGGGTCGAGATCTTCCAAACGAGCTTGGCGCAGGTCTGGCTTGACCACCTTGAACGAATATACCCGGAACTTCGGAGTGTATCGTCGCTTAAAATGAGCCAGTGGGAGCAATCGCTTCAGGAAAGTGTCCTTCGCAAACAAACGCTAAGCCGGGACATTCTTCTCGTCAAACTCCGCGAACAAACCTATCGAAATCTGACGCTTAACCGCCTGAATAATGTGGTCACCTATCGTGATTTATTGCATCAGACAACCAAAAAACGGAACGTGTGGCCAGTTCGGAAACTGATGGAGTCGTTTGCTGATGAAGTGTTCAAGTTAGTACCCTGCTGGTTGGCTTCTCCTGAATCTGTTTCAGCCATGTTTCCCTTAACAGAGGGCTTATTCGACCTGGTTATATTTGATGAGGCTTCACAGTGTTTTGCTGAGAATGGTGTTCCGGCTGTAATGCGCGGTAAACAGGTGGTGGTGACGGGCGACAATCAACAGCTTCGCCCCAGCGACCTGTACCGCACACGCTTGGATGAATCTGAATTGGACGAAGAAATACCCGTAGCGCTGGAAGTTGAATCGTTACTCGAATTGGCTGCCCAGCAATTGCCGCAAGTTTCACTGACAGAACACTACCGTAGTCATTCACTGGATCTTATTACCTTTTCGAATGAGCATTTTTATCAAAATAGACTGTCGCTGTTGCCCCATTTCGATGAGATTAACCGACAGGAACCCGCCATCCGTTATTTAAACGTAAAAGGAACTTGGCAACAGAATACAAATCCAACAGAGGCAGAAGCCGTTTTGCAACTTGTTGATCAATTGGTGACTGAGTTGCCCGGTCGTTCAGTCGGTATCGTGACATTTAACTTTCCACAACAGCAGTTGATTCAGGATATGCTGGAAAGCAGGTTGGAAGAATCAGTCGCAGGAGAAAATACGTTTAAACTACCGCCAGATTTATTCGTAAAAAACATTGAAAATGTGCAGGGAGATGAGCGGGATATCATTATTTTCTCCATTGGTTACGCACCCGATGAGCGTGGGCGTTTGTCGATGCAGTTTGGTAGCCTGAATGCACGTGGGGGAGAGAATCGGCTTAATGTAGCTGTTACACGCGCGCGCGAGCGTGTATATGTGGTCACCAGTCTATGGCCTGAACAATTAACTATTGCTAACACGGCCAATGATGGTCCAAAACTGCTGAAAGCCTATCTTGAGTATGCGCTGAATGTAGCTCAGGAACGTTTTCAACCCATACCGAAAACTCAACAACTAGTGCCTTCCAGTGCTTTATTGAAAGATAAACTAGCCGATAAGCACCCGAATTGGCAACCTGAACTCCCCTTCGCCGATCTGACCGTTAAATGTGGGGAAGCCTATGAATCGCTCGTGCTAACAGACGATGATGCGTATTTCCAGCAGACATCCAAGCAAGCACATGCGTATTTACCCATTGCACTACTGGCTCGTAAATGGCCTTTTCAACGGGTTTGGAGTCGGGAGTTTTGGCGGAGTCAGTAACGCAGGTGATGTTAAGTAACGTGGGTGGAAACCCGCGCCACAAATGCAAAAGCCTGAGTTTCCTCAGGCTTTTGCATTTATTCGTTCATCATGCCGATAAACTGATCAAACAGATAATGCGAATCGTGCGGTCCGGGTGACGATTCCGGGTGGTATTGTACCGAAAACGCAGGCTTATCTTTCCGACGAATCCCTTCGATAGTTTTATCGTTGAGGTTGATGTGCGTCAATTCAACGTTTGCCGTGTCCATTACTTCATCTGCCTTTACCGCAAAGCCGTGGTTTTGCGAAGTGACTTCACAATGGCCGGTAATCAGATTTTTTACCGGATGGTTCAACCCACGGTGGCCGTTATGCATTTTATAGGTTGAAATACCACTGGCTAACGAGAGAATTTGGTGGCCTAAGCAAATACCAAATAAGGGTGTTTCGGTAGCTAATGCCTGCTTAACCGTTTCAACAGCGTAGGGCATAGCTGCCGGATCGCCGGGGCCGTTGGCGATGAAGTAGCCGTTGGGTTTCCAGGCCGCTAGTTCAGTATAAGGCGTTTTCGCAGGGAATACCTTACAGAATACCCCCCGCTGATTAAAGTTGCTCAGGATACTTTTCTTGACTCCCAGATCCAGTACGGCTACCCGGAGTTTTGATTCAGGATCACCCTGCTCATAAGCTTCTTGTGTACAAACTTCCGACGACAGCTCAAGTCCGGCCATGTCTGGTACTTTCTGAAGTTCAGCCAATAGCACGGCTGGATCAAGAATTTCGGATGAGATGATACAGTTCATCACACCTTTTGAGCGGATATAACGTACCAATTGCCGCGTATCTACTCCATGAATCCCAACAATACCAGCCTTTTCGAAATAATCCTGCAATGAGCCGTCAGCCGTGTAACGAGAGTGAATGTTGGAGAAAAAATTGCAGACCATTGCCCGAATTTTGACACTACCTGACTCTTGTTCCGCGTTATTCAGCACACCGTAATTTCCAATGTGCGACGTTGTGTTAATAATTACCTGTCCATAATAGGAGGGATCCGTATAAATTTCCTGGTAGCCGGTCATTCCGGTGTTAAAACAGATTTCACCGCCGGCGGTTCCGATCTTGCCGAGAGCCAGCCCCCGGTATACGGTTCCATCCTGTAAAACCAACAGTGCTTCAGGTTGCTGCGTATGTTTCATCTATGCGTTTTGGCTTTAAAGACTAAAAAAAAGGGCTAACCGTTGCGGTTAACCCATTTCTATATGATGTGTTTGTAAGTCACTCCGCTATGCTTCTTCTTTACCACCTTTTAAACGATCCTGTAACTCGGTCAGTTCATCCCATTTGCCATCACGGGCCAGGGCTGCCTGTTCGTTCCAGGTTGTTGCATCGTGTACATTGAACCGAGGGCCTGCATCGACTAAAACCTGTTGTACAGTTTCGTCTTGTGCATCGGCCAACTGTGCAAAGGTAGTAATACCAGCGTTGTTGAGCAACTTAGCGATTTTTGGACCGACACCCTCAATTTTGGTTAGGTCATCACCACTGGTAGCAGCAACTGGAGTTTCTTCAACAGCGGCAGCAGGTGTTGCTTCTGTTTCAACGGCTGTTGCAGCAGGGGCTTCAGTCGTTTCAGCAGCACGTGATCCACTTCCCCGACGGCTACGACGTGTTTTGGTCGTTGCCGTTGCTTTTTCAGCAGCAGCAGCTAACAGGGTTTCGTTGAAGTCAACCAATTCAATTAGGCAGGTTTCTGCGTTATCACCCAGGCGATTGCCCAATTTGATGATACGTGTGTAACCGCCTGGACGGCTGGCGATTTTGTCAGCCACCGTGCCAAACAATTCTTTCATCGTTTCCTTGTCATTCAATGACTGGAATACGACGCGACGATTCTGGTAGGTGTCATCTTTAGCCCGGGTCAGAATAGGCTCCACGAATTTGCGGAGTTCTTTTGCCTTCGCTACCGTCGTCTCAATGCGCTTGTGCAGGATGAGCGACGAGGCCATGTTCTGCAACATCGCTTCGCGGTGCGAGTGCGTCCGGCTTAGGTGATTATGTTTTTTACCGTGTCTCATTATTTTGTGAGGTTTACGGTTTTCGGTTTACAGTTTACGGTCGGCTGACGCGAGTATCGACTGCTTTGCGCCACCGTAAACCAAATACCGTAAACCGGCTTAATCTTCGTCTAATCTGTACTTAGCGACGTCCATACCGAACGTCAGGTTTTTCTCAGCAACTAATTGCTCAAGCTCCGTCAGAGACTTCTTACCGAAGTTGCGAAACTTCATCATGTCCGAAATCTCTAAGCGAACGAGGTCTCCCAACGTCCGTACATCAGCCGACTTAAGACAGTTGTAGGCACGTACCGACAGATCGAGGTCAGCCAGTGACGTTTTCAGAAGTTTCCGCATATGCAGTACTTCTTCGTCTACTACATTTTCCTCTTCTGGTTTGGCCGTTTCAAACGTCATTGTCTGGTCTGAGAACAGCATAAAGTGCTGAATCAGGATATAAGCTGCGCCTTTCAGAGCTTCTTCAGGGTGGATAGATCCATCCGTTTCGATATCTAACAGGAGCCGCTCATAGTCCGTTTTCTGCTCAACCCGCGTGTTTTCAACGCTATATTTCACGTTTTTAATGGGCGTGTAAATAGCATCGATCGGGATATGACCAAACGGAAGTTCGTTTGCCCGTGGTTCATCAGCCGGAACATAGCCACGACCTTTTTCCACGAAAATTTCCATTTCCAAATCCCGCGTATCGTCTATATGACAGATTTCCAGTTCGGGGTTTAACACCTCGAATGATGGCGAGAATTTAGATATATCACCGGCTTTAAGAACCGATTGTTTCTTTATGTTGACGGTGATCTTGTTGTCGACCATGTCATTGATCTTCTTGAAACGAACCATTTTCAGGTTCAGAATGATCTCTGTCACGTCTTCAACAACGCCCTCGATAGAAGAAAACTCGTGCAACACACCAGGAAATTTTACGCTTGTGATGGCGTATCCTTCCAGCGATGACAGTAAGATGCGACGTAGCGCATTACCGATTGTTACACCGTATCCTTTTTCAAGGGGTTTGAATTCAAACACCCCGTGAAAGTCGTCAGCTTTCTCCACTACGACTTTGTCGGGCATTTGGAACGCTAATATTGACATACGTTTCGTATTTTACAGCAGTTCTCTGCCTTGGCGTGAAGACTCAAAAGGAGTTTTCAGTTTTCTGTTTTAAGTTCTCAGGTCAATCGACTACGTATCGGATCAATCAACTGAAAACCGAAAACTGATTAACTGTAAACTTTTTATATAAATCCAGCAGAACCCAGGCTATGAGTTCTGCCAGTAAGCTTACTTCGAATACAATTCGACGATGGCCTGCTCGTTGAAGTTTTCAGGAATTTGATCACGCTCAGGGTAGCTAATAAACTTACCCGTTAGTTGCTGAGCATCCCATTCAACCCAGTTATAACGCTTTGTATTGCGCGCAGCAACACTTGCTGAAACAGCTTCCAGTGATTTCGACTTCTCACGAACACCGATCAGTTGACCTGGTTTCAGCGAGTAAGAAGGAATGTTAACCACTTCGCCATCAACAATAATGTGTTTGTGCGATACCAACTGGCGGGCAGCCCGGCGTGAAGTGGCGATACCCAGACGATAAACGGTGTTATCTAAGCGGGCTTCGCATAATTTGAGCAGGTTTTCACCCGTGATACCTTCGCGAACCTGTGCTCGGTGGAACAGCGCACGGAACTGACGTTCCAGGATACCATAGGTATATTTTACTTTCTGTTTTTCCAGAAGTTGAAGCGCATATTCGGATTGTTTCCGTTTGCGACCGCGACCGTGCATACCCGGTCCGTAATTCTTCTTTTGGAGCGCTTTGCTCGGACCCATAACGGGTTCACCGAACTTGCGCGAAATTTTGGCTTTTGGCCCAATGTAACGTGCCATTCTACAATGAATGAATAATTGTGAAACATTGGACAGACACAACCAAATGTCGCCTGTCCCTATTCATGCCATCCGTAATTATACGCGACGACGTTTTGGCGGCCGACACCCATTGTGCGGCAGCGGGGTAATATCACGAATCGTTGTTACTTCGATACCTGAGTTCTGAATGGTACGGATAGCCGACTCGCGACCTGATCCTGGACCTTTCACGAAAACTTCTGCTTTACGCATACCCAGATCGTGGGCAACGGTAGCACAGTTTTGAGCGGCAGTCTGTGCTGCATAGGGGGTATTTTTCTTTGAGCCACGGAAGCCCATTTTACCAGCCGATGCCCAGGAGATAACCTGGCCGTTCATGTTGGTAATCGAAATGATGATGTTGTTAAACGTAGCCCGGATGTGTACTTGGCCAACGGGTTCAACAACTACCACCCGCTTTTTCGCTTTGTCTTTGCGTTTTGCTTGAGCCATTGTTTGTAGGTAATCGTCAATGTGTCACCGGTAATCATTACTTGCCATTCAACAAAGGATGACCTCAAATGCTCCGTATAACGATGAGCGACCGATTAATTATTTCGTTACTTTCTTCTTGTTAGCAACAGTCTTCCGCTTCCCTTTCCGGGTACGCGAGTTGTTTTTCGTGTGCTGGCCACGAACCGGCAACCCTTTCCGGTGACGCAAGCCCCGGTAGCAGCCGATGTCCATCAATCGCTTGATGCTCAACTGAACTTCCGAACGTAACTGACCTTCTACTTTGTACTCGTTCGAAATCGCGTTACGAACTGCACTCGCTTCTTCGTCCGACCACTCGTTGGCTTTCTTATCAACGCTGATACCAGCGTCGGTCAGGATTTTCTTAGCCCGGCTACGACCAATGCCGTAGATGTAAGTCAGCGCGATTTCGCCACGCTTCTTGTCTGGAATATCAACACCTGCAATACGTGCCATGCTTAGCCTTGTCTTTGTTTGTAACGGGGATTCTTTTTGTTGATCACGTACAGCTTCCCTTTCCGCCGGATCACTTTGCAGTCTTCACTGCGCTTTTTGATGGACGCTTTAACTTTCATAATTGAAAAGTTTGTAGTTCGTAGTTTGAAGTTTGTAGTTATTAGAGGGTAAACCTCAAACTACGAACCACAAACTTCAAACGATTATTTATACCGGTACACAATCCTTGCCTTACTCAAATCATAAGGCGACATTTCCAATTTTACGCGATCTCCAGGCAAAATCTTGATGTAGTTCATCCGCATTTTGCCAGAGATGTGAGCAATTACCTCATGCTTGTTGGCCAATTCGACCCGAAACATTGCATTCGATAATGCCTCCAAAATCACACCGTCTTGTTCTATTGAATTCTGCTTTGCCATGTTGCTTTAAGCCGCCATCAGTTCCTGTGTATCGACCATCAGGCTAGTATTCGCGGTGACTGCTTCGATATATTCAAAGGTGGTTAGAATCTCAGGTTTCCCTTTTCGTACGGCCACTGTGTGTTCAAAGTGAGCCGATGGCTTACGGTCAACTGTCCGAATCGTCCAACCATCACGTTCCTGTACTACACCCTTCTTACCAAAGTTGATCATTGGCTCAATCGCCAGAATCATACCTTCCCGTAACTTAGGGCCTTGACCTCGTTTTCCGTAATTCGGCACTTCAGGGGCTTCGTGCAGGTTCTGACCAACGCCATGACCAACTAACTCCCGAACTACCGAATAACCGAACTTCTCGGTGTAAGTCTGAATAGCATAGCCTATATCACCAACTCGATTTCCTTCTACCGCTTGTCCTAATCCAAGATAAAGCGACTCTTTTGTACGAACCAGCAGCCGACGAACGGCTGGACTAACTTCGCCAACAGGATATGTGTAGGCGCTATCGCTATGATAGCCATTCAATTTTACACCGCAGTCAATCGAGATAATATCACCATCGCGGAGTTCGTAGCGGCTTGGAAATCCATGAACCACTACATCATTGACAGAGATACAGAGTGAAGCTGGAAACTTGTTATAACCTAAGAATGATGGAATGCCACCATTATCCTTTATAAACGTTTCTGCAACGGTGTCCAGTTCCTTTGTGGTAACACCAGGCCGGATAAGCTTTGCCACTTCGGCATGGGCTTTTCCGAGAACCTGAGCACTGATTTTTATCAAAGCAATTTCGTCATCGCTTCTATAAAAAATCATTTTATCCTTTTTGTCAGAACCAGCCATTTCAATTAAGCAGCTACAGTCTCGCTGTTCGTCCGTCCCTGTACCCGGCCTGATTTCATCAGACCTTCGTACCGACGCATGAGCAGATAACTTTCTACTTGCTGAAGCGTATCCAATACCACACCAACCATGATTAGCAGCGATGTACCACCAAAGAATTGCGCGAATCCACTCGTCATTCCTAATAGATTAGCAATAGCTGGTAAAATAGCGACAATTGCCAGCATTATAGCACCAGGCAATGTAATACGGTCAAGCACTGTACCAATGTATTCAGATGTCTGAAGACCTGGTTTTACACCTGGAATAAAGCCACCACTACGTTTCATGTCATCGGCAATCTGTACCGGGTTAACGGAAATAGCGGTGTAGAAGAACGTAAAGATGATAATCAGTAATGCAAAGAGAACATTATACTGCCAGGTTGTATAACTCTGGAACGCATTCTGCACACCTGCTGCAAAATCACTTTTCTCAGCGAATAGCCCTGCTACGTACGTTGGAATGAACATTAACGCCTGAGCGAAAATGATAGGCATTACGCCTGCTGCATTCAACTTTAGGGGCAGGTACTGTCTTTGCCCACCTACAACTTTATTGCCGATAACCTGTTTAGCATATTGAATCGGAATCCGACGAACGGCCTGAGTCAGTACAACAGCACCCATGACAACAAAATACAAGGCAACTATTTCCAGAACGAAAATCAGAATGCCACCCGATCCACGAGATTGTTGTTCACCGATAATGGCACCTGGAAGCCGGGATACAATCCCAATCATGATAATCATGGAAATCCCGTTGCCAATCCCTTTATCCGTAATCCGTTCGCCCAGCCACATACAGAAAATCGTACCAGCTGTAAGAACGAATAACGATGAAATCGTGAATAGTCCTCGGTCAATCAGTAATGCTTCCTGAGGAATCGTAGTCCGAACGTAAGTAATAGCCTGAACAGCCGTTACACCAATCGTTAATACGCGTGTAATTTGGTTCAATCGCTTACGACCTGATTCCCCTTCCTTCTGCATTTTCTGGAAGTAGGGAAGAGCCAGCGTAAGCAATTGAATAGCAATCGATGCCGAGATGTACGGCATGATGCCCAATGCAAAAATCGAAGCCTTACTGAACGCACCACCTAAAAAGGTGTCCAATAAACCGAGCAATCCCTGAGGATTAAGGTTCAGTTTTTGCGGGTCAACGCCTGGTAGCACAATAGCTGAACCGAGACGAAACGCCGTAATGAACAACAGCGTGTTGAGGATTCGACTCCGCAACTCGTCAATTGCAAAAATATTCTTAAACGTGGTGATGAGTCGGTTCATAAAAGTAGTTCGGTCGTTGCCGTGCTCACAACTTATTTAGCTGCTTCTTCTTTCGCTTCTCTTGTAGGCACAATTGCCTTACCGCCTGCTTTTTCAATCGCGTCTTTCGCGCTGGCCGAAAAAGCGTGGGCGTGAATTTCAACAGCGGTTGTCAATTCACCACGGCTTAAAACCTTCACAAGATCTTTCTTGCTTACCAGACCATGCTGTAGCAGGAAATCCATGTCAACAATCGTTGCCTTGGTTTCATCAACCAGTGCCTGAATGGCATCCAGATTGAGGGGTTTGTACTCGACGCGGTTAATATTTTTAAAGCCAAACTTCGGTACACGACGTTGAAGAGGCATCTGACCACCTTCAAAGTGTACTTTGCGACTGTAACCTGAACGCGATTGCGCTCCTTTGTGGCCACGCGTGGACGTTCCGCCCATGCCTGATCCCTGCCCGCGTCCGACTCGCTTGCGCTCTCTGACGGAACCTTTTGCCGGTCTAAGGTTGCTTAAATTCATTGCTATAGTAGTAAAAAATGATTCTTTTGGCTCTTCGACACGGCTCTAACACCCGGTTACAGCGGCCTGAAAACCAAAAGAATCGCAAAGATACTTAAATTTCTTCAACTTTCACCAGGTGCTGCACCTTATTGATTGCACCCTTCAGCGCGTCGTTGTATTCCAGTTCGACGCTGCGGTTGATTTTGCCCAAGCCCAACGACTTGATAGCGTTCTTTTGAGATAGCGGTCGTTTAATGGTGCTGCTGACCTGCGTAATGCGTACTCGTGCCATGTCTGTTGCTCCTTTTAAATTAACCGTTAAATACTTTTGCTAAACTTACCTGACGTTGGAAAGCAACCTGATGGGGTAACCGCATTTTCAGCAGGGCATCAAGCGTAGCTTTTACCACGTTGTGTGGGTTCGATGAACCTTTCGATTTCGCCAGGATGTCGTGGATACCAGCCGATTCAAGAACGGCACGCATAGCACCACCGGCAATTACGCCAGTACCCGGAGAAGCTGGCTTCAGGAGGACAAAGCCACCGCTGAATTTGCCTTCCATTTCGTGAGGAATCGTACGCTTCAGAAGTGGAACCTGTACCAGGTTTTTCTTGGCGTCTTCTACTCCTTTGGCAATCGCGTCCGTTACTTCATTGGCTTTCCCCAATCCGTAACCAACGACACCATTACCATCGCCGACGACGACAATCGCCGAGAAACTGAATCGGCGACCACCTTTTACCACCTTCGCTACGCGGTTGATGGCTACAACCTTTTCTTTGAGGTCGGCTTCGTTAAATTTTGTCGGTCTTGCTGAATTGATGTTCATTGCTTAGAACTTAAGGCCACCCTCGCGGGCTGCGTCGGCCAGTGCTTTTACTTTACCGTGATATAAGTAGCCATTGCGATCAAACACAGCTGCGCTGATGTTCTGGGCAACTGCTTTTTCAGCCAATCGCTGACCTACTTTCTTCGCTGTTTCGAGGGTGTTACCTTCGATTTCGCTTTTCAACTCAACAGAGGATGCAGCTGCCAGTGTACGGCCTGCCACGTCATCGATAAGTTGTGCGTAAATACCCGTGTTAGAGCGGAAAACTGATAGACGGGGACGCTCGGCTGTGCCGGAAACCTTCGCCCGGATACCAAACTTAATCCGCTGCCTTCTTTCTTGTTTTGTAGTTGCCATGTTATTTGATTCCGACCAAATAGGCGTTTTAAAAGTTTGAAGTTTGGAGTCTGAAGTTTAATGTTACCTGTTAAAAAACGTCGAACATCAAACTTCAAACGGCAAACCTTATTTTTTAGACGAAGATTTACCAGCTTTCCGGCGAACTTGCTCACCAATAAAGCGGATACCTTTGCCTTTGTAAGGCTCAACTTTGCGGAGCGAACGGATTTTAGCCGCTACATCACCTAGAAGTTGTTTGTCTGAACCTTCCAGATATACTTTCGGGTTCTGACCTTTTTCTGTAACAGCCGTTACCTTAATTTCTTCTGGAACTGCCAGGTACACATTGTGTGAGTAGCCAAGTTGCAATTCAAGAACATTATTGGCGACCGATGCTTTGTAACCTACCCCAATAACTTCGAGGTTAAGTTTAAAGCCTTCACTTACGCCTTGTACCATGTTGCTAACCAGCGAACGATACAGACCGTGCAGTGCTTTATGGCGTTTCTGCTCCGTTGGACGGGATACTTGGATATGACCGTCTTCGATTGCCACCGAAATGTCCGGGTCAACCGTTTGGTACAGGGTGCCTTTAGGCCCTTTTACCGTTACGACGTTTTGGTCGTCGACAGACAACGTTACGTTGCTGGGTAGGGCGATGGGTTTCTTACCTATGCGTGACATCGTTCAGTTCGGATTAATATACGTAACACAATACCTCTCCACCAACGTTCAGCGTCTTGGCTTCTTTATCGGTCATCACGCCCTTAGAGGTCGAGATGATAGCAACACCCAGGCCATTTAAAATACGTGGCAGGTTATCGGCTCCCCGATACTGACGTAAGCCTGGCCGGCTGATCCGTTGCAGGTCAACGATCGCATTTTGCTTCGTTGTTGGATTGTACTTCAGGGCTATTTTGATGATGCCCTGAGGAGTGCTATCGTCGAACTTATAGTTCTGGATGAACCCTTTGTCGTACAAAACTTTGGTAATTTCTTTTTTTATGTTGGAAGCAGGTATTTCCACAACCCGGTGCTTGGCCCGGATGGCATTTCTAACGCGGGTTAGAAAGTCTGCTATTGGATCTGTATTCATTCTTAGCGTTGCGTTACTTGCAAACCTCTGTTTTTGAGAAAGTTCGCAAAATTACGGAAACTGAATTACAAAGAGAAATGGAATCTGGAATTACCAGCTTGCTTTTGTTACACCTGGAATTTTACCCGCCGATGCCATTTCCCGGAAGGTTACCCGCGAAATACCAAATTTGCGCATATAGCCCCGTGGACGACCGGTTAGTTTGCAACGATTGTGCAGACGAACGGGCGATGCGTTTTTAGGGAGCTTATCCAGACCGATGTAATCACCGGCAGCTTTCAGAGCGGCCCGTTTCGTAGCATATTTGGCAACTAACGCTTCGCGTTTCCGTTCCCGTGCTTTGATTGATTCTTTTGCCATTGTTTTAGCCTTTGTGTCGGTTATTATTTACCACTCTTAGCAAACGGCATACCCATTGCTTTCAGCAGCTCGTAGCTTTCAGTATCCGTGTTGGCAGATGTCACAAACGTGATATCCATCCCCGAAATACGGGCTACTTTGTCGATGCTGATCTCTGGGAAGATAATCTGCTCCTGCACGCCGAACGTGTAGTTACCACGACCGTCGAACCCTTTGTCGCTAATGCCTTTGAAGTCACGAACGCGGGGCAACGAAACCGTTGTCAGGCGATCCATAAATTCATACATTTTCTCACCACGTAGTGTCACTTTCGCACCGATGGGCATTTTCTCCCGCAGTTTGAAGTTAGATACAGCCTTTTTCGACATAGTCGCAACGGCTTTCTGACCCGTGATGGTCGTTAGTTCTTCGACGCCTACATCAACCAACTTCTTGTCGGCGACAGCGGCTCCGATACCTTTATTGATGACAATTTTGCTCAGACGCGGCACTTGCATGATCGACTTATACTGGAACTTGTCTTTCAATTGAGGTACGACCTCATTTAAATATTTTTCTTTCAGTCTTGGCGTTGCCATTTTCTTAGACCTGCTTAAGGTTATTTACGAACATCTGGGATGAAGTTGCCCGTCTTCTTAGAGAAGCGTTGCAGCTTGCCCTTGTCGTTCAACTTACGACCCGTGCGGGTAGGTTCGCCGGTGGCGGGATCAACTAATTTCAGGTTACTGATGTGGATTGATCCTTCCGTTTTTTCCAGGCTTCCCTGCGGGTTAGAAGCCGTTGGCTTCAAGTGCTTGGTAATCATAGCCACACCCTCAACACGGGCACGATCTTTCTCTACAATTACTTCTTTCACTACTCCGCGCTGCCCTTTCGAGTTTCCACCAATCACAACGACCGTATCGCCCGTCTTGATGTGGAATTTGTGTGTCGGTAGCGTTATTTTCTTCTCCATTGCTTACAATACCTCTGGGGCTAACGATACGATTTTCATAAACTGCTTCTCGCGCAATTCGCGGGCTACAGGACCGAAAATCCGAGTGCCACGCGGCTCATCGTTGTTGTTGAGCAACACAGCTGCGTTGTCTTCGAAACGGATGTACGAACCATCTTTCCGGCGTACTTCCTTTTTTGTCCGAACAACCACGGCTTTCGAAACCGTACCTTTTTTCATACTGCTGGACGACAGGGCTTGCTTCACTGTCACGACAATCTTGTCACCGACCGATGCATACCGTTTGCCCGTACCGCCCAGGACTCGGATAACCAGCACTTCTTTTGCGCCACTGTTATCGGCTACTCCTAATCTTGATTCTTGCTGTACCATGGCTTACTTCGCTTTTTCGATGATTTCGACTAACCGCCAACGTTTATTTTTGCTCAATGGGCGGGTTTCCATAACACGAACTGTGTCGCCGATACCACACTCATTTTTCTCGTCATGAACCGTCAATTTTTTGGTCTTGTTCATGAACTTGCCATACATCGGGTGTTTCACTTTGCGATCAATCGCAACTGTAATGGTTTTCTGCATTTTATTGCTGGTCACCCGCCCGATACGCTCTTTACGTGCGTTACGCTCCGATGCCGATTTCGCTTCGCTCGTTGCTGGAGCGGCTGCTTTCGGCTGTTCTGTTGCTGCTGCCGCTGGGGTTGATACTTCCTCCTGCGGTGCTGGTGCTTGTTGCTCTTCCATCGTCGTGTCTTATTAGGCTTGCCGCGATTTAACTGTCAGTTCTGTATGCAGGCGAGCAATCCGTTTGCGGCTCTCGCGGATGCGCATGGGGTTCTCGATTGGAGATACGGCATGTGCAAACTTCAGTTTCAGCAGGCGATCCTGTTCCGCACCGATTTCAGTACGCAAGGCATCCGCCGACAATCCTTTCAAATCTTCTTTTTTCATCTTGTTCGTCGCTTAGGGATCTACTCTGCGCCTTGCTCCTGATAATCGCGCCGGACTACAAACTTCGTCCGAACGGGCAACTTCTGAGCCGCTAAGCGAAGGGCTTCCATACCCGTTGCTAAATCAACACCTGTTGTTTCGAACATAATCGTGCCGGGTTTCACTACGGCTACCCAATATTCGGGAGCACCTTTACCTTTACCCATCCGTACTTCAGCCGGCTTTTTAGTGATCGGCTTGTCTGGGAAAATACGAATCCAAACCTGGCCTTCACGTTTCATGGCCCGGGTTACGGAAATACGAGCGGCTTCAATCTGGCGGGCAGTGATCCGACCCGGCTCCAATGATTTAATCGCGAACGTACCGAAAGAAATCTCATGACCGCGCGATGCGATACCTGGAATCCTTCCTTTATGCTGTTTACGGAATTTAGTTCTTTTTGGCTGTAACATAGCTCTTTAATCAGTTTGCCGTTTGCAGTTTGACGTTTGTAGTTAATGTCAGGAAATCTTGTTGAACACCGAACTTCAAACCTCAAACGTCAAACTAACTTTTCAAGTTTATCGTCTTGGTCCACCTGGTCCACCACCACGGTTGCCACCTTGGCCACCGCCCCGGTTACCGCCCTGGCCGCCACCACGATTGGCACCTGGAGCGCCACCGCGATTGCCACCCTGACCTCCCCGATCGTTACCACCGCGGTCTCCACGACCACGACCACCACGGTCGTTGCCATCACGGTCGCCACGAGGGCCCCGACGATCGCCACGGTCGTTAGCAGATGCTGTACGTTCTCCGGCTTGTGCCTGGCTCATCATAGCTGATGGCGATAGATCGCGCTTGCCATAAACTTCACCTTTGAAAATCCACACTTTGATGCCGATTTTGCCGTAAACGGTTTGGGCTTCAGAGATAGCATAGTCGATGTCGGCACGGAGTGTATGAAGAGGCACGCGACCTTCTTTGTACTGCTCTGAGCGGGCAATTTCAGCACCACCTAAACGACCCGATACTTTTACTTTGATACCTTGTGCACCAACCCGGAGAGCGGACTGGATAGCCTGCTTCATAGCACGACGGAACGAAATACGAGCCTGTAACTGCTGAGCGATAGCTTCGCCAACCAATTTAGCATCGATTTCTGGCCGTTTGATTTCGAAGATATTGATCTGAACATCTTTGCCCGTGATCTTTTTCAGCTCTTCTTTGATCTTGTCGACCTCGCCACCGCCTTTACCGATTACAATACCCGGACGGGCTGTGTGAATCGTAAGGGTTACCCGCTTCAGGGTACGCTCGATAACTACCCGAGCAATGGCTCCTTTCGGAATACGGGCTGCTACGTATTTGCGGATTTTCTCGTCTTCAACAAGTTTATCTGCAAACTCTTTGCCGCCGTACCAGCTCGATTCCCAGCCCCGAACAATACCAAGTCGCAGGCCAATTGGATTTATTTTTTGTCCCATTTCCTAATTATTGTTCGTTTTCAGGGGTTTCTGCTGATTCCAGTACAGATTGCGCTGCGCTGTCAACTACAATAGTAATGTGGTTGGACCGTTTCCGAATCCGGTGACCACGACCTTGTGGAGCTGGACGCAGACGCTTCAGCATCGGACCTCCGTCAACAAAAATCGTTTTTACATACAGATCAGCGTCTTCTATGCGCTCATCTACATTTTTCTGTTGCCAGTTGGCAACGGCCGATAAAAGCACTTTCTGCAATACATCGGCACCAGCCTGTGGCTGATATTTTAATAGACCCAACGCCCGGCTAACGCGCTGACCACGAATCAGGTCGGCGATTAACCGCATCTTACGGGGCGACGTGGGCACATCTTTAAGTCTCGCTACTGCTTCCATTTTTTTTATGGCTCGGTGCTCGGTGCTCAGCGCTCGGTTTTTTACAATACCATGCTCCTTGCTCTCTGCCCCATGCTGGATTTATCGTTTGCCCTTGTCTTTCTTTGCGGTGTGTCCCCGGAAGTTACGCGTTGGTGAAAATTCACCGAGCTTGTGACCTACCATGTTCTCCGTTACATAAACCGGGATAAACTTGTTGCCGTTGTGAACAGCGAAGGTATGGCCTACGAAATCCGGCGAAATCATCGAACGACGCGACCAGGTTTTGATGACCGATTTCTTGCCCGAATCATTCTGGGTCTGAACCTTATTGTCCAGACGGAAATCAATATATGGGCCTTTTTTGAGTGAACGTGCCATTGTTATCTGTTACTTTTTGCGTCGGCTAATAATCATGCTTTCAGATGCCTTGTTCTTGTTGCGGGTCTTCTGACCTTTGGCGAACTGGCCATTGCGTGAACGTGGGTGACCACCGGATGCCCGGCCTTCACCACCACCCATTGGGTGATCGACAGGGTTCATGACAACGGCACGAACACGTGGGCGACGGCCTAACCAACGGCTACGGCCTGCTTTCCCTACGACAACGTTCATATGGTCGGGGTTTGATACCGAACCAACCGTTGCCATACCAGCACTTAATACCCGGCGGGTTTCGCCCGAAGGAAGACGCAGGATAGCGTACTTAT
Organism: Spirosoma sp. KCTC 42546; assembly: GCF_006965485.1. Taxonomy (NCBI): domain Bacteria; kingdom Pseudomonadati; phylum Bacteroidota; class Cytophagia; order Cytophagales; family Cytophagaceae; genus Spirosoma; species Spirosoma sp. KCTC 42546. Next base: position 404,882 of record NZ_CP041360.1, read on the forward strand.
CTTCACGACCAACCAATTGTGCGTAGGTACCAGCTGAGCGAGCCATTGCGCCACCTTTACCAGGTGTCAACTCGATATTGTGAACGATTGTACCGATTGGCATCAGAGCCAGTGGTAATGCGTTACCAACATCTGGTGTCGACCCTTCGCCTGACTGAATCGTCTGACCGACAACAATGCCTTGAGGGGCGATGATGTAGCGTTTCTCACCGTCAACGTATTGCACCAGAGCGATGCGTGCCGTGCGGTTTGGATCGTATTCTACAGTCAAAACTTCGGCAGGTTGGCCGACTTTGTCGCGCTTGAAATCAATAATACGGTATTTCCGCTTATGACCTCCTCCAATGTAGCGCATAGTGCGGTGACCTTCGTTATTGCGGCCGCCGGTTCTCTTGATGGGCTCCAGCAGACTTTTCTCTGGCTTGGAGGCTGTTATTTCCGCAAAGTCGGGTGCCACGCGAAAACGTGTACTCGGCGTTATTGGTCTTAGTTTTTTAACTCCCATGACTGATTAATTGGTAGAGCAAGGCTCGGTTTACAGGTCAGCGTAGATATCAATTACTTCGCCTTCTGCCACCGTAACAATTGCTTTCTTAGTGGTTGGGGTCTTGCCCGATACAACACGTCCGTTGATGTTCTTGCTGCGTTTTTTTCCGTAAACCCGGAAAGTATTGACAGCCTCAACGTTTACGCCGTACATTTTCTCGATGGCTTTGCCGATCTCGAGTTTGTTGGCTTTTAGTTCAACCTCAAAAGCATACTTCCCTTGCTTGTTAAGGCCCGTCATTTTTTCAGTGACGATTGGTCGTTTCAGTACGCTCATGATTATTTTTCGAACAACGTTTGGATGGTTGACAGCGCTTCTTCGCTGATGAGCAGTTGATCGGCATTCATCAGATCGTAGGTATTCACCTGCGAAGCTGTGGTCACCTTCGCTTTCTGCACGTTCCGGCTCGACAATACAACATTTGTATTTACGTCGGGCAGAATGAGCAGCGTTTTACGACCCGTTAGGTTCAGATCATTCAGGAATTGAATGTAATCTTTGGTGCGGGGAGCTTCCAGCGTGATGCTGTCGATAACTGAAATCTTCTCAGCTTTTGCTTTTACAGCGTAAGCCGACTGGCGAGCCAGTGATTTCACTTTTTTGTTCAGTTTGAAGCTATAATCCCGGGGGCGAGGTCCGAAAATTGTACCACCACCCACGAATACGGGTGATTTGGCACTACCAGCGCGAGCACCGCCCGTACCTTTTTGCTTCTTCAGTTTGCGAGTCGAGTGTGCATTTTCAGCGCGCTCTTTCACTTTGTGCGTTCCCTGACGTTGATTAGCCAGGTATTGTTTCACGTCGAGGTAAATCGCGTGTTGGTTCGGTTCAATTCCGAAAACCTCCTCCGGAAGGGTGACCTTTTTGCCTGTGTCTACGCCCTTGCTGTTATATACGATTACTTCCATGGCCTATTTCTCAATAATAACGTATGAATTTTTGGCTCCGGGAATCGAACCGCTAACAACGAGCAGGTTTTGCTCAGGCAGAACACGCAATACGCGCAGGTTTTGCACCTTTACGCGGTTACCGCCCATCCGGCCAGCCATACGAAGACCTTTGAACACGCGCGATGGGAACGAACAGGCACCGATCGAACCTGGGTGACGACCCCGGTTATGCTGACCGTGCGTTTGACCGCCAACCCCAGCGAATCCATGACGTTTCACAACGCCCTGGAAACCACGACCTTTTGCTGTTCCAACTACGTCAACGAAGTCAGCTTCTGCAAATACGTCGGCTACCGTGAGGGTTTCACCTAAATTCAGCTCTTTCTCGAATTCTTTGAATTCAACCAGTTTGCGCTTAGGTGTGGTGCCAGCTTTTTTGAAGTGGCCCAACTCAGGCTTGTTACTGTGCTTTTCTTTTTTGTCGCCATAACCCAGCTGCACAGCTGTGTAGCCATCTTTCTCGACGCTACGAACTTGGGTTACAACACAGGGACCCGTCTCAATCACTGTACATGCCAGAGCCTGCCCGTCCGCATTGTACACGCTGGTCATCCCGATTTTCTTGCCAATTAAACCAGACATTTGTGTTTGTTTAAAGTAAGCAGGTAAAAAATAGGTACTCATTTTCCGTATCGGACCTTCCGAATCGGGCCGCAAAATTAGACAAATATTTGAATGAATCCTATATCTGCTTAACAATCAGCCAAAAAACAACATAAAAAAAGGTCGGGTGCGCTGCACCTGACCTTCAGAGGCATACAAAGCCATGCAATGCAAGGATTGTTTGCCAAAAAGTCAGATGTGGTTTCCTTGCGGACCTTCACCCTCGTATGTCGTTAGACTCGATGTTCCGAGTTTGGGACTGCAAAAGTAGAGAATAATTAGCAGAAATGGAAAATTTATTTTAAAGAAAGTTTTGTGGAGATGTTGATGTGTGTTTCGGAAAGCCTTGGGCAATAAATTGTTTGGTCGCTTTGGGACTAAACAATTATGATATGTTTATGATTTTCCACAAACATGCCGTCGCTAACGCGACTAAGCTAGCTCATTTCTATAGCCTGAATAATGAGCGACGTTGCTCGTTCGGTCGCGTAGCGACCTAATGTTTGTAGCAAAATCATCACCGCGCACTTCTAGTCGCGTAGCGACGGAATGATGACTTATTCTATCTGATTGAATATGTATCGCTCGTCATAAGGCACATTGAATTTGTTTAAAAACGCCGTATATCCTTCTAGGAACGTTCGCTTTCTATGATGTTCTTTCTGGTTGCTAATGTATTGGACGACTTCATCAATTTGAGAGTGGCTATAAGAGAAAGCTCCATAGCCCGTTTGCCATTCGAAATGCCCTTTTACTAATCGCTTGTCATTAATCCATTTCGATGAATCACCTTTTAAATCCTGCATCAAGTCAGAAATGGATTGTTTGGGATTAATGCCAATAAAAGCGTGGATATGATCGGGCATTCCGTTAATGGAAAGGAGCTTATGCCCTTGATTCTGAATAATGCCAGTCATGTAGCGGTATAAATCTTCTTTCCAGGCTGATTGAATAAGTCCGTAGCGGTGTTTGACCGCAAAAACGGTGTGTAAGTAGATTTGGGTGTAGGTGTTTGGCATACGGATTAGACGGTGATTTATTGGTTTGGTCGCTATGCGACCAGAAAAAAGGGTAGCCGATTCATGTGCTACAAACATTTAGTCGCTATGCGACTTTGGGACGAATTAACGCTTGAAATGAAGGATTTTTAAAATTGCCCTATACAGTAGGTTTACCCATTTTCTTCATTTAACTAGTATTATCGCAAAACGCTCGAATTCTTTACCGTTCATGTCTCAATCTGTAACTCGTCGTCAAACGCTGGCAGCCCTGACTGCCTCTGTAGGCGCAACCCTCTCGACTAATTCGCTGCAAGCCATGCCTGCGCCAACCGCTCAGTCTCCTTTTACGATTTGCCTGAACATGAGTACGATTCGAGGGCATAAGCTTGGATTTGTTAAGGAACTGGAAGCTGCTTCCAAGGCGGGATTTCGGTCCGTCGAAATATGGATTGAGACACTACAGACCTATCTTAAAAACGGTGGAACGACGGCTGAAGCCCGAAAGGTCCTGGCAGATAACGGTATAAAAGTTGAAAATGCGATTGGTTTTGCGCCCTGGATCATTGACGATGAAGCGGCTCGCGCCAAAGGGCTCGCTCAATTGAAGAGTGAGATGGAAATGCTGGCCGAAGTAGGATGCAAACGAGTGGCAACTCCGCCAATTGGGGCGCAGTCGCCAGGTAGTCCTAAAGTTGATTTATATAAAGCGGCCGAACGATATCGTGCGATTCTGGAAATAGGCGATAAAACGGGTGTTGTTCCTCAATTGGAGCTATGGGGTTTTTCGCCTAATCTAAGCCGGTTGAGTGAGGTTATGTTCGTGGCAATTGAGAGTGGTCACCCCTCTGCCAGGGTGTTGCTGGATATTTATCACCTCTACAAAGGTGGTTCAGGTAATACGATGCTTCCGCTGGTGGGAAAATCGGCTATTGAAGTATTCCACGTGAATGACTATACGGCCAATTTCACCCGTGAAAAAATAGTTGATGCGGATCGTGTATTTCCGGGTGATGGTGTTGCGCCTATTCGGGAGACATTGAAACTCATTAAACGAACTGATCAACCTATCGTTGTCTCGCTGGAGGTTTTCAATAAAGACTATTATGCACAGGATGCGCTGACTGTCACAAAAACGGCAATGGCGAAGATGAAAGCTATGGTGGCTGGGCTTTAATAAGCCCAGGCCATTAGGCCACCATCTGCCGCAATAGTTTGTCCACTGACATAGCCAGAGGCAGGCATACATAAAAACGACACTACAGAAGCTACTTCTTCCGGCTCGCCGACGCGGTTCATGGGTGTGCGTTTCAGAATGCCAGCTAGTTTTTCTGGATTAGTGAGTACAGGTGTTGCCAGGGGTGTTTTTATGTACCAGGGTGCAACCGCATTTACCCGAATGCCATCAGGGGCCCACTCAACAGCCAGATTGCGGGTTAGCTGGAGCATGGCCGCTTTAGTCATACCATATAATGATCCGCTACTGGTATGGGCTAAACCCGATACGGATGAGACCATCACAAGTTTGCCGCCCTTGCTGGATGCCTTAAGCAATAGATAGGCCGCCTGACTCATTTCGTAGGCCGACCGCAAGTTGGTATTCAGTATGTAGTCGTACTCGGCAGGGCTATACTCAGCTGTAGGCTTACGGATATTCGTTCCGGCGTTGTTGATCAGAATATCCAAATGCCCCCACTTTTTCTGGACAATCTCCATAATTTGAACTGCGGTGCCCGGCTGGCTCACATCGGCGGCTAGGCCATCAACTGTGTGGCCTTGTTGCTGGTAATCAGTCAACTGTTGTTGAAGCAACTCATTATCTCGTGCGATAATAAAAACAGATGCGCCGAGGTCCAGAAATTGCCGAACAATGGCTTCGCCAATTCCTTTGGTTCCGCCCGTTACAAGAGCACGTTGGCCACTGAGCGACCAGAGTGATGGGGTCATATAGATTTGTAGTTCTAGGTTGGGCTATAAAACTACAAATCATGCGTTATAAACCATAACGTTCACTCGCCTTGCGGTTGGGCACGGGCTCCCATCGTTCCTGTTGTAGGAAATACATGACTACGGCTATTGTGACGGCTCCAACACCAACTATCCAGACCATTCCCCACGGACTCCAATAGGACCAGGTTCGCTGGCTGATCAAATGCAGTAAGGCCACCATCATAAGGCCAAGCCCTAAGGCTCCGAAAAGTGCATATACTAACGTTTTCTGATAGGATTGTCGCAATGAATAGGCTCCGTATGATTTATTGCGAAACTGAAATAGAATATCATCTAAACTGGCTTCTGCAAGCTGGGCATCTGAAAAGGCTAACTCTCGCTGATAGAGTTTACGAAGTTTTTGAACCGAGTCGGCATTGGCATCCATCAGGGTTTTTTCGAGGGCTGACTCAAACGGGAGGCCGATCCACAGATAGTGTTCAATTTCGCACACAAGATGGTCGAGAAGTTCAGTAAGCAGTTCGTCAGAGAGACCACTTTGGAGCAGGTACTTGTGGATATGGTCTATTTGTTGGGGAGTTAGCTTTTCCATAAACGTACAGGATTAAGTTAATTGCCAAAAGCCAGATTCGGAGGTGTTTGAAATAACTGCTGCATGTAGTCGACAAATCGCTCAAATTCAGAGATCTTCTGAATGGCCATTTGTGTGCCGCTGTCTGTTAAGGAGTAATATTTACGTAGGCGGCCGTCCACCTCAATGGACTCGTTTATCAATAAGCCTTCCTGCTCCAGCTTATGAAGAACTGGATAGAGCGCCCCGAAGGTCAGCGTCAGCTCACCATGAGTACGCTCTTTAACGGCCTGTGTAATCTGGTAACCGTACATTTTATCTTGTTCGGAGAGCAGTTTTAATACAATTGTCTTCAACGTTCCCCGTAAAAACTCACTACTGACTGGTTCCATAAATGCCAAAGGCTTATCGCCCAATTTTGTAGTACGAATATATGTAAGAAAATTAAATATGCAAGCAACTCGAATTTTATTTTTTTAATCCGTTTCATCGAGTAGAAAGCAACACAGAGAGTTTATGACGTGTCTGTTAACCAACTACCATTGCATCATTTTTGGCAATACCCTATTTCGCCAGTAATTTTAGATTTCCCATTTAAAACTCTACTCATGAACAAACGAATCGGGCTGCTGGTCGGGTTAACGTTTGCGGCTGGCATTGGGCTGGCGCAGAATAAACCCAAGCCGGAAGACGTGCAGACGTTTACGCTCAAAAATGGCATGAAATTCATGGTCCTCGAAGACCATTCGATCCCTAATGCCAATTTCTACTCATTCTGGAAAGTCGGTTCGCGTAATGAAGTCCACGGTATCACGGGACTCTCTCATTTCTTTGAGCACATGATGTTCAATGGCGCAAAAAAATACGGGCCTAAGCAGTTTGACCGTGTTATGGAAGCCAACGGGGGGTCGAACAATGCCTACACCACCGAAAATACAACAGTGTACACAGACTGGTTTCAGAGCGGAGCCCTCGAAACAATTTTTGACCTCGAAGGCGATCGTATCCGGGATTTGGCCATTGATCCCAAAATGGTTGAAAGCGAACGAGGGGTTGTCTTATCGGAGCGGAGTACTGGTCTGGAAAACAGTAATTATCGGGTTATTAACGAATTGGTGCAATCCGTAGCTTTTGTGGAGCATCCATACATGTTCCCGGTGATTGGCTTTGAATCGGATATCAAAAAATGGACGCAGGCAGATCTGGAAAAATATTTCAAGACCTATTATTCGCCCAATAATGCGGTAGCCGTTGTGGTTGGCGACGTAACAGCAGCTCAGGTGAAGAAACTAGCCGAACAGTACCTCGAATCGATTCCAGCCCAGAAACTACCGGATAGCTTACGCACAGTCGAGCCTCCCCAAAACGGAGAACGGCGTGCAACGACCTATAAAGATGTGGCGACACCCAATATTCTGCTGGCTTATCATACCCCCGCCACGCGCCACCCCGATTACTATGCCCTCGATCTGCTTAGTGGCGTATTGAGTTCGGGAAATTCGTCGCGTTTAGTGAAGTCATTGGTGCTGGACTCGACTGTTGCATCGCGGGTGTTCACTAATATGGATCAGTCGTTCGATCCAAGTTTGTTTTCGATCTATGCCATTGCCGCCAGTAGTATTTCGGCGGAGCAGTTAGAACGGTCGGTACTTCATCAGATTGATAAGGTAATTAATGAGGGAATTACGGATGTAGAACTGCAAAAGCTGAAGAATCAGAAATTGATGGAGTTTTATCGTACCATGGAAACCATCAATGGGAAGGCAAATTCGCTGGGCACATATGAACTGTTTTTCGGCGACTATAAAAAACTATACGAAGCGCCCGCCCTGTATGAAAAAGTAACTAAAGAAGACGTACAGCGGGTAGCTAAAACGTATCTGACAGCCCGCAATCGAACTGTTGGGTATCTACTGCCAGAGCCTAAGAACAACCCTGCTAAAAACAATTAATTATAAACAGCTAACCCAAACCTATAAGCTGGGCCGCCGTTGCGGTTGTTTAAGCCTTATAGGTTTCGCTATATGAAATCTATACTTACCCTTATCACCGCTCTACTTATCGTGAGCGCGTCGTTGGCACAAACCTTCAAGGTGCCGCCCTATCAGAAATTTAAGCTTAAGAATGGCCTGACGGTTTATTTGATGGAGCAGCATGAAGTGCCGCTGATCAATATTTCGGCGGTATTCGATGCAGGTGCTGTGCAGGATGGAACCCGCTATGGCGTAGCCAATATGACGGCTGAAGCTCTCTTATTTGGGAGCTCGAAATACACGAAAGCCCAATTGGAAGAAAAGACTGAATATGTTGGGGCCAGCGTCGATACTTATGCAGGAAAAGAAGTTGCTAAACTAACGGCCTCTTTTGCCGTAAAAGATCAGGATTTACTGTTCGATATTATCCAGGATGTTATTACCAAGCCAACCTTCGATCAGGCTGAATTCGATAAATATAAACAACGGCAACTGCTTCAGTTAACGCAACAGAAAGAAAGCCCGCGTGGAGTGATTAACTCCTATTTCAATCGGTTTGTGTACGAGGGGCACCCCTATGCCAATCCACTCACAGGTACACCAAGCTCAGTGTCGGCCGTATCGGCATCCGATGCCCGGCAGTTCTACCAGAAAAACTACACCACCGACCGGGCTGCGATCGCTATCGTGGGCGATTTTACGACGGCGGAAATGAAAAAACGGATCACCGACTTGTTTGGAAACTGGAAAACGGCAGCCGCAACATCACCTGCCCTGACAGAGCCAACGTTCTCATTCGATAAGAATCGGGTTTTATTAGTGAACAAGGATGATGCCCGTGAAACAACCTTTTTGATTGGGGGTAAAGGCATCACGCAGAGTAATCCAGATTTTATTCCAGTAACCGTTGTTAATACAATTTTGGGTGGACGATTTACCTCCTGGCTGAACGATGCTTTGCGCGTAAATTCAGGTCTGACCTATGGTGCAGGCAGCCGTTTCGGTACGTATCGTAAGAGCGGTACTTTTGCCATTTCGACATTTACTAAAGTCAGTACCACCACGCAGGCCATTGATATGGCGTTGCAGGTGCTTGATAGCCTGCATAAAACGGGCATCGACGAAAAGACGCTCGCATCGGCTAAAAACTACGTTAAAGCAGACTTTCCACCGAAATACGAATCCGCTAGTGAGCTATCAAATCTGCTGACGGATATGTTCAGCCTGGGCTTTGATGAATCGTTTATCAATAACTTTCAGAAGAATGTTGATGGGTTAACCGTGGCTAAAACGCGCCAGATCATTGATCAATATTTCCCGAAAAATAACCTCCAATTCGTGTTGGTCGGTAAGGCTGAAACTATTCGGGATAAAGTGAAAAAATACGGAACCGTTACCGAGAAAGAAATAAAAGCCGACGGGTTTTAAACGTACTTGAACACAGAGGAGCGGAGTACACTGAGAGGGTTTGCCTGACAGATTTCTTTTTGTACTCTGTGTCTCTGTGTTTAAATTCCCCTACCTTTGCCCTGAGTTTTTGGTGCCTTATGTCGCTTCATAGCGACTTTCAAGGCTTAAAAGGGAAGTTGGTGCAACGCCAACACTGTCCCCGCAACTGTAAGTCTTATTGAATGTATAATTTATAATGTAGAGTGAATAATGGTGTTACAGCCATTTTACATTGATCATTATTCATTGTCCATTAAAAATCGGTTCATTCTTCGTAGCCACTGTGCTGATTATCAGTATGGGAAGGCCAGAGCCGACGAGACGAGTCAGGAGACCTGCCAAAGACCATCCGTTGTTCTGGTGTTCGGAGGAAACGCCCCAACCGCGTGCTGTTGACGCACAATTTGTTCAGAAGTTATAGTGGTAAAACAAGCCCTTCATTGGTGGGTACTGATTCTGGTTACTGGCCTGTTAATAGGTCATACCGGTTTCGCACAAACGGATTCCTCTAGGGTCACGTCTAGGAATCAGTTGGGAACAGTTGTGTCGCTATCGGCAGTAACTGTGCGTGCTATTGCACCCGAACGGTTCCTGGCGGGCCAGAAACTTCAGCGTATTGATTCAATAACGCTAGTTCAATTTCGATTTGGCTCCTTAACCGATCTATTAGCGCTTAATACACCTTTGGCCTTTAAAAACTATGGGCCCGGACAATTGGCTACGGTTGCCTTTCGCGGTACATCGGCCAATCATACCGCCGTACTTTGGAATGGTATCAATATCAACCAGCCTAATCTTGGCCAGACGGATTTCTCTACCCTACCCGTTGCCGGTTTCGATCGGTTAGCCGTTCAATATGGTTCCTCGGCCAGCACAGTTGGTTCCGATGCGGTAGGAGGGAGTATTCTCCTCGGCAGTACTCCCGGCTGGCAATCAGGCGTACGAGCAACGACTGGTCAACAGTTTGCTAGTTTTCGGAATAATAAGATGCAGCTAGGTATTCGCTATGCATCGGCATTGGGGCAGAGTTGGAAACTGTCGGGTAAGACGTTTGCGTATCTAAACCAGTTCAGTAACGACTATCCGTACACCGAACGGCAGCATTATTTTCTGGAACCCTCGACAACGGCGCAACGTGGATTCATACAGGATCTTTATTTTCTCCATAAAAGTGGTCGGCAAATTTCAGTCAATGCCTGGTTGACCGACAATGACCTGATTATTACTCCCCAGGATACCATAGCCCGGGAACGTACCCGAACGAAATCGGCGCGACTGCTGGCTACTTATGAAGCGAATCGTATGACTTTCCGGGTAGGCTGGATTCGCGATGTGCTGGACTATGCGAAAGGCAACTTCGATACGCCAAGCCATACCGAAACGGAGCGGCTTATTAGTCGGGCCGAGCGTGAGTTTTCGCTCGTATCAACGAATACCAAACAACTGAACCTACGGATTGGGGGCGAGTGGTCGCATTACCGTACCCGAACGGATGGCTATGGTGGACAACTAATTCAGGAAGATCGGGGGGATATATATGCGCTACTACGTTTTCAAACAACACGTTGGTTAGTGTCAGCTAATATTCGGCAAGCGTTTGTAATGCGGTTTAATCCACCGCTTACGCCTTCGCTTGGGGCTGAATACCAACTTGTTCAGCATAGTCGATTTAAGCTCACTGCCAAGGGTTCGATAAGTCGAAATTACCGCGTACCAACTTTGAATGAACGCTACTGGATTGAGTTAGGCAACCCAAATCTGTTGCCTGAAAGTGGGCTGAATTTCGAAGCTGGCTTGGCCGCAAATGCATCCTTGTCTGATCGGGTTAACCTAACTGCAGAGTTAACAGGCTACCATAACCGGGTTGATAACTGGACATATTGGAATCCGACTACCAATTACCATGTCGAAAATCTGCAATTAGTCGTTGCGCGAGGGTTCGAATTTAACACCAGTTTGACCTATGCACAGAATATCTGGCGAATGGGACTGCGGCTCGGTTACGCCCTAACGCGTTCCTCACAGGAGCGAGCCTATAACGCCTATTCTCAGGATGTTATCGGGAAGCAGTTGGTCTATGTGCCCATTCACACTGGTACGCTCAATACATATTTACAATATGGACAAACACGCCTTAGTGTACAAATGCAGGCCAATTCGCGCCGGTACATAACCTTTGACAATAGCCAGTTTTTTAAAGGGGTAATGCTAACCAATGTGCTTTTAGAGCATACCGCTAAACTAGGGCCAGCGCCGATTCGCATTCAGGGACAAGTCAATAATGTATTCGATGCACTGATACTGGGAGTGAGTCGAAACGCGTTTCCGGGCCGAAACTGGGCAATAAATCTCATTATCAATTTTCCTTCTTTATAATTCATGAAAAATCAATTGACGAAATCAATTGCAATTGGGCTGGTGGCCTTAAGTGTCTGGAACTGTAAAACCTCCGATCCAGAACTAATGCCCTATGAATCAGGTGTATTTATTTTGAATTCAGGTAATTTCTCCAGTAATAATGGAACGGTTTCGTTTTTGTCGCGTAACAGTAACACGGTTGCTACTAATATTTTTCAAACGGCCAATCCTTCCTTAGCCTTAAGCGGAGGAGTACAGGGTTATACAGAAGTAAACGGTAAAGGGCTGATTCTGGTGGACAACAGCACAACCGGGCAGGATAAAGTTGAGATTGTTGAGGCTGGCACATTTGTATCTCGCGCAACGCTAAAAACACCAGATATCGAAAACCCCCGTCAGGTAATTCAGGCCGGTCCGAACAAAGCCTACATCAGTTGCTGGGATGTCTCGGGCGATTTCTCTAATGGAACCTTCTATAAAGACCCAGGCTATATCGCTGTAGTCGATTTGAACACCGGCACCGTTTCCAAAAAGATACCAGCAGTAAAAGGTGTCGAGCGGATGGTTTTGGTTGGAACCGAAGTATTTGTGGGTAGTACGGGGTATAGTGGCGACAAAACCCTGATGATTATCGATGCCAATACGGATGCAGTAAAAGAGAAAATAGATTTCGGTACTACACCCGAGCCGATTGCTCTTGATGGAGATAGCAGACTGTGGATTCTTGCCGGTAAGGATATGGTTCGGATTAATCCACAAAGTCGTTTGGTCGAGAAACGCCTGACCTTCTCAGCTGTGCCTGGCTCGGTAACGCTTGGTGCAGATAAGCGGACGTTTTATTACATATTGAGTGGCAAAACATACCGGTTCACTGTGGATGCAAATACATCGGCGGGCAGCGTGTTTGTTAATCGTTCGTTTAGCGCACTGGGGGTCGATCCACAAACCAAGCGAGTCTATGGCAGCGTAATTCCGTCCTATGCCCAGGCTGGCTATGTGTTGCGTTACGAAGATGGTGGTTCACTGGTTGATTCCGTTAAGGCTGAAATTGCTCCTTCTGGATTTTATTTCCGATGAGCCATCAACGGGCAATCATGAACTGGAGCGGAGGAAAGGACTCCGCGCTGGCGTTGTATCATAGCCTTCGGTCGGAGCGGTGGGCTATACAAAGCCTACTGACATCGGTGAATGATCAACATGAACGGGTGAGTATGCATGGCGTTCGTGTCGATCTACTGGAAGCTCAGGCTAATCGTTTAGGATTGCCCTTGCAGCTCTTACGGTTACCCGGCAATGTTTCGATGGAAGCCTACGATACTCGCATGCATCAGGCGTTACAACTAGTTCGGCAGCAGGAAGTGACTCACTCTATTTTTGGCGATATTTTCCTGGAAGATCTGCGGCAGTATCGCGAAACCCAGTTGAGTCGGGTAAATCTAATCGGCGAATTCCCGCTCTGGCAGCGAAACACGACTGAGTTGATTCATGAATTTGTTGACCTGGGTTTCCGGGCGGTACTTGTCTGCGTGAATGAAAAGCAACTGAATGCCGAATTTGTAGGCCGTGAGCTGGATCTGGATTTATTGAAAGACCTGCCTAAATCTGTTGATCCTTGTGGCGAAAATGGGGAGTACCATTCGTTTGTGTACGATGGACCTATCTTTTCGAATCCTGTTGGGTTTTCCAGGGGCGAAATTGTCCGGCGAACCTACACCCTGTCGGGCGGAACAGATTGCCATACCGATGATGCTGACCGTAGTTGGGACACGGGCTTCTGGTATCAGGATCTGATCTTTCAGGAATGAGATAAGTTGTTTAGATTTTAGCGGGAATATGTGTGGCAAAAAGGCGTAAAGCAGGGCCGAAATTTAAATTTCGGCCCTGCTTTACGCCTTTTTGCCACACATATTATTTATCTGAAAAGTAACTCGTATTTTAGCCTTCTGACGTTTAATGTCCATCGCATAAGGATATTTTATTCCTCTACCCCTTTTACATTTAAACATAATACTCACATACCTATGAAACGTAGAGAAGCCTTGCAACAAGCGGCTCTGATGATGGGCGGCATCTTGTCGGCGCCCACACTGGCAGGCGCTATGGGGCGTATTACCAACACCGGGCCAAGCATGGCTGTTTCGGCTGAACAGGAGACCCTACTTGCTGAAGTGGCTGATGTGATTATCCCAACCACCAGCACTCCGGGAGCAAAGTCCGCTGGTGCCGAGAAGTTCATTGTGCGTGTCATGCGCGATTGCTACCCGAAAGCCGATCAGGAGAAATTTTATGCCGGATTGGCCAAACTGGATGCTGATAGTAAAACCAAATTCGGCAAAGGGTTTGTGGAATTAGATACGGCGCAGAAAAACGAAATGGTAAAGCAGACCATGACCGATGATAAGCCTTTCTTCCTCCGTATGAAAGAGCTGACTACAACGGGCTATTTTACATCGGAAATTGGAGCCACAAAAGCGCTTGAATACTTACCTGTACCGGGCCAGTTCAATGGCTGCATGACCCTTAAACCCGGCCAGAAAACGTGGGCGCTCTAATGTATAATGAATAATGCACAATGAATAATTGAATTGAGATGTGTGCTATTGCATAGCCATTATCAATTTTCCATTATTCATTATCCATTCAAAAGATCATGAACCTTAACATAGATTCCATAAAAGAACAAACCTACGATGCCATTGTCATCGGATCGGGTATATCGGGTGGCTGGGCTTCCAAAGAGCTGACCGAAAAAGGATTACGGGTACTGATGCTGGAAAAAGGCCATCAGCTCGAACACGTAACGGGCTACGAAAACGCCATGAAAGATCCCTGGCAGACCAAATACAATGGTCGGCTGACGATGGCGCAAAAGGAATCGCACCCGAAGCTGGCCCGCGATTACCCGTACAATGAAATGACCGAAACCTATTGGATGAAAGACGCCGACTCGCTGTATAAAGAAGACAAGCGATTCGACTGGTATCGTCCTAATATTGTTGGCGGTAAATCTATTATGTGGGGGCGACAGTCGTACCGACTGAGCGACATCGACTTTGAGGCCAATTTGAAAGATGGCATCGCAATTGACTGGCCAATTCGATATAAAGACGTTGCGCCCTGGTACTCGTATGTGGAGAAATTTGTCGGGATTTCAGGCGAGAAACTGAACCTGCCCCAATTGCCAGACAGTGAATTTTTGCCACCAATGGAAATGTATTGTGTGGAAAAAGAAGTTCGGAAGCGAATTGAAAAGAATTTTCCGGGCCGGGTTATGACAATAGGTCGCGTTGCCAACCTCTCGAAAGCGGGGGAGGCTCAACTAGGCGTTGGCCGTGCTCCTTGCCAATACCGTAATAAATGCTCACTCGGATGTCCCTATGGCGCCTACTTCAGTACCCAATCGTGTACATTACCTCCGGCTGCTAAAACAGGTCGGTTAACGCTTCGGCCCGATTCGGTTGTAACGGAGATCCTATACGACGAGAATAAAAAACGGGCAACGGGCGTCCGTATTGTTGATGCAGTTACACTCCAGAGTAAGGAGTATTATGCTAAAGTAGTTTTCGTATGTGGCAGTACGCTGGGCTCAACATCCGTTCTGCTCAATTCAAAATCGAACCGTTTTCCAAATGGTTTTGGTAATGACTCAGGCGAACTAGGTCATAACTTAATGGATCACCACTTCCGTACTGGTGCATCGGGACTTTGGGAGGGCGATCTGGATAAATATTACATCGGCCGACGGGCTAATGGGATTTATGTGCCGCGCTACCGGAATATAGGAACCGACAAACGTGATTATATACGTGGGTTTGGATATCAGGGCGGAGGCAGCCGAACTGGCTGGCAGCGTAATATTGCCGAAATGAGTTTTGGTGCCGACTATAAAGAAGAGCTGACTAAACCCGGTCCCTGGACGATGGGCCTGGGTGGGTTTGGCGAAACGTTGCCTTACCACGAAAACCGCATGTATCTCGACAAAAACGAAAAAGATAAGTGGGGCATGCCGCTTGTGGTGTTCGATGCTGAACTGAAAGAGAACGAGAAGAAAATGCGCGTGGATATGATGAACGACGCCAAAGAAATGCTAGAGGCATCGGGCTTGAAAAATGTTAAGTCTTATGATAATGGCTCCTACTTAGGAATGGCGATTCATGAGATGGGAACTGCCCGGATGGGCCGTGACCCTAAAACATCAATCCTGAATGCAAATAATCAGGTTCATGGCGTTAAAAACGTGTTTGTAACAGACGGTGCCTGCATGGTTTCAGCTTCGTGCGTAAACCCCTCGCTGACCTACATGGCCCTGACCGCCAGAGCTGCGGACTTTGCTGTAAAAGAAATGAAGAGACAGAATATATAAAGTCGATTGACTGATAAGTAGAAGCCCCGATGTGCCGAGAGAATCGAGCACATCGGGGCTTCTGTCAGAAAAGCTAACAAGTAACCACAGAGGTACTGAGAAACGAAAAAGAATTGGTTAGCTAAGTTAAAACCTACAACTCTTTCTCAGTCTCTGTGCTAATAATATATTAGATCGAATATTGTTGTAAGCAAAAATGGTGTACTTTTTCTCGCCCACGCTTAAGACGCATTTTTACTGCACTAGTCTTTAGGCTGTACAATTGAGCAATTTCGTCAATACTTTTCCCTTCTTCATATTTGAGCTTCAGTATTGTTCGCTCATTGGCAGACAGAATACTGAGCGCTTGTTTGACTAATTGAAGCGTCTCTTCATGTAAATAGGCTTCTTTCGACTCTGATATAGATTGCTCAAGGGTTGAGTTAATAGCAATCGTGTTGAATCGTTTAGATAACCGAAGTTGATCTGAACAGTAGTTGAAAGCAATTGAATACAGCCAGGTAGAGAAGCTGGATCGCTCCTGAAAGGCATTCAACTTATCGAACATTTTTAGGAAAATATCATGCGTAAAGTCTTCTGCTTTGTCAGAATCTTTCGTCATTGACAAACATTGACGATAAATCTTGTTTACGTATCGATTATAAAGAGTCTCGAAACATTGATTTGGTTCACTAAATAGATACTGTCGGATTGTTTCTTCGTCGGTTAAGGTAGTGTTCATGGTGAAGGTAGTGAATTAAAGTACTGAATTGTGTACTAAAATAAGGGTATTGTTGTTTTTTGTTGTCGATACATGCAATGTAGTAAATTATCACATCAAAAATATATTTAACGGTATTTTATGTTGGTAAATAGAGGTTTACGCTATTAAGGATTGTTTCTTCTACGCATTGTTAGTAAAAAAGTTACCTATTTTGTTGAGTCGAGGTTCATGTATTTGGCAATCATCTGCAATGACCGAGCCTGTTTATCAGGAGTTCTGGCATCAAAGGCTAACTTTTCAATGGCTGGAAGTGGAAATATCCAGCTTTGCTTTTGAATGTCCCACTCAGTGGAGCAATGGATAATTTCTTCAAATTCAGGTTCGGTCCACTTATCAAGTGCATTCAATTCGCTGAGCCGCTTTCTTTGCCGATGCAAAATCAGGGAAACCTCTTTTGGTATTGACTGTTTCGTTCTCATGAGGTTTGCCTAGCTTGTTTCAAGTAAATGCTAGCAAAACCAGAGCCAAACTGTTTCTGATTAATTCGCCTAATTATCAACTGCTTAGTCCTTCGTTTTAGCGTATATCGTAGACAGCAAAAGCCCGAGCAGTGAGCCTTAATGAATGGGTTAGACTGGAGATCTGGAAAAAGTAACAGGTATATTTTTGGCTGGGAGCAGCTTATTCAACCTTACCAGTTTTATTAGTATTACCTCCGTTTTTAAAGTCAGACCTGCCTGCTATATAGTCTCTATTATTAGCGCTTGGGGACTCTATTAATTTTGAATTGCTATTGAAGCACAAGGCCTTGTGTAGTAGTAGCCCTTCTGTACCTCATAAGTTTGCACTTATTTATTTAAAACAATTTCTAGTTTAATCGTATGATCGCTTCTAAGGAGAGATACGGAATAGGAGTGCCTCTATTAGCTGATTGCTTGCCTACGAAAACAGCTACTGGCTGATTGTGGATAGGTAAAGTCTATGAACAACAACTGGCAATTTTTGAACAAAGAGAGCTAATTAGTTATGGTAAATAAAATCTATATACGCTTGTTATACCCTCAATCCTGCTAAGTATTCATTTAGGATGGCTTTTTGAGGACTGAAAAGGCAATTTAGTAGCGTAAACACATGATTAATTTTGAACAATGGTATTGGAACGACTACATCGACTCTGTATTTCTTTACTCGTTATAGCCGGTTTCTTACTTGGCTTTACATGTTATTGCGCAGCTCTTGTTCACTGGGTGAAAACGATTTCGAGCAGTACGTTACGCAATCACCCTATGCAAATCATTTTAGAGACTGTTATACTTTTACTTTATACATACCTGGGCATTCGCTTTTGTCGTAAAAAGATTAATTTCTTTTAGGCATTGCCTGTCAAGTCAAGATGTTGCCAATTGCTTGCTTCTAGTAATGGCTTGATGGCTTCCTATACGCCGTTAGTAGAGCTGCCAAACTGCTCTTCAATATCTTGTACCGTCTTTATTGCATCCACCACGGAAACTCCCTGATTCTGAGCAACCCATAACACGGTGTCAACAATTGAGTAAGCATCTGGATACGCGCGGTATATTTCCCAAATAGTATAAGCATCCGCATAGGGATGTCCCGTTTGGCTGGCGATCTGAACTAGTAATTCAATATTGGCAACTGGTTGATTCATATCTGCTAGGCAATGAGTATAAGCCTGCTTTTTAGATATAACTGCTTATTTATACTAGTCAGTGAGTTACAGGCGCAACATAAGATACCAGTTTAAGTTGCTACCAGTTCCAGTCAATTGTTTTTTCGAATCAGTACAGATAGATACTATTAGTGGTTAACCACCAATCTGAAATACCACTTAATATATTTTTAGTATCTTATTGGGGGGGTGTCCGTCCTAGGCTCATTACTAACCTGAATTACGTTCAGCTTGACCGGATTTGCAGGCAAGACAAGCTGATTTTTACTTATGGATGCTTCATTAACTGACGAAGAAATGATTCGGCAATACCTGACCAGCCGACCCAACCAATGCTTTGAGACACTTTATAACCGATATGTAAATAAGGTCTATCGGCGCTGCTTATCCATGACGAAAGACAGCGATAAAGCAGAGGACTTTACGCATGATATCTTCCTGAAAGTGTTTGATAAGTTAGACGGTTTTCAGGAGCGGTCCAGCTTTTCGACCTGGCTATATTCGATTGCTTTTAACTACTGTTCGGACCAGCTTCGGAAGGTGAAGCGATTTCATTTCGCTCCTATTGAAGAAGGCCTCAGGCAGGATATTCCCGATACTGAAGATTCCCAATATCATGAAGAAACGCTCTTGTTGGTCAAACAGGCCATGGCTTCTCTATCCGAAAGTGAACAGACGTTACTTCAGCTAAAGTATGAACAGGAACTAAGTATCGATGAAATCGCTAAGGTGTATAAAATTAATCCTGGCACCGTTAAAATGCGCCTAAAACGAAGCCGTGACAAAATCCATCGATTATACCTAAAACAGTATACTGCCGGACACCAATAATGAACCTAATACACTATAAATGATTAGGATACTGACTGTGATTTAGCGTGAAGTGGTTTGCTCTTCTACCTGCTCCTGTTGTTGACGGACTTGCTGACCAATAGGAACATACTCAACTTCGCAGGGGTAACCAAACAGACAATTTGCTTTGATCTGTTCGGCCACACGAGCTGGTACCATATTCTCCCAGCCATCTTCACCCAGTTGAATCATCTCCAGCACGTGGTCGGTTGATATGTGCAGATTCTGTTCGTTGTAATCGGTAATATCCTCAATTTTGTCGTTTCGCACCAGATACTGGAACAGGGGCTCCAGGGTGGCGGGTAATTTGAATTCATTACAGGTATAAATAGCCCCTTCTTTCAGCGTTGGGTACACAAATAGCTTAACCTTCCGGCTGAATAAGGTGGCGAACGATTCCAGAATCCCACCCGGTAAAAACTCGTAGTGACCTTCTTCAAAGATGTATTCCAGGTTCGGAATGCCCACAATCAGGCCAATCTTGAGTCGCGTTAGACGAGCCAGATAAGCTACCAGTTTATAGTATTCCAGGTAGTTGGAGATCATCACCGTCTGACCCATAGAGCACAGAATATCTACCCGATCCAGAAAATCTTTCTCGTCAATACCCTGCTCATTGGCTTTCAGATTATGGAGTGTTAGCTCCGCCATCGAAATTACCCGACTCGAATCTACATCGGGTTCGTCCTTAAACTGCTTCAGGCCATTTTCAATCATATCCATCTGGACATTCGTAACGGGTCGTAATCGCCCGCGCATGACCAGAATATGTTTTTTGTAGAGGGCTTCGGAAGGTTGTAGCACCTGCCCATCAGCACCGAAAAGGGCGGCATCTGTAAAGCCATTCTTAACCAGATGCAGGCTCATGAGCCGGTTATCTACATCCGAGAAGTCAGGTCCGTTAAACCGGATCATGTCAATCTGGATACGCTCGGGAGCCAGATCGTCCATGAGCGACAATACTAGTGTTTCGGGCGATTTAGCGTAATAGTAACAACCATAAATCAGGTTAACGCCAATAATGCCAAGTGCCTGTTGCTGAAGGATATTCTCGTTATCGATCATTCGGACGTGGATAATCACGTCATTGTAGCCAGATTGTGGGTTTAGCTGAAACCGGCAACCCAACCAGCCATGCGCTTCGTTGGTTTTCTGGTAATTGAGAGCAACCACTGTATTGGCAAACGCAAAAAACGTGGTGTCTGGGCCACGTTTTTCAGCTAATCGTTTCTCTAACAGGCTATATTCCTTACTCAGCATTTTTACGAGACGAGACTCGACCACATATCGGCCGCTTTCTTCAACGCCGTAAATAGAATCACTGAATGTCATGTCATACGCAGACATTGTTTTGGCAATTGTACCAGATGAGCCACCTGCTTTAAAAAACATGGCAGCTGTTTCCTGACCTGCACCAATTTCTGCAAAGGAGCCATAAATACGTCGGTCCAGATTAATACGTAATGCTTTTTGCTTCGTACCAATATTCTTTTCGTACATAGTGATGGGAGCTTGTTACTGCTAAGTTACAATATAAAACACCAAAAGCAGCCTTTAGAGCCGCCTTTGTGTCAAAATAATGCAATCTTAATGTTGTACATTAGAAAGTTTATCCGTGAAGAACATGTTGCCTCCACCGGCCTTGCCGTCGAGAGATGAGCCAAGGATCGGCTGCGTAACATCTGTAGATGCCGCACGGCGTACCGTTCGTGTCCCTGAAATCTGGAAAATAGCCTCGCTTAACATGGGTTCGGTTACGTCGCCAAACGCTTTCATGGCATAGCTGGGCTCTTTCACTTCTACGGACGGCGTAAATCCACCTGCATAATCGGTAAAACCCTGCGCATTTGCCGATTTGAACGTGATGGGTTGTATACCCCATTTAATACGACCTGTTTCATCCGAAATCGTAATTGAGCCAACATTCTTGCCAACGGTGGTTGTGCCGATGGTAGTCACAGTCATGAAAGGGCGTAAGCCATTAATAACCAGCTCACTGGCCGAAGCCGTACTGCCTGTTGTCAGGACAAATACACGACTTAAATTAGCCCCAATATTCGCGGCTTTCACCAGAAAATTCTGAGTATTCCAGCCCACACCGCGCTGCTTGTCATTTTGCGCCGTTACAATACTATTCCACTTCTGCGTATAGTACACCTTGGAGGCATCGATATTTTTACCAATTAAACTGGCAAGGTTAGTGGACGAACTCACATAGCCACCCCGGTTATACCGTAAATCAAGAACCAGTTCGTTAACACCCTTCTGTTTGAACTTGACAAAAATATTATCCAGCTTCAAATCATAGGTATTATCTAACGATGAGCTCCCTGCTTTATACAGGCCGGGAATGAACTGATTGTAGATCACGTAGCCTATTGTTTTTCCGCCGATGGTATAGGTTGTATCCAACAGAACAGGGTCTTCCTGAAAAACGACTGCCGTAACCTGTTTGGTTTGAGCATTGTCTGTTAGTGCGCCATTGCTGACTGTAGCAAACCCATATGTATATGTATCGCTACTACCAGCCAGCATAGTCTGATAATTAGTGCCCGTTAATGCCTCTCCGTTGACTTTTGAGATGATATCTCCCCGCTTAATGCCCGCTTTAGCCGCTGGGGATCCAGGTAGTACGTAAATAATTGACGCAACGACATTCGTCCTTGTCTGATCTCGATAGTATAGATTATACTCGATACCCGTTGTCTTCGATTGGCCACTTAGCGAAGCCTTAAGCTCGTCGGCACTGGCCTGAATCCAGGAGAAACGATCACGGTCTGCATTTGCCGTGTTAGCACGGTCGTAAAGCAATGACAGAAAGAATTGATCGGGCGTTAGGGAAGTATCTGGCTTAGCTGGTAGTTTGTCGTTCCAGAAGTAATAGTTCTTCATATTCTCCAGAACCCAATTATTCACTTCTCCATTACTGGTAGGCCCCGAGGGTGCCACGTCTTCCTTTTTGCAGGAAGTCATTAGGAAAGAGCTGGAAATTACCAGAGAAAGTGCCGTTCGCCAGGCAAAAGATGTGTTCATTCGTGTTTGTTGATGTGAAGTTTTTATCCGTATTAACAACGTACTAATCACCTAAATAATTTACTGAAAGCCGAAAATGCAGGCTGTTTTAGCGAGCCCAATCAGTTTAGCAAAAGGCATCCTCAATGTGTTTCACCCGGAGTTCGTTGCCTGCAATAGTTACGGCAATAATGTCAAACCGGATGTCGTGCAGCCAGTCGTTAGCGAAAATATACTGTTCGGCAGCCTTCATGACCAATTTCGCTTTCGTATAGGAGACAAACTCCTCGGGGTTACCGTAACTGAGGTTCGTTCGCGTTTTCACCTCCACAAATACTAGTAGTTTTCCTTTTTTGGCGATGAGGTCAATCTCAGCGTGTTGGTATCGAAAGTTTCGGAACATGATTTCGTATCCTTGCTCGCGGAGATAGCGGGATGCTTCGGCTTCGCCCTGCTTACCTGTTTCGTTATGTTGTGCCATTTGTTTGCAATAAAGTCACAAATAACGACAATCGAACGAAACTTACCGACCTCATTGTTAGTAAACTAGCGGAAGACTTTTCCGTCCAGGATGAAATGAATAGTCGCATTAATAAACAAGTTGAAGTTCGGGCATTAGGGCTAATGGATTATCAGGCTGCCTGGGATGAGCAGGAACGCCTGTTTTCCACGATTGTTAGTCAGAAACTACTAAATCGAACCTGCCCTGCCGACGAGCAACAACTGACCCCAAATTATTTGCTGTTCTGCGAACATCCGCCTGTATATACGCTTGGTACCAGTGGGCATGCCGAAAACTTGCTGGTTGATGAAACCCGGTTAGCCACTGAGCTTGGTGCGACGTTCTTTAAAATCCGCCGGGGTGGCGATATTACGTTCCATGGTCCTGGTCAGCTGGTGGGTTATCCAATTCTGGATCTGGATAACTTCTTCACCGATATACATCGGTACATGCGTCTGCTCGAAGAGAGTATCATTCTGACGCTTGCCGAGTATGGGCTGGATGCCGGACGAATTGACGGGTTAACAGGTGTTTGGCTTGATTATGGTATGGGTGCTAATCCGCGGCCCCGAAAAATTTGTGCAATGGGCGTAAAAGCCAGCCGTTGGGTAACGATGCACGGATTTGCGCTGAATGTGAATACAGATTTAGGTTATTTTAACCATATTGTCCCCTGCGGCATTACTGATAAGGCAGTTACGTCACTGGCGGCTGAGTTAGGGCATGATGTATCACTGGATGAAGTGGCCAATCATGTTCAACGCCACCTGGCCGCTTTGTTTGAGATGGAATTAATAGAGGGCCGGGCTGGCGTACCCGTAGATGCCCGTAGTTGAATGGCGGTGGAAATCCGTGCTATATTGAATGAAAAAAGACATTAATTTTTTGCCGGTTGAGGGCGTACAGATCGTTATCGCCCGGAAAGAGAATATCGTTAGTGGTTACGATTGGCAGGTATTTTTGATCAACCAGAACGATGTGCCCATCAAAACTGTGTTTGTTACGTCGAAAGGGTACGGATTGAAAAATGACGAAGAGCAGAAAACATCCGTATTGCGGCATTTCTTTGTCGAGGTTCAGCCGGGTGCCTACGAGGTTGTTGAAAGTATCATGCCCGATGTATTTCACCTGAACAATGAGTATTGGGTAAGTTACTTCATCGGCGACCAGATTTTCGATAAGAAGTTTATCTTCGTGCCAGACAGCATCGTAGAAGAAAATCTGGTACCTGTACCTGCATTAGGGCTAGAGGGAATTTTACACGCATGATTTCTTGACCCCTAAATCGTATGGCCCAGCCCACTTCCTGGAAACGTCGGCTTAAAAACCTTCTGTTTATTGACCTTAAAACGGTGGCGGGCGAGCCGTCGCTGCTGTCCGTTGAGCCGAGGTTGCAGCGGCAATGGGAAGAGAAAAGTCGGTATTTCAAAAACGATGATGAGATGTCGGCGGCTGGCTGGTATGACCGACGAGCCTCGTATTTCGCTGAATTTGGTAAGATTATCTGTATCGGCGTGGGCGGTTTGTTTTTCGATGACGACGACAAGCCGCATCTGAAGGTCAAGCTAATCAGCAATGATGATGAGTTAGCTCTCTTGCAGGAGTTTCTGGTTATTGTGAACCGCTATCCGCCCGGAGAGCTAACCTTATGCGCACACAACGGCAAGGAGTTTGACTTCCCCTATCTGTGTCGCCGATTAATGGTAAATGGCCTGCCACTTCCGCCTGCTTTACAGATTTCAGGCAAGAAACCCTGGGAAATTCCGCATCGGGATACGCTCGAACACTGGCAGTTTGGCGACAAACGGCATTTTGTGCCGCTCGATCTGCTGGCCGCTGTCTTAAATATTCCAACCCGCCCACTCGAATGGACCGGCGACCGTACCAGTGAAGTGTATTACCGCGAACACGACTGGCCCCGAATTGAGCAGTACGCCCGCGATTCGATGGTGATGCTTGTACAGGTCTATTTGAAAATGGTGGGTGCCCCGCTCGTGGCCGACGAGCATATTGTATTAAGTGATTGAGGTTTTAGAAATGAATAATATTTAATGAGTAATGTAAAATGAATAATGGACAATGCGTTAAGCTACCTATGCACATTATCCATTATTCATTTTACATTACTCATTAAACAACCTCTATCCACACTGTATTTAAACATTTTAGCCTGACGAATGAGTTAGGCAAACAACATGAGAGGAAAACCAAAACAAGATAAATATTCTAAGCCCTCATCTGGTAAACCCAGTACGGGGCAGTCGCCAACGACTCGCCCGCGTGAGAAAGGCTTTGAGAAATCAACGAAGGTAAGGCCTATTCAACAGGCCGACTCCTTTTTAGATGAAATGAAAAACGACCTGCTGGCGTTTTTTCAGATTAACGATGAACAATCCTTTACGCAGGAGCAGGTACTCGACCATTTCGGTACGGGCGACCGACGCATGAAACTCATCATGCACGGTCTGATCGGTGAATTGACCGAAGAAGGCGCTTTAGTGCGACAATCCGACGGTAGCTACCGGGCAGATGCCAATTCAAACCTGATTGACGGGGTTGTTGATCACGTAAATTCACGCTTTGCATTCGTTATCCCCACTACGGCCAGTGGTATTCGGGGAGATCGGGATAATGATATCTGGGTTTCGACCGATGACCTTGCCGGAGCGGTTGATGGCGACCGGGTTCAGGTAGTTCGCTTTTCGGATTCCCGTAATCGCGCCCGCCGGGTTGAAGGGAAAGTGGCCCGTGTCGTTGAGCGGGGGCGTGCTGAGTTAGTCGGCCGTATTGAAGTCTGGCCAACTTATGGCTTTGTTGTTCCTGACAGCAAGAAGATTTACGACGACATTTTCATTCCTAAAGAGAAACTTGGCGGGGCTGCCGATGGCGAAAAGGTTATTGTTCGGCTTACGAAATTCCCTGATCCCGACAGCCACAAACAACGTTTTGAGGGCGAAGTGATTACGGTGTTGGGAATGGCCGGGCAGAACAATACCGAGATGCACGCCATTCTGGCGGAATTCGGGCTGCCTATTGTATTCCCGCAGGATGTGGAACAGGAGGCCGAGACGATCCCAACCCAAATTCTGGATAAGGATATTGCCAATCGCCGTGACATGCGTGAGGTAACCACCTTTACCATTGACCCCGTTGACGCCAAGGATTTCGATGATGCCTTGTCTGTACAAGTGCTTGAGAACGGCAACTATGAAATTGGCGTACACATCGCCGATGTAACGCATTACGTGTTGCCTGGTTCGAAGCTGGAAGCAGAAGCCTACAAACGGGCCACCTCCGTTTATTTGGTAGATCGGGTTGTACCGATGCTTCCCGAAAAACTGTCGAACGGTCTTTGCTCGCTCCGGCCTAACGAAGATAAACTGACGTTCTCGTCTGTATTTGAGCTGACACCGAATGCCCAGATCGTGAAGGAGTGGTTTGGGCGCACTATTATTCATTCAAATCGGCGGTTTGCCTACGAGGAGGCCCAGGACATTCTGAATAATAGTAGTGGCGATTACCTGGAAGAACTCCGATTACTGAATGAACTAGCCTACAAACTCCGCGACGAACGGTTTAAAAACGGAGCTATTAACTTCGAAACGGTTGAAGTGCGGTTCCGATTAGATGAAAACGGAGTTCCGTTGGCTGTATACCCTAAAATCCGGCAGGACACGAACAAGCTGATCGAAGAGTTTATGCTGCTGGCCAACAAGCGAGTAGCTGAATTTGTGCATTCGCTGTCAAAGCGCAACAAGAATGGCGAAGAGAATACGATGGTGTATCGCGTTCATGAAGGCCCAGCCGAAGACAAGCTCCGCAGCTTTTCAGATTTCGCTCGTAAACTAGGGTACAAACTTAATGTAGACGACGAGCATTTATCCAGTTCGATGAACCGCTTTATGGCGAGTATTGAGGGCAAACCGGAAGCGGGTATGCTCCAGCAACTGGCCGTTAGAACGATGTCGAAAGCTCGGTATAGTACGGAAGATTTAGGCCACTTTGGTCTGGCATTTAAGCGCTACTCGCACTTTACCTCGCCCATTCGTCGATACCCCGATATGATGGCGCACCGGTTGCTTCAACATTACCTGGATAAGGGCAAACCGGTTGATCGCGAAGAGTATGAAGACAAGTGTCGCCATTCATCGGAGCGGGAACGCATGGCTGCCGAAGCCGAGCGGGCCAGCATCAAATACAAACAGGTTGAGTTCATGAGCCGAATGGCTCCCGATCAGGTATTTGAGGGCGTTATTTCGGGCGTTACGGAGTTCGGTATTTTTGTTGAGATCACGGAGAATAGTTGCGAGGGTCTGGTTCGAATGCAGGACCTTAGTGACGATTACTACGAGTTCGATAAAGACAATTATCGGATAATTGGTCAGCGCCATAAGAAAATGTACACCTTTGGCGACCCCGTTGTTGTCAAAGTAAAAGATACCAATCTGGCGCGCCGGAGCATGGACTTTGCCCTAGTGAGCGACAAAGCAGGTCGTGCAACGGATGCAGACACGCGGGGGTTGGGCTCAGACAAAGGCAAGGACAGTCGCAGCTCACGTTCCGGTAGTTCCAAAGGAACATCTGCGTCGTCTTCCCGTCGGTCTGGCAGTGCAAGCTCCAAACAAGGTGTTGCGGCAAAAGGTGAAAACCGGCGTGGTGGACGCGGGAGACGGTAAAAAGTAAAGACTTGTTTAGTAACGGGCTTGCGTTTTAGTGTAGCAATCTGCTATATTTGCACTCCCAAACGGGAAACGTCTGCTTCCGTAGTTCAATGGATAGAATTTCGGTTTCCGGTACCGACGATAGGGGTTCGAATCCCTTCGGGAGCACAGATAATTCAATAAAAATCCCTGCAATTCTCAGATTTGCAGGGATTTTTTTGTTTATAGTCAATTAGTTAGGTGTGACAGCGTTAGTATGTTAAAGCCCGTGTTAATCCTAGCTTATTCGACTTTACACCTTTTGATAAAGAAGATTATGTGATTCCACAAATGTTTGTTTGTGTCGTATTTAGAATCATAGTGCTGTAAAAGCAACCAAAGTAAACTATGAAGCTGTTTAAACTTTTCAAATTAACCGCAAAGAACGCTAAGGCAAAGCGCAAAGACCGCAAAGAAATTCAGTCAGCAAACTCAGCGTTCTTTGCTACTTTGTCTCAGCGCTCTCTGCGGTTAAACTAAAGCGCATTGGAGATATAAAAAATAAAGTTTAAACAGGTTCTATAAGCCGGAGTATCTAACAAAATAGTGACAATAAAAGTAGCCCCTGTTTTGTTAGATACTCCGGCCCTCACTCATTACTGCTTTTGTATTCGTTTGACGAGTTTCTCTCTATCTCCTCTGACCTCCAGCAGATAAATGCCTGCCGGTAGGCTACCTAACTCGAGAGTTGTCTCTCCCTGACCATTCTCAAGTCCAATGACCCAATCCCCCAGCTTATTGGTCAGTACATCATACAACTGGAGCTGTACAGTGGGTTGTTCACCACCACCCCTCACTCGAACTATTACTTTGTCTGAGGTTGGGTTGGGATAAGTCGATACGGTAAAGGCCAATGGATTGACTGGTTCCCCTGCGCCTAATCGGCTCTGCGGGCTACTTATCGTTAGCCGAGCGTTCAATGACATCACACTTCCACACAAACCACTCACTCGGCACGTATACAATCCCGCATTGGCTGGTGTGACTCCAGCTATAGTTAGTGTAGCTGAAGTTTGGTCATTAAGTGGTGTGTTACCTCCATAATACCATTGGTACCTTAAACTGCTTCCACTAGCCTCCACACTGGTAGTGAATGATTGACCAACTGCGACAGTCGCACTAGCAGGTTGCGTGATAAGCTGAGTGGCCGGGTTGATTGTCAGAGTAAATAAGTTGGAACTGACCGAGCCACAATCCGAAGAGACGACTACATAATATGAACCCTCATTAGCGACAGTAACCGACGGTAATGTCAGCGTACGAGAAGTAGATAAGACAGTAGTACTTCCACTTTTCATCCATGCATAGGTCAGGTTGCGACCCACAGCCAACACGCTGGCAACTACATTAGTACCCATACACACAGCTGAACCTGAAACAGGTTGTTGCGTTAGTTTAGCTGACGGATTGATGGTAAGCACGAAACTAGCTTTGTTAGAGACACAACCATTGGCCCCGATGGCCGTCACTGAGTAAGTACGGGTGGTGGTAGTAGTCAGGCTCAAACCGCTGGTAGAGATTGGCAACGTGCTTGCCTGGGTACCCGGTACGCTCCAAACATACGTGTAAGGGGCTGTACCACCGGTAGTGGTAGCCAGTAAATCATAGCTTGCTCCTTCGCAAACGCTGGCACTCGCTATTACCGATGCGATTGGTGCTATCTTCTCCACCTCAATGAGCTGAGTTGTTACAGCGGTACACCCGTTGGCTCCTCTAGCCGTCACCGAGTAGGTGGTTGTTGTGGTTGGACGCACCGTGATCGATGAGGTGGTAGCCCCTGTGCTCCATCTGTAGCTACTACCTCCACTGACTGTCAAACTGGCGGTTGGGCTAGTACAGTCGACCCGAGTGCGATTAGCTGCAATAACCGGCGTAGGGGGCGTCTGATCCACCGTGATGCTACGAGTGGCCACCGTAGTACATCCGGTTGCCCCTGTGACGGTGACCGAGTAGGTGGTGGTCGTGGTGGGGGTAACACTGATGAGATCCGTGGTTTCTCCCGTGCTCCACAGGTAACTACCTTCTGCAACAACCTTTATTCGCACCACCGGATTAGTACAGTTAGCGACTGTACCCCCTACCAGTGTAACGGATGGGCTCGTTCGGTTAACGCTAATACTGCGTTTGAGTTGAAGGCTACACCCATTGGCTCCTGTCACCGTCACCGAGTAGGTGGTGGTGTTCAGTGGGCTCACATCCACCGTTTCCGTCGTGTCCCCCGTGCTCCATCGGTAGCTAACGCCCCCCGAAGCACTCAGGGAGACGGTTGGACTAGCACAGGTAAGAGCGGTTTGACTGGCTACCAGCGATGCGACGGGAGCTGTTTTATCCACCTCAATGAGCTGAGTTGTTACAGCGGTACACCCGTTGGCTCCCCTAGCCGTCACCGAGTAGGTGGTGGTCGTGGCTGGACTTACCGTGATCGATGAGGTGGTAGCCCCTGTGCTCCATCTGTAGCTACTACCTCCACTGACTGTCAAACTGGCGGTTGGGCTAGTACAGTCGACCCGAGTGCGATTAGCTGCAATAACCGGCGTAGGGGGCGTCTGATCCACCGTGATGCTACGAGTGGCCACCGTAGTACATCCGGTTGCCCCTGTGACGGTGACCGAGTAGGTGGTGGTCGTGGTGGGGGTAACACTGATGAGATCCGTGGTTTCTCCCGTGCTCCACAGGTAACTACCTTCTGCAACAACCTTTATTCGCACCACCGGATTAGTACAGTTAGCGACTGTACCCCCTACCAGTGTAACGGATGGGCTCGTTCGGTTAACGCTAATACTGCGTTTGAGTTGAAGGCTACACCCATTGGCTCCTGTCACCGTCACCGAGTAGGTGGTGGTGTTCAGTGGGCTCACATCCACCGTTTCCGTCGTGTCCCCCGTGCTCCATCGGTAGCTAACGCCCCCCGAAGCACTCAGGGAGACGGTTGGACTAGCACAGGTAAGAGCGGTTTGACTGGCTACCAGCGATGCGACGGGAGCTGTTTTATCCACCTCAATGAGCTGAGTTGTTACAGCGGTACACCCGTTGGCTCCCCTAGCCGTCACCGAGTAGGTGGTGGTCGTGGCTGGACTTACCGTGATCGATGAGGTGGTAGCCCCTGTGCTCCATCTGTAGCTACTACCTCCACTGACTGTCAAACTGGCGGTTGGGCTAGTACAGTCGACCCGAGTGCGATTAGCTGCAATAACCGGCGTAGGGGGCGTCTGATCCACGGAGATGCTACGAGTGGCAACAGCCAGGCAACCAGTAGCCCCTGTGACGGTGACTGAATAGGTGGTAGCGGTGGTAGGCGTGACACTAATGGTTGCCGTAGTCTCCCCGGTACTCCAGCGGTAGCTTACTCCGCCGGAAGCAACCAGGGAGGCTGATGCATTAGTACAGTTGAGAACTGTTTGACTGGCCGTTATGGTTGCTACCGGTGGCGTCTGGTTAACGCTGATGGTGCGAGTTGCCACAGCAGTACAACCGTTAGCCCCTGTGACAGTGACGGAATAAGTAGTTGTAGTAGTGGGACTCACATTCACTGTTTCACTAGTTTCCCCGGTACTCCACCAGTAGCTGACGCCACCCGAAGCGGTCAGCGAGCTTGATGGGATAGTACAGTTGAGGGTTGACTGGCTCGCTATCAATGAAGCTGGAGGAGGAGTCTTGTCTACAGCAATGAGTTGACTGGCTACGCTCGTACAACCGTTAGGGCTCGTGACAGTCACGGAGTAGGTAGTGGTTACTGTGGGGCTTACCGTGATCACGGCTGTGGTGGCACCTGTGCTCCACTTGTACGTACCTCCACCGGAAGCAGTTAAACTAGTGATGGGGCTGGCACAGGTTAACGTGGTTGAGCCCGGCAGGATGCTGGCAATAACCAGGTCACTACCTCCGCCGATTACCGTGCTGGCCGTGGCTGTACAACCGTTAATTCCCGTTAGGGTGAGCGAGTAGGTGCCTGCCGTGCTAACAGAAATAGAGGGAGTCGTTTGCCCGGTCGACCACACTACACTACCGGTACCAATGGCTGAAACACTCACCGCTGGACTACTACAGGTTAGCGTAGCATCAGTTGGACTGAGACTAAGTGCTGGTGTAGTTTGATCACTTAGTACAGTCGTGCTCACCATGTTCGTACAGCCGTTGGCGCTTGTCAGAGTAACCGAGTAAGTACCGGTGGCGCTGACCGAAATTGATGAAGTCGTCTGCCCGGTCGCCCATACTAAACTACCACTGCCAACAGCCGATAGAGTTACCGTTGGATTGGCACAGGTCAACGTGGTTGATCCTGGATTAATCACCAACTCAGGTAGTGCATAGACCGTTGTCGTTTGAGAAACAGGCTGCCCATCTTTAGTATAGGTTATCGTATGGGTACCTGCCCCTGCCACAGCCGGATCAAAACTATTTCCTGTAATACCAGGTCCACTAAATACACCACCCGAAGGCGCACCGACTAGTGTTTGGGAGGCTGCATTGCTGCAATAGCTACTGGCCAGGCCGGTAAAGCTTATAGTAGAAGACCGGCTGACGACCCAGGAGATCTGCTGAGTACCTACCCCTGCATTTCCGGTACTGTCAATAACACTGCCAAGATTTACTGAAAATATATAGTTGCCTTCTGGATAAGTAAGTAGCCCGAAATTCCCCGCCGTCCAGTTCTTTGCATCACGATAAATTAGCTGAGTACTGGTAATGGGAACTAGCTGGCCATTTCTTAACAATTGAAACGCAGACGTATTGAGGCCAACCACACCTTCATCGAACTTAATATTGACGAATGGAATGTGTTGCGAATCAAGGGCGCCCTCTGTTGACTTTTCAAGAAGCAGTACCACTGGCCCGGCATTGTCGACGGTGAGCGTGACAGACTGTGTTTGCAAGCCCGGAATACGATCCTCCGACTTTATATTGGGAAGATCTACCCTTAGTTCATAGGCACCGTTTTGGGTTAATATAGTTTGCAAGCCAGACAATTTGAACAGTTTATGGTCTGCGCTTACCGAATCAATAGTTAGCGAACCCGCCTGCAGAACACCATTCTTATAGATCGCAAACCTGGGTGGAGTTACAGTCGTAACATCAATTGGCAAATTGAACAGGAGCTTAACCGTGCTGTAAGCAGAGGCCATGTGGTTTGCAGGAATGCCCTGGAAAGCCTCGACAATAGGGACGCCCAGGAATTGTGACCAACTGACATTTTTGCCAACAGTTCCGGAAATTCCATAGATATCTTCAATAGCAGCGGCTTGTACGGTAAAGATGTAGTTCCCGTTCCCGGTAGTAATCGCAGACAGATCTACATTGAAGGTGGTTGGATCAATCTGGGTAATTATGACAGATGAATTGGCAATATTCGGACCGCCCTGAAACGAGAGGCTCAGATCTTCATACGTAAACGTAGCCGGATTAATTGGCTTGCTGAAGTAAACCTTGAGGTTATTGACCGGGGTCGATACTGACTGAACAGGAGCGCCAGTTATACTGTCAACTTTTGGCACATTGGCATTGACAGGTTTCCACACTACGGTATACGTAGCTGGTCCTGCGGAGGTAAAGCGATCTACGATGTGAAACTTGTTTTCATAAATCGGCGATCTGGCCACTGGTAAGGTAACAAAAGTAAGCCAGGCATTATCCAGCGGAATGACCTGTCCATCGCTACGGGTTACGCTAACAAGCTCGTAAAGCCTGTTACCCGGATCGTCGAGTTTGATATAATTGAATCCCGTGTCCGATGGGGTTACCGTCAGTGTATTGGTAAAGGACGGTGCCGATACAAGTGAGCTAAAGTTTCCGCCTGAAGCTGTAGTTACTTTGGCTGTTCTATTGCCTTGAGAGAAGTAAATTATATCGGGCTGATCATTGACATCAAAAATGTCATTCACCAGAAAGTCATTGATACCATCTTCATGCTCTCCATACAGGTGGATACTTTTTGTCAGTTCGTGCAGTTGCACGCCCTGGATCAGGCTCAATTTGGAGTTTCCATAGCTGTTGTCATGAACAACGTTAGACGTATAGCTTACAAATTTTCCAAGTAACGTACTAGTAAAATACCATTCTCCAACCCGTGTTTCTAAAGCAGGAATAGTACCAAACGGAATGTCAGTAAGACTTAAAGATTGAGACTGACCGTTGAACTTAGTACCAACCAGATTGAAATCAATTGCCAGTCCTTGCACATTGTCTACGACTTTGGGTTTGGCCGATGAAATCGTCACATTGGTTGCCTGACCGTACCCTTTATTTTCAATCATCACCGCTAATTCGGCCGGAATCGATGGCTCTACATCAGGAGAAGTAAGTGCATCGTCCCCCAATATATTTCGTTGCATAAAATAATGGAGCATCAGGCTTGGGCTCGGATTGACCGTGATGGGAACAGGTATTAACGGCATCGTCACCATTGCATTCGCATACGGGTCAAAATAGGTTACCGATCCACCGAATTTATAGACCTTTGGCGTTTGTGGCGCGGCACCAGATTCGGGGATAAAAAGATACCTGACCGATCCTTTTTGCTGGGCGCTGATCTGTCCAGTACCCGTTACGT
Organism: Spirosoma sp. KCTC 42546; assembly: GCF_006965485.1. Lineage (NCBI taxonomy): Bacteria > Pseudomonadati > Bacteroidota > Cytophagia > Cytophagales > Cytophagaceae > Spirosoma > Spirosoma sp. KCTC 42546. Next base: position 438,650 of record NZ_CP041360.1, read on the forward strand.
CGCTAAGGTTGGTAAAGCCCTGGGTCTGAATCTCAAAAAGACCGTTGCTTGGCGTTCCGTTGGCGTCGGTAATCTGTAGGTTCACTGCGATCATCTTCATCGCATCAGTCGGGTGCCCGTTAAAAATTTCCAGTGTTCCCAAGAAGGCTTCCCGCGTCATGGTCACTTTCTGGCTGAATTGAACGGATACCGATGCACAAACGTCCGTTTTCTGGCCATCAATGATTGTATTGAGCGACTTGATCGACTCTTTGTGCATATCATCAATGGTTTTAAAATTTCTGCTAACTGCGTGATTATGCGCTTCGATCAACGTTGCCACATAGCCATCGACCAGATTCCAATTGATGATATTGGGATACGTACTGTTAGGCGCAAAGACGTTTTGCGCTTTGGCCTCCAGTGACGTATTCCAGCGGGTAAAAAATGCGGTGAGGGCAGATGACTGAATGTCGTAGCCTGCCATTGCAGCAATAATATTGCTTTGGGCCATTGCAGGAATAGGCGTTTGATCATTTAGGTAGGTGCTGACCAGCGGAAACAGAGCCGTCCAGCCTTCTTTTGTGATCAAGTCGCCAAAATACTGGATCATCCAGTTATTCAGCGCAGTATAGCCATTCACGACCATCTGTAGATTACCCGAGATTTCATTGAAAACCGCATAGGGCAGATTGCCTTCGGCATTCTTACACGTCTCGATGGCACTTATCACGCCGGTTACACAAAGCACCTGTCCAGTACCAGGCACCTTACCCGAGAGCAAGGCAACTGCTTCATTACCCGCACATTTTAGCAAGCCTCTGCCCTTATCGTGAGTGGCTCCATCAAGGGATACACTTGTATAACAGGGCAGTATGCTAGTTGTATTACCAGCTGGTGTACAGGCCGTTATGGCGTTGCTTATATCGGCGATACACGCCACGCAGCTGGTTTTCTGTTGCTCGATTACAGGAGTTGACCCTGCCGTTCCTTCTGATGATCCGGTTGATCCACAATTAACGCAGGGAGCATCACCCCCACTTGCCTCAATACTGGCAATTCCAGACGACCAGGCGTCGTAGAGTGCGCTATATTGCGCAGGGGTTACAGTCCCTTCAACCACGACAGGAGCCGGTCCTGGCTCGCAATTGCGGCCTTCATAAATAAAGGAAGCCCCGGTTTTATCCCCTAAGCTGGTTGTTGCATTTAACTTATACGAATACGACACACCAACGAAGTCCACACATGGCGCTTCATTGGGGCCTGGGCTGGCGGCTCCGCTTCGCCTGCGCATGATTACCGGAATCTGAATGCTTTGATTGGCAAGCAAATCGGCCGGAGTGTAATTAGTTATGAATTCATACTCAGGATCCGTGGTGGGCAGCTTTAAGGTTACTTGCTGGGCGGCAATGAGCCCATGGTTTGTCAGAACGATGTTAAATAGATAGTCCTGCCCCGTAGCCAGGTGAGGCATCGTTTTCGGCATTTCCATAGTCACTACCGGTGCCGGTACGTTCGTCTCGAATTTGGCCTCCAGCACTACGGTATATTGATCCTGCACAGCCGTGGGTACCACCGTCCAGCTAAAGGTTATGGCCTGGTAATTCAGAAATACAGTGGATTCTACCGTACTGCCAGGATTGATCTCCAGCACATTGCTGTAGGAGGTATGCTTCTCTTTTTCTACCGTAATACGGTGTTTTCCTTCAGGAACATTCGTGGCTAAAAACACGCCCGTTGCATCACTGTAGCCTTGGGCATATACCTCACCCGTAAAATAGTTGGTTATTTTAACCAGCGCGCCTTCTACTTTTGGTCCTCCTTCGGTGTAATAGGTAAATTGGTCTGTTACCGTAATTCGCGCTGTGCCTGCCGATTCGGAAACCCTTTGGAAGGTAAAAGGAATGGAGAAAGTGTTGCCGTTTGTCGAATTGATGCCAATGCTTCCGCCTATAGGATAGTTAAAAGGAACCTCATCCAGTGCAAGGAATTTCAGGATTACACTCGTCGAATCGCCAGGTGCCAGAGAGGGTAAGTTTTTGGCTGTAACACTACTCAGCCAGTTTGCCTGAGGAAGGCTGATTGTAATATTACCCGTTACGCCCTTCCCTTTATTGACCAGTTTGATTTCGACCCGGCGTTCGCCCGAACTTTGCGAAACACTGGCCTGAATAGCCGATACATTGGCAACCAGATAGCCATTGGCGGCCTGGCAGTAGTAATAAATGTTCGTGTTTTGAATAACCCCCTCATCAGATTTTGCCTGGAAGCGCGCTGTTTCAAAGCTGTTTCCGCTGGTTAAGACCGATCCCGTAACGGTATAGCCAATATTTGTCGATGCGTTGCCCGCTAAGGTCGGTAGCGTCGCAAACTGGATAGACGCCCCGTTTGGCAGTGTTACGGGGGCCAGTGTAAAATTAGTCAGGCTTTTGTCGCTCAGGTTTTCCAGTGATAGTGACCCCGTCAGTGGCTCGTTCAGGGTAACTTTAAACTGTGCGGTAGTTCCCCCATTGATGCGAACGCCAAGAACATCAAACGCATCCTGTTCGGTGGTTTGATTTAGACCCGGCGAGCTTGCACCAACTACATAATGTCCCGACTCGCTGGAAAGGGGGGCGAACTGTACTGAATAATTACCCGAGGCATCAGTTAGCGTTAATACTTTTCGTCTAATGCCTTTGGTAATCACGTATACCTCAACCGGTGAATTAGCCACGGTTGAGCCATTGCTTCTTGTCGCCGTTCCCGTAATCGAGACGCTATTGCCCTGCAAAAAATAAGTTGGGCCTACCAGGGCCGATGCGGTGTAGGCTGGCTCAACCGTTAGGCTGGCTGGTTCCGATACGTTATTGGTAAAGAGCAGTTCTGTTAGTGTCGCTGTCGGGTTTACCCAGAACAGCAATTTGTATACGCCTGGTGCATCTGGCGCTTTAAACGAGTTGGCAAGTACCTTAGTCTGGCCTGCTGGAATGGCTTCGCCGAATAAGTTGTCGTAAACCAGCACGTCTGATCCATCGATCGTATTATCGACTGACAAATACCCACGAATCAGTGTTCCGCCTGGCGCAGTGGCAGAGCCCGTATTCTTTATCGAAACCTGATAATTGACGGTAGCGGATGCGGGGACCGTGTTGCTGGCTACCTGGACCGTTGGAATCTGCAAATCGGGTTTATTCAGATCGGTAACGATCACCCAGGTTGAACCTGGTGAGAAACCAGGGGCAGTTGCCGTGAAATAGACTTGCTGGTTGCCGTCGGTAGTACTATCATCCAGTGTCGTTATAATAACGTCAACGAATGACTGGCCAGCGGGTATCTCAACGGTGGCTGGAACGGTGGCCTCGGTTAAATCGGAGGAAGTCAGCGTTACGGAAAGTGCATCGGTCGTGGCTGTGTTTCGGGTGATGCGTAATGAACCTGCATTGGCCAGGCCTTCTGGCAGGGTTTGCTGAGAGGCTGTCAATACGAGTGATGGGCCGTCGTCGTCATTCACAGTAAGCGTAGCCGAAACCGAACCAGAAGAGGTTGGCGGTGCGTTACAGCCGCAGGAGGACACAAATAAGGACGCGTTGATGGTAACAAGGCGCGCGCCATCAACTGCCGTGTTATCAACGACACCGATGGTAAACGTCTTCTCATTTTCGCCTGCCGCCAGCGAAATAGCCCCCGGCAGTATAAGCGTATTGGGCAAGCTGGCCGATAAATTGGCGGTGAAGGCAAGCGAATTGCTTGATGCCGTTCGCCGGAGGGTAGCCTGGGTAGCATTCAACCCGCCAGATTCAGAAATCGTATTTGTTTGCAGGACTAGCTCCAGATGAGGAAAATCATCATCGGTTATTACGATCGTTTTGCTGTCTGGACTGTGGTTTGCTGCGCCCGCAGCAAGCGTAACGTCAAGATCCAACTCCGGAATCTCATCTTGCTCCAGTATGACCGGCACATCAACGTAAAGAGCACCCGCGGCAATCGTGACAGACGCAGGGGCAGGGAAACGAGTTGGGCTACTGGATTGAAGGAAAACCGTTAAAGGACTGGTTGGGGCCAGATTGGTCGCTAGTCTAAATTTGACTGTATCTCCTTCCACACTACTGGCTGGCAGATTGGTTATGGACAATGACGGTAAGTCATTATCAATAATTAGCAGCCCAGCCTGAGCCCCCTGATAACCGGATGCCGAAACCTGCACCTGATCTGTTATTGGCCCTTCGACTGTGGTGTTATCTGGGGCCGAAATCGTGAATGATATGCTGGAATAGCCCGCCGGAATAACTACGGAAGTGGGATAGGAAAGTCTGGCCGAGTTCGTAAGGCTAACCGTTACGGTAAGTTCAGCTGAAACGGAACCGGTCCTGCTTACAGTTGCCGAAATTCCACTGCTATTACCTTCGGTTATTTCGCTCGCAGATAGCGAAAGGAGAAGTCCTTTTTGAATTGTCCAGGCAGTTGGCTGAACAGCAATATTATTGGCCTGTGTGCCTGGCATTTCCTGAACGGTGGGGCCAGGAATTACTTCGACAACAAAAACAGCCTCGTCGCCAACAAGTAAATGGGACGGAATGCTAACGGTGCTGCTTCTGGTAATACGTTGACCAATAGCGAGTGAACTACTGGTCGCATACGTAACCTCTTTAATCAGCGTGCGGTTGCTGCCAGATGGAGACTGTACATAAATCCGCTCTGTCCAATTGATCGGAGAAGCGGCAATTCCATCATTAGCAATATCCCAGGAAACCGTAATGGTATCACCTAAACCAACAACGGTCTTATCGGAACTAACATTTTTTACGGCCAGATCCGGGAGTCGTTCATACACAACAAAGCTCTGTTGTATTGAGTTAGCTGGATCGTATACGTTATTTCCGACTTGTCTTGCTTCCACCAGGACAGTACCTGCCGCTGTCAGCGTAAGTGTATCCCCGTTTACTGTTGCGGGACCCGAAACAACACTGAACGTGACAGGCAAGCCCGACGTTGCCGTAGCCGTTAGGCTGAAAGGCGCATCCCCGAATGTTTTTGGAGAGACTGTAGTAAAGAAAATACTCTGACTACGCTTTGAAACAGAAAACGTTCGCTGTGCTTCGGCAGGTTTAAAATATTCGTTCCCAGCCTGGGAGGCTACCACCGTTACCTGGCCAACTGTTCCCTGAAACGTAATGGTATCTCCGCTAAGTGTTGCCACGCCGGAGGCAGGCGTCGTAGTGATTGTAAAGCTTACTGGCAAACCGGACGTTGCCGTAGCATTGAGCACCACGGGTTCATCTACATATTTGTCCGCAATGGCAGGTAAATTGACCGACTGCTCCACCTGAATTAACTGTTCTATCCACGGTACAAATAGCACTTTATCCGATACCCGGTTTCCCGTACCAGTTGGATTTAATGTTGGATGAAGAGGTCCTGTTGGTGTGCCCCAATACGTACTTCGAGCATCGAGTGTATCACTACCAGCGTTAATTATTCCATAATTTGAATTGCTGTAAATTTTGTTGCTCTGAAGAATAGGCTTTCCGGCTATATTGGCGATACCCGTTGCATTTCCATATATAGTCGATGAAGTAATCGTCGGTGAGGCCGCGTTATTGTAAATTCCATTTTCCTCGCTATTACGGATGGTCGATTTAGAAATACGAATCGAAGAGGTGTTGTTAATGAGGGCAGCACCAGGACTACTAAAGGAAGCTTCTCCCCATCGATCCATAATTACATACTCTAGTTCCGAGTTTGTGCTATTATTGTCAAAGTAGAGCTTCCCTCCATGAGTGGCAGAGGAGCCCATGCCAGGGTTAGCAAAACCCAGAAAACGAATTGAATCTGTAGCTGTCCCCTTGGAGATTAGAGTTCCAAAGACAAAGATTTGATCATAGTAATATTTAGAGCGGATCTCTACCCCAGGCTGAATAGTAGCGACTGCATTAGCCGAGATAGCAAATCCCCCATTGAGCATATAATAGGAGCCTGGCCCTGACTTGGGAATGGTACAATTGGTCCCAATGTCATTGTTCCGCAACTGAATATCGGCATTGGTTAGGTTGCTGAATCCCCCCACACTGGAGGGTGGTGCATCAATGGCTCTACCATTGGCCGCAAACGTAACGCCAGAAATCACCGGACTAACTGAGGCTGACTCAATGCGAATACCAGCTCCTTCACTATTGAGAACGGAGGAGTTAAGTACACTTAGAGAGGACGTATTGCTAACCAAAGCTGCATTATTCGCATTAAAGGAGGATTCCCCCCATCGATCCATACTCACGTATTCCAGTACTGAGTTAGTACTGTTGTTATCAAAGGAAAGCTGGCCTCCGTGAGTGGCAGCGGAACTTACGGCTGGATTGGCAAAACCTACAAATCGAATGGAATCCGTGGCTGTGCCTCTGGCAATCAGCGTACCACTTACAGCGATATTATCGTAGTAATAGCGGGAGCGAATCTCTGTTCCAGCCTGGATAGTGGTGACTGTATTGGCCGAGATAGCAAATCCCCCATTGAGCATATAATAGGAGCCTGGTCCTGGCTTGGGAATGGCACAGGAGATATCTGTACTAGTGGGCCGTAATTGAATATCGGCATTGGTTAGGTTGCTGAATCCCCCCACACTGGAGGGTGGTGCATCAATGGCTCTACCATTGGCCGCAAACGTAACGCCAGAAATCACCGGACTAACTGAGGCTGACTCAATGCGAATACCAGCTCCTTCACTATTGAGAACGGAGGAGTTAAGTACACTTAGAGAGGACGTATTGCTAACCAAAGCTGCATTATTCGCATTAAAGGAGGATTCCCCCCATCGATCCATACTCACGTATTCCAGTACTGAGTTAGTACTGTTGTTATCAAAGGAAAGCTGGCCTCCGTGAGTGGCAGCGGAACTTACGGCTGGATTGGCAAAACCTACAAATCGAATGGAATCCGTGGCTGTGCCTCTGGCAATCAGCGTACCACTTACAGCGATATTATCGTAGTAATAGCGGGAGCGAATCTCTGTTCCAGCCTGGATAGTGGTGACTGTATTGGCCGAGATAGCAAATCCCCCATTGAGCATATAATAGGAGCCTGGTCCTGGCTTGGGAATGGTACAGGAGATATCTGTACTAGTGGGCCGTAATTGAATATCGGCATTGGTTAGGTTGCTGAATCCCCCCACACTGGAGGGTGGTGCATCAATGGCTCTACCATTGGCCGCAAACGTAACGCCAGAAATCACCGGACTAACTGAGGCTGACTCAATGCGAATACCAGCTCCTTCACTATTGAGAACGGAGGAGTTAAGTACACTTAGAGAGGACGTATTGCTAACCAAAGCTGCATTATTCGCATTAAAGGAGGATTCCCCCCATCGATCCATACTCACGTATTCCAGTACTGAGTTAGTACTGTTGTTATCAAAGGAAAGCTGGCCTCCGTGAGTGGCAGCGGAACTTACGGCTGGATTGGCAAAACCTACAAATCGAATGGAATCCGTGGCTGTGCCTCTGGCAATCAGCGTACCACTTACAGCGATATTATCGTAGTAATAGCGGGAGCGAATCTCTGTTCCAGCTTGGATAGTGGTGACTGTATTGGCCGAGATAGCAAATCCCCCATTGAGCATATAATAGGAGCCTGGTCCTGGCTTGGGAATGGCACAGGAGATATCTGTACTAGTGGGCCGTAATTGAATATCGGCATTGGTCAGGTTGCTAAGCCCCCCTACACTAGAAACTGAAGCCTCAATGGCCTTTTCATTGCCCATAAAGACTACCGAGGAGATCACCGGACTGATCGAGGCTGCATCGATGCGAATACCGGTGTTACCACTGTTGGTCACCGATGAATTGGTGACCTGCACGCCCGATGAACTGATGGATATTCCCAACCCTTCGCTGCCATGAATCGAGGAGTTGTTGATGGTCAGTGAGCTAACCCCTGCATTGATATTAATGGCACCTGTAGTCGAAGAATAGTCCCGATCTCCCCATCGGCTCATGGCCACATAGTCCAGCACCGAGTTGGCACTTCCGCTAGAAAATGAAAGCCGTCCTCCATGAGTGGAAATCGATGTATAATTAGGATTAGCAATACCCACAAAGCGGATCGAGTCGGTAGCAGTGCCTTTGGCAATCAGCGTACCATCGATAGAGACCTGATCATAGTAATATTTAGAGCGGATTTCGGTCCCAGGCTGGATAGTAGTGACTGTATTGGCCGAGATGGTAAAGCCCCCATTACCAAAACTATAATAGGAGCCCGGTCCTGGCTTGGGAATGGTACAGGATGTGCCAGTGGCATCAGCCCGTAATTGAATATCGGCATTGGTCAAATTGCTGAAACCGCTTACACTGGAGGCTGGAGCCTCAATGGCCTTTTCATTGCCCATAAAGACTACCGAGGAGATCACCGGACTGATCGAGGCTGCATCGATGCGAATACCGGTGTTGCCACTGTTGGTCACCGATGAATTGGTGACCTGCACGCCCGATGAACTGATGGATATTCCCAACCCTTCGCTGCCATGAATCGAGGAGTTGTTGATGGTCAGTGAGCTAACCCCTGCATTGATATTAATGGCACCTGTAGTCGAAGAATAGTCCCGATCTCCCCATCGGCTCATGGCCACATAGTCCAGCACCGAGTTGGCACTTCCGCTAGAAAATGAAAGCCGTCCTCCATGAGTGGAAATCGATGTATAATTAGGATTAGCAATACCCACAAAGCGGATCGAGTCGGTAGCAGTGCCTTTGGCAATCAGCGTACCATCGATAGAGACCTGATCATAGTAATATTTAGAGCGGATTTCGGTCCCAGGCTGGATAGTAGTGACTGTATTGGCCGAGATGGTAAAGCCCCCATTACCAAAACTATAATAGGAGCCCGGTCCTGGCTTGGGAATGGTACAGGATGTGCCAGTGGCATCAGCCCGTAATTGAATATCGGCATTGGTCAAATTGCTGAAACCGCTTACACTGGAGGCTGGAGCCTCAATGGCCTTTTCATTGCCCATAAAGACTACCGAGGAGATCACCGGACTGATCGAGGCTGCATCGATGCGAATACCGGTGTTGCCACTGTTGATCACCGATGAATTGGTGACCTGCACGCCCGATGAACTGATGGACATCCCCAACCCTTCGCTGCCATGAATCGAGGAGTTGTTGATGGTCAGTGAGCTAACCCCTGCATTGATATTAATGGCACCTGTAGTCGAATAAAAGTCCCGATCGCCCCATCGGCTCATGGCCACATAGTCCAGCACCGAGTTGGCACTTCCACTGGCAAAGACAAGTTGCCCTCCATGAGTAGAAACGGGCGTATAATTGGGATTGGCAATACCTACAAAGCGGATCGAATCGGTGGCTGTACCTCTGGCGATCAGCGTGCCATTGATTGTGATGTTATCGTAATAATAATGAGATCGGATCTCCACCCCCGGATCAATGGTGGTGATTGTATTCGCTCCGGTAGAAAAGCCTCCATTGAGCATATAGTATGAGCCCGGCCCTGGCTTGGGAATGGTACAGGAGGTTGTTGTGGGATCCGTTCGTAATTGAATATCAGCATTGGTCAGGTTGCTGATCCCTCCTACACTGGAGGCTGGGGTATCAATGGCTTTGTTATTGCCCGCAAATACTACCGAGGAGATCACTGGATTAATTGAAACGGCATCAATACGGATACCGGTGTTGCCGCTGTTGGTTACTAAGGAATTGGAGACCTGTACAGCCGAGGAACTGATATTAATCCCCAGCCCTTCGCTGCCATGAATCGAGGAGTTGTTAATGGTCAGTGAGCTAACCCCTGCATTGATATTAATGGCACCTGTAGTCGAATAAAAGTCCCGATCGCCCCATCGGCTCATGGCCACATAGTCCAGCACCGAGTTGGCACTTCCACTGGCAAAGACAAGTTGCCCTCCATGAGTAGAAACGGGCGTATAATTGGGATTGGCAATACCTACAAAGCGGATCGAATCGGTGGCTGTACCTCTGGCGATCAGCGTGCCATTAACGGTGAAGTTATCGTAGTAATACTGAGAGCGGATTTCCACCCCTGGCTCTATAATAAGCGTTTGCCCAGTGGGTATATTTACTGAACTGTTAATAACGTAGGGACTGTTCGCTTTTGTTAAGGTACCAGCTACGGAGCCGCTTAACGGAGTTTGGGCAAAACTGTTGTAGAAAGAAGAAAGTACGACAAGAAAGGGAAAGAGAAAGGTATACTTTGTTAACATAGTTGTTACATTAAGGTGTAGATATTTTCCAATGCAAACAACTATATATTTGTTGACAATCAAATACTTGAGGTTATTACGTATATTAGTTAATTGTGGAATTTATTAAACGGCGATGGGCGAAGGAGCTTATTATTTCTTGAGATAGTCATATTTTTCCGAAAAATAAATATAGGTTACACTGAAGCGGTACAGCCCAGTTTTGTAACGGTATTTCCAGCTACCAACAACGTACTTTATTTTGAAGCAATGTGGTTTCAATAAGGCTATTTTTGAGTAAAAAGGCTCCAGCACCGGGCATGCCTTTTTGATCTGATCATTGCAAAATTCGATAGTAAAAACCTTCGACTGCGTTAGTCTTATAAATCACCCTGGAAATGGTGGTCGGGTATTCAAACAAGTGGGAACCTACTTAATGGCATGCTTTGACAATGTAACGGTCAGCGTTGGATTAGAGTAAAATAGCAACTGGCAAGATCAGGTAACGATATGAGTAATCACCCAGAAGAAACAGACATTTTTGAGCGAATGCGGGCTGGCGAACCTCTTCGCAAGGAGGATCCTGAGTACGGTAAATTTAGCGAAATCGTAGCGCGCTCGATCCGGTTGTGCGTCGAGATGAACGCAACCGCAACTGATGTAGACCAGGTAAGAAACCGACTGAGCAATATAATTGGAACGGAGATTGATGCGTCTACCACCATCTTTCCCCCGTTTTATACCAACTTTGGCCGGTTTATTCGGCTTGGGAAAAACATCTTCATCAACCATGCATGTTCGTTCCTGGATATTGGCGGTATAACAATTGAAGATGATGTGCAGATTGGCCCCAGAGTCAATATTACCTCCGAAAATCACCCGATAAACCCCGGCGATCGCAAAACAGTTATTCTCCAACCCATTCTGATTAAACGGAATGTCTGGATTGGTGCAGGAGCCACTATCTTACCCGGCGTTACGATTGGCGAGAACGCCATTGTGGCCGCCGGAGCTGTTGTGAGTCGGAATGTCCCCCCAAATACCGTGGTCGCTGGCATTCCGGCGAAGGTGGTAAAAACAGTTTAGAAATGACACCAGATAGAAACACGCCCCTTTTTCTAAAAAGTGAAAAACGAACGAACGGTTATTTTATCGGAGATACCTTTCTGACTCCCCTTTTAGCGAGAGATAAGAATAATGATTTTGCACTGGGTAATGTAACGTTTTAACCCGGCGCCAGAACCAGCTGGCATACCCACCCGAAAGGATAAGTAGTACTGGTGGCATAGCGTATTGGCTACTTATAAACTGATTCATATCGCCATTACCAATTACCAGGGAGAGACCAGCGTAGTTTGGGATAAATCTGTTTCGGATGAAGAATACACAGAAGCCAGTACATCCTACTAAATAATAACGATCAACAATGAGCAAAAACAAATTACTGTCAGGAATACTTCTTTTTGTTCTCATAGCATCGACAACGGCCATGAATGCACAGCAGACAACAGCCATTAATCAGGAACTAAACGCGCAGCAGCAACGCATTGTGGCTATATCTGCTCTTGCTGCCACCGGCGATCTGGATGGATTGAAAGCACAATTGGGCGCAGGACTTGATGCCGGTCTTACGATCAATGAAATCAAGGAATTACTGGTGCAACTATATGCCTATTGTGGTTTCCCGAGAAGTTTGAATGGCATCAGTACATTTATGAAGGTGTTGGAAGAACGAAAAGCAAACGGCATTCAGGACCCGATCGGAAAGGAAATCCTATTGACCAACGACCTTTCTGACAACTATGAACGAGGCAGAAAGCTGTTGGAAGTATTGACTAAAAAACCGCAGCCAAAGCCCGCACCTGGCTTTGGGGAATTCGCTCCGCGGATAGATGCTTTTTTGAAGGAGCATCTTTTTGCCGACGTATTCGACAGTGATGTGCTTAGCTATCAGCAACGGGAATTGATAACTATAGCTGCCTTAGCCGCCATGCCGGGCGTCGCATCCCAATTACAGGCTCACCTGAAAATGGGGATGAATACAGGCCTTACCGAAAGCCAATTGGTTCAGGTGGCGGGGGTAATTGAAACGTTCATTAGCCGGACACAGGCAAACTCACTCAGGGAAATACTGGCAAAGCCAATCGTCTCTGTCATCGAAACGGATATGATGATACGCATCGCTGAACTTGAGATCGTGCTGGACTATCTGGGCGAATATAAAGCTATCCTGAAAGAAGAAGCGGCTAGATCTGTGCAACTTGAGCCGGGGGTAATTGCCATCTTTCCGATGTATGAGAAAGAAAAACCAACCCAAATCAGGTTAATAGAAGTATATGCTAACCAAGCGGCTTATCAATCGCATTTAAAAACACCCCATTTTCAGCATTATAAAACATCTACTCTGAAAATGGTGAAGTCATTAAAGCTGATTAATATGGCTGGCCTTGACCCTGAAACAATGTTGAACGTATTTAAAAAGTTAAAATGAGTCTTGACTGGCGCTTTGGAAAGTAGAGTCGGCTAACTTAATGAGACGATCCAGTGAGCGTACCGTGCGTTGCAATCCGTTTGCCTGTTCAATTAAACGACTGCCTGAATTCCAGGGGCGAAACATCGGTTTTTGTCTTGAATAATTTGCTGAACGACTGCGGATGCTCAAAGCCTAACTGATAGGCAATTTCACTGACGGACAGCCCCGTAGTCGATAACTTCTCTTTTGCTTTTTCAATCAATTTTTGGTGGATGTGCTGCTGGGTGTTCAAGCCAGTCAGGGCTTTAAGCAACCCACTTAAATAGTCCGATGATACATTTAGGGTTTCAGCAATGGAACTAACAGTGGGTAAGCCTTTCTGGCTAATAGCCTCACTATCAAAATAGACGGCCAGTAAGTCCTCCAGCCGATCCAGAATCTGATGATTGGCTACACGCCGGGTAATAAACTGACGATGATAAAACCGGTCCGTATACTTGAGCAACAACTCCAATTGTGCAATCATAACATCCTGGCTGAATTTGTCCAGGTTGGCGTGGTATTCCTGCTCCATATGCTGCGCAATGTCGGTAATCATGGTTTCTTCCTTATCGGAAAGGTGCAGGGCTTCATGGACCGAATAGCTGAAATAATCATAGTGACGGATGGTTTTTGCCAACGGCGTGTTCCACAAAAAATCGGGATGGAATAGTACCATCCATCCCGAAGGTTCATGGGTTGCGTCTTTGTTAAACTCGATACTTAAAACCTGACCGGGCGCCATGCAAAACAACACGCCTTCATCAAAATCATGGGACTGCTGACCATATTTCATCTTGAGCTTAAAATTCTTCTTCATCGAGACAGAATAAAAATCAAAGATCAAACTGATCGGCCCATCAATAGACGGACGTTGAAAGGATTCCAAATTGATCACACTGATTAAGGGATGTTCCGGCTTGGGAAGCTCCAGCATCCGGTGATAGTCAGTGATCGATTTAAGCCGGTAAGGTTGCATACTTGTCATAGCTCAATATACTGATACTTAGTTGAAATAGATTCCTTGTTCCATATCAGCAAGAAGAGTTGACTGCGCAGGATGCCAATTCAGGCGCTCCTGAGTTAGTTTGCTCGATGCCGGGCAGTCCAACCCTGCGAAACCCGTAAACCACCCAAAATTCGCTGCTGCTGTTTCAGGTGCTATGGATACCACCGGAATGTTGAGGTGTTTGCCGATAGTCTCAGCAATAGTTTTGAATGCAATTGACTCTTCGGCAACCGCATGAAACCTCGCTCCCGTTGCCGCATTCTCTAAAGCCAGCCTGTATAGATGCACAGCGTCCAGCCTGTGCACAGCATTCCAGCGGTTGAGCCCATCGCCTATGTATCCCGAAACTCCCTGTTCACGGGCAATGTTAATCAGCATCGGCACAAAGCCATGATGATCACCTTCTCCGTGTACGGAGGGCGAAAGACGGATCACCGAAACGCGTACACCCCGCGCGGCCACAGCATCCGCTGCCTCTTCCGATAACCTGGGGTGTACGCCAGGAGTAGGTATTATATCTTCCGTGCCTAAACGCCCCGGACTAACAAGCGCAGTGCCGGAAGTCACGATAAAAGGACGATCCGATCCAACGAGTGCCTCACCGATGGCTTCAATAGCCAGCCTGTCTAGTTCACATACTTCTTTAAACCGGGTAAAATCGTGGATAAAGCCGGCGTGAATGACGCCATCTGATTCGGTAGCTCCACTTCGCAAACTATCCAGATCCTCCAAATCACCCCGATGAACGTCAGCGCCCACTGCGGTAAGCGCTTTTGCCGCGGATTCTGAGCGGGCAAGGCCTACCACCTGGTGGCCAGCACCCATTAATTCCTGAACAAGGGCAGAACCAACGAAACCGGTGGCTCCTGTAACAAATACTTTCATAACCTGACGTGTCTGTAAATTGAAATTTGTTTTTTTATTGGTGCTGTTTACCTGTTTTTATTGATCCAGTGCCACGGCAGCCTGCTGCTATTCCCTAATGAACCGGTGACTACAATCTTCATGTTGCTGCTTGGTTTTGATGGTACAAATATTCAGCGCAGTTAACCTTTAGATGTAGTCAAATCCGGGGTCGTTGTAGTCAAAATAGGAGTGGTTCTGATCAGGTTGTACAATATGACCTGATTGGGCTAATGCTGATGCATGTTGATCTTTTCGTACAGCTTATAAGCAGGCTGATTCCAGTACAGTCCCTTCCAGTCAGTTTGCCATCCTCATTTAATCTGCATCTCCTCACTATTGTCACCTTCCTTTGGATATGTTACGATTTCGCACTTCCATAATGCCTTTGCATAGCTGGTTAATTTTCTTTTGTCAAAACACGCTCCCCACCATTCCTTTTTATGGTCATCTGGTTTTTCGTCGTATCGAACTCGATGGCTATAGCTACACCTTCTATTCTAAATTTGTCCTGGGCTGTCGCTTCGAGTGGAACCGCAGATTGACCGGGCGGCTGTGCGTACAGTGTAGCGCCTTCTCTGCTGATCATAAATTTGGCAGGAGCGCCCGGGAATGAATAAGCACCTACGTATTTGTCCAGAATTTCTGGGCTGATAGTGAGGGATTCGAAGGTGGGAATTTGAAAGGGTTTATTGTAGTAAATGTCAATGATGCCATTCATGATATTGACCACCGGGTAAACCTTCGCATTCGTTGTATAGGCGACTGCCAGCTTTTCTTCCGGCAGATAAGCCAGCCATGCTCCGTAGTTGTCGCCCCCGCCCGTGTGCCCATAGAAGGTCTTGCCCGCGAACGTGAAGGGTTCCATGCCCAATCCGTCGCCATCCCGTATCGTTTTCATTTGATTGAGACTCTCCTGAGAAATCAGTTTTCGGTCGAATAGTGCCTGGATGAACTTGATCAGGTCGTTCGGTGTCGAAATAATCGACCCCCCACCAAAAAGGATGCTTGGATGGGTTTCGGGCACCTGTTTCCACTCTCCGAGGTGCCTATAGGTAAGCGCTTCGTTTTTGTTCACATCGATGTTTCCGGTCGCTATGTATGTATCCTTGAGCCCGATTCTTGAGGTGATTCGTTCCTTGAGTGCTTCCTCGTAGGGTTTGCCGGTTAACTTTTCAAGGATAAGGCCCAAAATGGCATAGCCAGAATTGCTGTAGGAATGCTTTGTGTCTGGCTCAAAATCAGGTGTGCCTTTGGCGATGAGGGAGAGCAGTTCATCCTTCGTCAGTAGGTTCGTCTTCGACGAGGGGCGTAAATTTCTGTCTAGTAGGGAGTCATGGATACCACTGCGATGCGCGAGTATATGCGCAATGGTAATCTTACTGGCATTTGGGATTTGTGGGAAGAATTTGTCGAGCGTATCGGTCAGCTTTAGCTTTCCTTCCTCAACGAGCTGAAGGATCATTGCAGCGGTGAACATTTTTGTGATCGACCCTATCCGGTAGCGGGTTGTCATGGTCAACGGGTTCTTTCCGGTTCCGTTAATCTGGCTGTAACCGATTGAGCGGCTGTAAAGAACGTTGCCTTCCCTGGCAATGACCAGACTGCCCATTGCCTTATTCTTTTCGGCGAGCTGGTCAAAAAACTGGTCAAGTTTAGCGTTGTCCAGCGTCTGTGCGTAGCTGGCAGTAACTAAAAAAAGGGCCAGTGCGGTTGCGACTAGTAAGTTAGATTTCATGGCGTCTGAAAGGACTTTGAATTTCAAAGTTTGTAGGTAAAAAAATAGGGTAAATGGGGCTGGCGCTGGTCAGCGTTGATTCATCCGAAAAAAGCAAGGGTTGCTGTATAACAGGATTCGTTATCTAAACCCAAATAGGAACGGAAATAGAAACGTGACAATAATTGCCCATAAGACGTAAACAGGCAGATAGAATGCCATGATTTTTCCAACCCCAACTGGGCTAACCTTCTTTGAAACTACCTTGTAGAGCTGGGCAGTTACCAGCAAAAGATTGATAAGGATGAGCACATTGCTACCCAGAATTACAGTCCTATTGGGCGTAAATCCCCATTCTGAGATCCTGAACAGGATAGCAGACAGTGCAATACCATTAACAAGTATCGTTACAATAGATAGCAGAAAAAGCACCCAGATTTCTGCCTGGCTTTTCGATGTCTTCGATGTTTCGGCAACAGAAAAGAAAATGATGGCCATCACGCCAATTAATAGCGCATTGAAAATCAGTAAAAACTCCCGGTCGTTGTACGGATCCTTATCTGAATAAACCATGGCTACGAGATAAATTACCAGCATTACTAGTACCAGCGGACTGAATATCCTGGCAATTACCGGGGAAACTTTACCAACTAATTGCTGATTGGTTTGGGTGAGGTAGGTGCCTACAATAGGTGCAGCGGAAAGCCCAAAAATTCCAACATAATCGAAATAGTACTTCTCAATTTTAAAACCGATTAATCCGAAAAGATTAATGGTTATGCCGGTCATGAGTGCGCCTGCTATCAGGATGAGGGTTGTCATAACGACCAGGTCGCCATTATACCTTAAATAGCTAAGCCGTTTTTCATCATTAGTTCTCGTTTCGCCAACAAAAGAAAAACCTACTATCGCCCATAGAAATAAGACTAAATGGATGCACGATAAAATTAAGGTATCGCTTTTTTTTGCGTCAGGAAGTGAATTAATAAAAATTGACCCAACGAGCATTGCGCCAGCTATAAACGTGATTTTACCTATTGATAATTGATTCTTCCAGGCGAAGTACGTTGCCAACGCGGGGAAAACGATAAAGCCGATGTTTCTGGGATAGAAAAATTCCTGGCTTATCGATAAAATTACCGGCAGCTTTGCAATGAAACCTGCCACCAGCGAAGCGATTAGTACAAATACTAATTCCCCGCCTGTACCCCAGTTAAGCTCATCGGGTTCATAATTGAGTCGTTCATGCCAGCAATCAGCAAGGGCATTGCCTTTAAGCTCTGGATAGAGTGTACTGAACGCTCGCCTAAACGGCACTTTGTTCGCTCGGTACATCTTTTCAAGTTGTCCGGGGTTGTTCAGATAATGGAGTATTTGCTCTTTCATGAGTGTATAGATGGTTACTTTTTAGTCAAAATTCTCAAGCAGTTAGCGCCGTTTTAATGCCACAGCGTGCCAGCTAATCCCAAAACAATTCCAAGCCATAAGCCGATACTACCTACCAGTACACTGACGATCACAGCAATTGACTTATTTACCCCGATCTGGTTGTGAAAATGAAGAATGACGTAATTGCATAAGCCTCCTACGGCTCCGGCTAAGGGAACGATAAGCAGGGGTCTAATCATCCAAAGCGTTCCCCAAGCTGGATTAGGCTCACGAACGCCAAGCAGAAAAATTGAGATCAGTACTAAACCAATGCCTGCACCTACTACCATTCGTTTACCTACTGAAACTGGATGAATTGGCGGTGTAGTTAACTTGTTGCTCTGTGTCATAATCAGTTAGTTTTAAGCGTTATAACTAGTTTTTAGGTAATCCATTTAGGTACTTTGAATTTCAAAGTGTACATATAAAAAAATAGCCGTTGTCACCTGACTATTCAGCAACCCCTTTAATTAGTTTTTCCAAAGCGTTAAGATGGTCGCTAAATGCTTTCCGGCCAAGCTCGGTAGCGGCATAACTGGTGTTCGATTTTTTGTCAACAAATGATTTTTCCACCCGAATAAACTCGTCTTTCTCCAGGGCTTTCAGATGGCTTGCCAGATTACCATCCGTCACATCTAGAAATTCCTTCAGCGAATTGAAATCAAGCGTCTGATTAACAGCCAGGGCCGCCATAATGCCAAGCTTGATCCTGCTTTCAAATGCTTTATCTAAACCATTGATCGATATTTTCACCTTTCGTACCGGTAATGCATATAAATGCCATACATAATATGGGCTACGCCAAACCCTAACGCCCAACACACTAACCCGTATTCAATGAAGTAGGCACTCAGTAAGCCTAGCCCTATCTGGATAAGTCCTAAACTTTTCACTTCTTCATAAGTGAACTGGCTGGCATTATATAAGGCCAGTCCATAAAATACTAGCGTAAACGGGGCTAGTAAGCCAATCAATCCTTTAGTGATCAAAACAAGGATTAGAAGGCCACCCACAAGTAACGGAACTGCCATATTGATCAGTAATCGCTTTACAATGGCATTCCAGAGTTTTTCTCCCCGTTTAGTCGCCTTGTTGTAGGAAAGAAGAATAGCCGTACCCATAGCCAGTACCAAAATGGCGCTAGCTAAAGCAATGACTTGTACTAGACTAAAAGATGATCCGCTTGAATTAGTGCTACTATACACCAGTTCATCAGGATTAAAGCCAAGAACTTCATAGGCAATGTAAGCCCCTGCCAATGCATACAGACCTGCCATGATGCCTGCCCAACCGGCCAGCGACAGAAACTTGGAAGAACGCTCCATGATGGCGCGTATCTGGGCTATATCCCGAATATAATCCTGCTCTTCGTTCATTTAAAAGCACTTTGAATTTCAAAGTAACAGCAGGAATCACAGTTATGCAAGCGTTTTTAGATTTTTTATAATTGTTCAGGTAAATACGGCGCATACATCCATTGAGCCATCCTATAAATCCCTACCAGGAAAAAGCTTATTTCCTCAACGATTGCTCAATGAGTAGTGAGAGGTGTACGCTTCGGACGCTCTGCTTACTAACTACTGGAAGGCGGGTCAAACCCGTAGGGTAGTCTCGTATGTTTAGGTTGGTCAGAAGCAACCTGAGTTTACTGGTAGCCATGGCTCGTCCAATACGTATGGCTCCTTACGTCAACTGGTTTATGTGAACGACTTTGGGGTTTCGGGTTAGCAAATGGATAATTCCATACGCAATTAGGTAGGTACATCCACAAACAGTGAACAGTACGTTATAGCCACCAGCTAAATTCCCGGCTGCTTTATAGGTATCCAACAAACTGCCAACCAGAATAGGAAACAGGATGCCACCTACAGCCCCCGCCATACCGGCAATCCCCGCAGCCGAGCTGACCGCCTGTTTGGGAAACAGATCAGAGGCCAGGGTAAATACGTTGGTGGCCCAGGCCTGGTGCACAGCAACGGCCAGACTTATCAGCCCGACGGCGACCCAAACACTGGTGGCAAACTGCGTTAAAATAATGGATAACTCTAAAAAGGCAAAGACTAACAGCACTAGTTTTCGGGCTTTCAAAGTAGGCCAGCCGCGTTTGATAAGCCACGAGGATAAGGCTCCGCCACCAATGCTGCCAACGGTTGTGGCCGTGTATATTAACATGAGCTCCAGGCTCGGTTTCTTGAGGTCTAATTGAAACGACGAGGAGAAATAGGAAGGTAGCCAGAACAGAAAAAACCAGTAAATAGGGTCAATCAGGCCTTTGCCGGTAATGAGTGCCCACGTTTGTGGCAGGGTGAATAACCTGGCCCATTTTATGGCTACTTTCCCCTCGGTTTCTGTTTCCTGTCCGCTGATGATGTAGGCGTATTCGTCGGCAGATAATCGTTTTTGTCGGGCTGGTATATCGTAGAAAATAAGCCAGAAAAATAGCCACACAAAGCCTAACGCCCCCGTAATCCAGAAGACTTCCTGCCAGCCGTAGTGCGTTAAAATCCAGGGCACAATGAGTAACGCTGCCACGACACCAATACTGGTTCCGGCATTGAATAGGCCAGTTGCTAAAGCCCGCTCTTTCTGCGGAAACCATTCCGCCACCGTTTTTACAGCTGCGGGGTAATTACCGGCTTCGCCCAGGCCTAACCCAACGCGGGCCACGCCAAACCCAAAAGCCGAGCGGGCCAGCGCGTGAAGCATCCCGGCCACACTCCACCAGATAATCGTAACAGAGTACCCTAGTTTTGTTCCTACTTTATCAACAAACCAGCCAACCAGCAGTAGACCAATGGCATAAGCTGCTGTAAAGGCGATTACGATACGGGCGAAATCGGTTTCAGTCCAGCTAAATTCTTTCTCCAGAATGGGCTTTAATAAACCAATTATCTGCCGATCAAGATAATTGATCGTTGTGGCGGCAAACAATAAAAAAACAATGAACCAGCGATAATTCCTTAGTTTAAAATTGAGCATTTTATCATGAATGATGAATGATGAATGATGAATGATGAATGATGAATGATTTACCTTTTTAGCGCATTCATCACCGCGCGGGTGACCCCGTCATCATTTCGTTGACGAAGTGCTGAAAGTGTTCTTTCAAGCCTGACCAGTTTTGCTGTTGGATGAGCGTCTTGTCGAATAAGTGGCTACCAATGCCTACGCCATCAGCTCCGGCTTTAAAGTAGGCTGCCATGTTGTGGAGGCTAATGCCGCCGGTTGGAATTAGTTTCAACTGATTCATGGGTGCTTTTATGTCTTTAATGTAGTCGGGGCCCAGAGACGTAGCGGGGTAAACTTTTACCATTGAAGCCCCTAATGACCAGGCCTTATAAATCTCAGTGGGGGTGAATGCGCCGGGAAAAATGGGCACGTTACGTTTTACACAGGCTTTAATCACTTTTTTGTTGACAATTGGGGTGACTATAAACTGTGCCCCGGCTTCTAGTGCCCGATCAAGATCCTCCAGCGTACAAACGGTACCTGCGCCAATATTGAGCCCATTAGTAGTTGTTTCAATTGCCTGTTGAATCATCGTTTCTACCCCCACTGTATTCATGGTTATCTCGATGGTTGTCAGACCAGCTTCCTGGTAAATAGGGAGAATCTGGCTTACGACCTCAGCCGGGAGTCCTCTGATAATTCCGACGAGCGGTGCTTTTAAATACAATTCCCAGGAGAATGCGTGTTGTGCCATATGGTTTATTTGCTTAGAAGTACGAGCTGGTTCTGCGCTACTTTAACCTGGCCAGCAATGGTGGCTTTATCAAGTAAATCGACAGAAATGGTCATGGTTCGTTCCGATAAATTCAGTTCATCCATGGCCAGTTTGTACAGTTCGTATAAATTGTTTCCACTGCACAGAATCAATTGCCAGGTAGGTTGGTGACTAAGTGACTGAAGCTCGTTGCCAATTAATAATCCACTTAAATAAAGTGCATTCTGGCGTTTGGTTAATTGATTGAATAATTGATTGGTTCTAACCCGGAATAAGCTATTCAGAATGGATGACTGATCCGATTGGTTGACCCCACGTTTAAAGGCGTCTACTTCGCTTTCGTCAAAAACGGTCAGGCCAGTGGGTTCTACAGAATCTTTCAAAATGCTGTAGTTCGACATGAGGTTAAAGACCTCGCCTGTCATAAAGGTTTGGAAGTCGGTTACCAGCTGATTCCGGATGTAGATATGTTTCGAATGCGTTCCTGGGAATATCAAAATCGACTCGTCACTATTATAATGCAGCATATCCAATAACGAGAGCAGACCAATTAACTGAGTTTCTTCACCCCGCATAACATCGTGCTGCGTTTTAATGCCCGATATAAGGATAATGTCGTGCGGAAAATCAGCCTGTGAGCCAAGCCGTTTGATATTGGCCAGACTTCCATCAATTGGAAACGGTAACGTAGCGTACGGAACTTCGTCCATGCCAATAGAGGAGGAGGCCATCCCTGAAACAACGATCGGTATATCATCCAGATTAATAGCGAGTTGCTTTGCCAGTAGATTAATCTGACGCTTTAGTTGTACCCGAAAAAACTGCTCTCTGGAAATTCCATTCATTTCGCCATTTTCCTTCCAGGAAGTAAACATAGTTGCTACGCCTTCCTGTGAGGTAACTTCGCCAATAAGCTGGCTATCAATACTGTTGATGAGTCGTAGCCGAAAAGAGGATGTCCCCCAATCGCAACCTAACAGATAATTTTTCATTCGTTCTATCAGTTTCAAGTACTACTTACGGTAACGCAAAGGCAACATAAGACCCCCCTGACTTTAAGCCATATCGGGTGCCACCCGCAGCAATGACAATATATTGCTTTCCGTTGGCCATATAGGTTATCGGCGTCGCAAAGCCTCCGGCGGGTAACTTGTACTCCCATACCACTTTACCGTTTTTTTTGTCAAAAGCTCGAAGTTTTTCGTCATAGGTAGCCGCAATAAACAGTAAGCCCCCAGCTGTTACAATTGGACCACCGTGATTTTCGGTGCCGGTGGGTGGCAGTCCTTTTTTGGTCAGGTCGGGGTATTCGCCGAGTGGCACTTGCCAGAGGTACTCGCCCGTGTTCAGATTAATGGCGTTCAGCGTTCCCCAGGGCGGTTTAATGGCCGGGTAATTGTCCTGATCCCGAAATTGGGTGTTACCATTATTCAGATATGGCGGCATGTACGGGAAGTCGGCATCCCTGACCACGGGCGACGTAACCACCGAGCTATGCATATCGGGCACAGCCTCAGACTTGGTTTCGCTCTTGAGCAAAAAGTTGACGAGGGCGTCGCGATCTTCTTTAGACAAGTGACCAAAGGACGGCATACGTCCCCGGCCGGTTGTCAATAAGGTGTTGATCTGCTCACGATCCAGTCGTTTTCCTACGTCGGTCAGGTCGGGGTAGGCTTGGGATGCACTTGCTGAAGCCGCACTACTACCTGTCCGATTCAAGTTGTGACAGGCCGAACAATTCTGGTTAAACAAGGACGAGCCGCGTGTTTGGACTACGTTCGTTCCCTGCATCCGGCTATCGCGCATTTTCAGCCACCACAGCATAGTATTGGCATTCTGATACAAAATACCGTCGGGGTCGGCAGCATTACCACCCCACTCGGCACCCCCACCAAAGCCAAAATACAAGCTCCCTTCTTCGCTGGGGGGCATATACTTGCTACCTACCCGACTGTTTTTATACTGGTTCAACACATAGGCGTGGGCTTCGGGGGTACGGGTCGTGATTTCCTTTTCCGTTAACTCCTGCCGGACAAAAGGCGCAGGCTTGCTTGGAACGGGTTGGGTAGGCCAGGGCTTCTCGCCGGGTAATGCCGGTGAGGTAGGAACGGGTACCTCCTTCACGGGGAATAAGGGTTTGCCCGTATCCCGGTCAAACACAAACACATAGCCGTCTTTGGTTGCCTGTGCCACAGCATCAACCAGCCGGGGCCGACCGTCGGGGCCATTGTGTTTAACGGTTACCAGGTTGGGTGGGCAGGGCAGATCACGATCCCAGAGGTCATGATGGATGGTTTGGAAATGCCACACCCGCTTACCCGTTTCTGCATTCAGGGCAATTACGCAGTTGGCAAACAGATTCTGTCCCGGGCGGGCACCCCCGTAGAAATCAACAGAGGGCGATCCTGTTCCCGCGTAGACAATACCCCGCTTTTCGTCGATGACCATACCGGCCCAGCAGTTCGCTCCGCCCAGTTTTTTGTAGGAGTCTTTGGCCCAGGTTTCGTACCCAAATTCACCCGGCAGCGGGATGGTGTGGAATACCCAGGCCAGCTTGCCCGTACGCACATTAAACGCCCGAATGTAACCCGGAGGAGCATCTCCCCCTTCGTTCACGGCTGAGCCCGTAATCAGTAAGTCTTTGTAAATAACACCGGGGGTGGTAACACGGATTGAAAAGTTGTTGACGTCGTAGCCAAGTGTTTCTTTGTCGCCAAGGCCCTCATGCAAATCAACTTCGCCATGCCGGCCAAAGCTGTCAATTAGCTTACCCGTCGAGGCATTGATGGCGTACAGAAACGAGCCAACAGAATATAATATACGTTTGTCCGGTTCGCCGTTGCGAGCACCATCTTCCCAATACACAACCCCACGGATGGGGTGAAACCGGGGCTTTTTTTCGGGATTGGCGAAGGGATCAAATTGCCAGTGCTGCTTACCCGTAGCTGCATCGACGGCAAAGAGCTTCATGCGGGGCGACGTGCCGTACAGCACCCCGTTTACAACAATCGGCTGACATTGAATGTCCATCCCACGTTGGCCCGCTCCCGTATTGTCGCCCGTGTCGTAGGTCCAGGCAAGCGTCAGGTCTTTGACAGTCTGGGTGTTGATCTGGTTCAGTCGCGAGTATCGATTTCCCGCATTGTTTCCACCATACGTAGGCCAGTCATCGGCGGGTAACTGCGGCTTGATTACACTCGTCTCCTGATTTGCCGACAGGAAACAGCCCAGAATCAGAATTCCAAAAGAAGATTTAAGTAAGAAATTCATTGACAAGTTGAGTTAGGAGTAGGTTAAGAGGGGTTAATAGAATCTAAAGAATCAAGCCTTAGCTGCTCACTTCATTTTTTCATAAAACTCATAGGCTATTTTCCATTTTACTTCCTGTCCGGGTGCTGCTTTCAGTTGTATGTATGGCTCGGGGCAGGAGGTTGTTGCGCAGGCCCAGTATACTAACTTTTGTAGCGGCTGATCGCTCGTGATGTGTACCCCCGCACCTGTTTTCTGGTTTTCGATACGGATATCGTAACTCGCTGGAGTGGTGCCAAATCCTTGCAAACCAGCACTATACACCTGCTCCTTTTTCTCTAATTCGCGGGAATAAAGCAGCCGTTTTCCCTGTGCCAGAATTGTGGTGCCAAAGCCTTTTCCCTCTCCCTGCACATCAAATGGGAACTCGATGTTCACGGTTGGGCCCGTGGGTTGTTTGTCGATGATGAAGAAGTTATGATCGTAGGCGCTCGTCTCGATGGGCAAGGTGCCAGTATTTTTCAGGCTGTGTTCCAGCACAAGTTCAGGCTTGCCTTTTGTGAGCTTTACCGTTTTGCGATACACGTAGGCATAGCCTGTTGGGCTGGTAAGGGTATGGGTAAAGTCAATATGGTCTTTGTACCTGTTTACGTTCCAGGTTCCCTGATCCATGATGTCGTAATACTTCCCGAAGGCATAGGTTTTATCATCGGGCTTCCGAAGCATACCCACGCCTATTTTCATAAACGTATCGCCCGGTTTGGCTTCCGTATAGCCCAGTGGAGTAAACTCTTCTACCGGTCCACTGATGGCATCGTGCAGTTTGGGGTCGTAGTTCTCAAACCAGGGTTCAATAAAGCTGTGCCCTTTATACGTCAGATCGTTAAACGCCCCCGACCAATCGAACCGAGTACCCTGATAATAGCCCTTGCCTGCATCGGGCAAGTACAAGCTCGTTTGAATGAGGTCGTTGGATAACTCAGCCTGTGGCCAGTCGGCCATTGGCATAGTGGTGCTACACAAACCGCATACAACAAAAGTGGAGATGAGTGCCTTTTTCAACTAAATATGATTTGTAATGGCAGTGGACAACAACAGAGATGAAAAGATGGAACGCAGATTTTTATGATCATTACGATTATTTAAGATTCTGATAATTAGATAGTAATCATAATCATCATAAAAATCTGCGTTCTATCTTTTTATGCTACAAATTCGGATTAATCGACGTGTCGGTGTACGGCAGAGGAAACCAGTAATTTGCTTTGGTGATCGGCTTGATCGGTTGCAGATCGTCCGGGCTTTTAGCTGCATTAGCTTCCTCAACTTTTTCGAGACGAATCAGATCAAACCAGCGGGTGCGTTCGCAGGCAAATTCCCAGGCACGTTCCTGCACCACCGCGTCAGCAAACTGGGCGGCTGTTAGTCCGTCGCCGGGCGAGAGTGCTTTTGCGCCCGATGGCAAGCCCCGTAATCGGACAGCATTGAGGGCGTCATATGCTGCCTGATCCGGGCCACCCGTTCCACGCGCTTTCGCTTCAGCATAAATGGTCAATACGTGCGGATAGCGCATCATGACGGAGGGCAGCGAAATGCTGGAAGTTACAATATTCCCCTTGATGTACCATTTCTTGTAATAGGGGTGTTTGGTCAGGCTGTTCTGCCAGGGGATTGTGGTAGCACCTAACCCAAACTGAGTGCGAAAAGTGGCATCTTTGCGCGGCCCTTCGGGGAAGTTTTTGAAGAAATTAAGCTCCGCAAACATATCGTCCCAGCCGCCCTCTTCGCCGGGCATTGTGGTGTTGCCATAGGTAGCGTTGGCCGTACCACTACCCCCCGTAAATCCATTGATCTGAAACACCGATTCAGGAATAATAGCCACCGCCGGATCATTGTCGAAAACGGCGGCAAAGGTTGGCATCAGCGAGAACCCATAGGTAGCGCGGTTGTCAATCACTTCTTTGGCTTTGGCCGCAGCCAGATCATATT
Organism: Spirosoma sp. KCTC 42546; assembly: GCF_006965485.1. Classification (NCBI taxonomy): domain Bacteria; kingdom Pseudomonadati; phylum Bacteroidota; class Cytophagia; order Cytophagales; family Cytophagaceae; genus Spirosoma; species Spirosoma sp. KCTC 42546. The sequence continues at coordinate 465,346 of NZ_CP041360.1, forward strand.
TGTCGGTTTGTTTCAGTGGCCAGCCAGCCATCGTCAGGTACACATCCGCCAGAAATGCTTTGGCCGAACCCGCATTAGGCCGACCCGGATCGCGCCGGGTGTTGGGCAGCATGGTTTCAGCTTTCTTCAGGTCTTCGACGATTAGTGCATAGACTTCCGCGGGTGTCGATTTTTTGATTGTGAGCAGATCGGCTGAGTATTCACCCGCCAGCACCAGCGGAATATTGCCATAAAAGCGGGTTAACCAATAGTAGGAAAAGCCACGAATGAAAAAGGCTTCGCCCGCAATAATGTCAATTGTTGCTTTGGTACCAACCGTTTTTGTGTAATTATTGATCACGTTGTTGGCAGCCTGAATGGCTTTGTAACAGCCATTATACACGGCTCCTGAGCGTTGGTTGGTGGTCGACACGTTAAACTGATCGAATTCACGCCAGTCCGCTTTATTACTGGCTGGGTGTGTGGTCACGTCATCACTACCGATGGTAGCCGCATTGGCCGATGGGTGAAGGAACCCGTATGTCCACTGATTACCCAACCCCCGGTAGGCTCCGGTCAGAGCTGACTCTAACCCATCCTGGGTCGCGAGAACGTTACCGCCATACAATAGCCCGGTTGTATCTTCTTCGAGATAACCTTTGCAGCCTGCGGTGAGCATAGCCGCCAGTCCAATTATTAGTAACTTTTTCATGATTCATCAAATGAGGTTTATGGTATTCGGTTTACGGGTTACGGTTGGGCGGATACGTTCATGCGTCAGCCACCGAAAACAAAAAACTGAAAACCGTTTTTTTAGAAGCCCAGGTTGATGCCGAGCGTATATTGTTTTGCATTAGGATAGGAACCGTAGTCAATACCGATGGCGGTGTCGGTGTTCGAACCAACCCGAGCCGACTCCGGATCTGGCCCTTTGTATTTGGTGATTGTAAGCAGGTTCGTTGCACTCGCAAATACCCGGATGCTGGCTTTATTATGAATGAAGCCGGTGGGTACCGTGTACGAGAGACTTACGTTTTTCAGGCGAACGAAGCTACCATCTTCCAGGAACCGGCTCGACTGGGTGAAGGGCTGATAGGTTTTCGTAAAGGCCGGAACGTTAGAGGTTTCATTGCCTGGCCGGTAGTAATCCCGGATTTCGGCCAGGATGAATTGCCGCGCATCGCCCGAACCCGACAGCGCAGCCGCCCGCGTGTAATTGAGCTTATCGACACCAAAGACGCCATTGAAGAATACGTTCAGGGTCAGTCCTTTATACGTAAAGGTGTTGTTCCAGCCTCCCGTTGCTTTCGGGAAGGCCCGGCCAATGATCTGAAAATCATCCGTTGTGATCGAATTGTCGCCGTTCAAATCCTGGTAATGTGGATCACCGGGTACACGCCCCTGTTTGGCTGCCTGATCGGCTTCGTTTGGTTTCCAGGTGCCCAGGTAATTCAGGCCCCAGTAAGACCCCAGCGGCTCACCCGGCATTAGCATAAACTCATTGGTTGTCGACATGCCGGCACCAACACCCGTACCCTGCCCCAGCCGTGGCAAACCGCCCAGACTGATTACGCGGTTCTGTAAGGTGGAAAAATTCAGGTTCGTTTCCCAGCGGAAGCCACCCAATACCAGGGGCGTACCAACAATCGAGAATTCGACCCCTTTATTTTCAATTTCGCCCACGTTTCGGGCTTGTGTACCGCCCCCCGCATAGCTGGGAATGGCTACGTTCAGGAGCAGATCTGAAGTGTTTTTCTTGAAGTAGTCAGCTTCGATACGTAAACGACCATTCAGGAATTCCATTTCCAGACCCACATCGACCTGCTTGGTTGTCTCCCATTTGAGATCGGGATTGCCGGGATTACCTAAAATCACACCAGATGTAGCCGCCGTGTTATTAAAGGCAACCTGGGCTGAACTATAGGCCGATATGGTCGAGTAGGGGCCGAGTGCCTGGCTACCCGTCATACCCCAGCTTCCCCGCAGTTTCAGGTTGTTGAATACGTTGAGTTTCTTGATGAACTCTTCCTCTGATAAACGCCATCCAAGCGCCACAGATGGAAAAACACTGTACTTGTTACCCGCTGCAAACTTGGACGATCCATCGCGACGAACGGCCGCTGATACCAGGTATTTGTCTTTGTATCCATAGTTTATACGTCCCAGCAATGACAATAGCGTCCATTTCTGATAGCTCGATGCCACGGTAGCGGCTGTATTGCCACCAATGTTGTCGTATCCCAATTGCGGAAACCGAAGCCCCGACGCACTGGCCGTAAAGTCTCTATTGGTGAATTGCTGGGTCTCCAGTACGGCAACCGCGGTAATGGAGTGATTACCTAGTTTGACATCGTAATTCAGATTATTCGTGTTTTGCAGGGTTACCTGTTCCGCCGAATATCGGCTTGCCGTTGGTACGTTGTTGGAAAGTCGCTTGCCGTTTAAATTCAGGTTTTGTGCATTCAGGTAATTGACGGCGTACTGCAAGTCGATGGACAACCCTTTGATCGGAAGCTTATAGTTTATCCCCCCATTGATGTTGATACCGCTCTTATTCGCATCCACCGACTGATCATACAGATAATCCAGCGGATTGCGGTAAACGGAACCAATCGGGTCTGTAAACGTCGGTTGACCATCGGCACCGTAAGCAGGCGTAGTGGGTGCCCAAGCCAGTGCCTGTACAATGGCGCCCCCATCGAGGGTATTGTGGTTTTGTGACCGCGTACCCCACAGATTCAACCGAAACGAAAGCTTATCGTTGATCTGCGTGTTTATGTTGGTACGCAGGTTATACCGCTTAAACCCACTGTTATTGACGATGCCGTTCTGGTTTAAATAGTTTCCTGACACCAGAAAGGTCGTTTTGTCATTACCGCCCGACAGGGTAATCTGGTGCTGCTGACCCGTTCCGTTTCGGAAGACCAGACTCTGCCAGTCGGTACCGCCGTTTTGTTTGAACTGCGCAATCTGATCTGTGGTGAACGGTAACCCGGAACCGACAGCCGTAGCGCGGGCATTAACGATTTCGGCGAATTCCCCGGCCTGCAATACGTCGTATCGTTTGATAACCTCCGAGGTGCTGAACTGGCCTTCGTAGTTGACTTTGAGGCCTTTCGCTCCTTTTTTAGTCGTAATGATCACCACGCCATTCGCTCCACGACTACCGTAGATGGAGGTTGACGCGGCATCCTTCAAAATCTGGATGGTCTCAATATCGCTGGGGTTTACAAAGTTGAAATCCGCCCCAACAAACCCATCGACAACATACAAGGGGTTGTTATTGCCCAATACAGAGTTGGCCCCTCTGACCCTTATCCGGGCGTCGCCACCCGGCGCCCCGTTTGTCTGGCTTACCTGTACACCCGCAGCACGTCCCTGAAGCACCTGATCCAGACGTGTAACGGGTTGCTGGGCAAACTCCTTGGTTGAAATGGCCGTCAGAGCGCCCGTTACGTCGGTTTTACGCTGTGTACCGTATCCAACCACAACCACTTCATTCAGCGTTTTCTGATCTTCGGCCAACTGAACATTAACCACCGAACGTCCATTGACAGGCACTGTCTGACCAACGTAACCGATGTTTGAAAAGACCAGCGACGCATTGCCGGCCGCATTTAGCGAAAAGTTTCCTGAGGCATCGCTGGAGGTACCCGTTGTGGTACCACTTACCTGAACGTTGACACCAGGTAATCCCTGATTGTCTGGACCGGTCACTTTACCGGTAACCCTGGCCGTCTGGGCGAAGGCGTAGCTATGCCCCAGTAGCAACAGGATAACGAAGAGTTTTACAGTTTTTTTCATGTTTAGAGGTTTATTTGGGGGAGTTAAATTTGCTTAACGTAACGCGGACGGTCGGCCTTACCAATCCACTACCGAGCCATCCAGCGCATTATAGGATTCTGGGTTTTTCCAGTCGTGGCCAATTTTGTCCTTCATAAGTGCGTCATCTAGTTCAACGCCCAGCCCTGGCCCTTTGGGAATCATCACCGTACCATCGCTTTGCAGCTTGAACGGATTTTTTACATAGCCTTCACCCAGGGAGACCTGCTCCTGGACCAGAAAATTGGGTATGCTGGCTGCCAGATGCAGCCCCGCTGCCAGGGAGATTGGCCCCATTGGGTTATGAGGGGCAACGGGAACGTAATAGGCTTCGGCCATACCCGCAATCAGGCGGCCTTCAGTGATGCCTCCGGCGTGGCAGAGGTCGGGCTGGACAATGCTAACGGCTTTCTTTTCCAGCAGTTCGCGGAAGCCCCATTTGGTGAAAATACGTTCGCCAGCGGCAATGGGCAGATGAGTGCCCCGCGCAATGTCGGCCAGGATATCCACGTTTTGCGCCTGACAGGGTTCTTCGACGAACATGGGTTGAAAGGGCTCCAATTGTTTGATGAGCACCTTGGCCGTTTGGGGCGAAATATTTCCGTGAAAGTCGATGGCAATGTCCATGTTCGGGCCACCCGCTTCCCGCAATGAGGCAAAATTCTCGACCGCGTAGTTGATGAATTGTGGGTTCTCGACAATGTTGGCCGGGTTCTTATGCGCAACCCCCGTTTTGATAACGGTGTAGCCTTCGGCCTTGCGCTTCTTTATGTCCTCCGCATTGCTGGCCCGTCCATAAATCCGAACCCGATCGCGCGTAGGACCGCCCAGCAATTCATAAACCGGTACGTTTAGCAGCTTGCCTTTAATGTCCCACAGGGCATGATCGATGCCGCTCAATGCACTGGTCAAGATGGGGCCGCCCCGGTAAAACGCATGGCGGTAAATAGCCTGCCAATGGTGGACAACATGGCGCGGATCTTTACCAATCAGGTACGGTTCCACTTCTTTAATAGCGGTCTGGATCGTTAGTGCTCTGCCTTCGAGCAGGGGTTCCCCTAAGCCATGAACGCCTACATCGGTATGGATTTTCAGGAAAACCCAGCGGGGCTTCACCAGAAAGGTTTCGAGTTTTGTAATCTTCACCTTGCTGTAATCGGCAAAGTGCCCGGGACTGGCTGCGTAAGACGTTTGTGGCAATACCATCGTGCCCATGCCGGCCACACCCAATACAGATTGTATGGCAGAACGGCGCGATATGCCGGATTTTTTAGCTGGATGTTTCATTCGGGTTTGGTTAAATCGTGATGGTTAATCGTTTAAGCAAGTCTGAAAAAAAAGGAATTAGCTGGTTTTTGATGTACAGTTTATGGTTTTCGGTGCCGACCGCACCCGCCTGTCTTACGCTGGCCTGCCAATGCGATATCCACCGAAAACCATAAGCCAACTATCGGCCTACGGCCGAATAATCGTCCCGTCTATTTTACGAACCTGCCAGTTGGACTTGGTCGTGATCGGATACTTGGCCGCTTCCTTTTCATCAATATCGACGCCCAGCCCGGGTACTTCATTGACCGACATATACCCTTTGTTCATGGTGGGGCAGCCACTGAATACTGCCTGCGTCTTATCCGAAAACTGCACCGCTTCCTGAATCCCGAAGTTCCAGACGGCCAGATCAATGTGGGCGTGGGCCGCGTGACCAACCGGCGAGACATCGCCCGGACCATGCCAGGCGGTGCGGATGTTGAACCACTCGCCTAATCGGGCTACTTTCATAGCGGGGGTGATGCCCCCAATTTGCGAGACGTGAATCCGGATGAAATCGAACCATTGGTTGACCATCGGCTCCTTGAACTCGTTGATGTTGTTGAACAACTCGCCCATGGCAATGGGTACGGAGGTTGCCTGCCGGAGATTGGCGAACCACTTCATGTTCTCGGGCGAGAAGGGATCTTCAATGAAAAACGGGCGGTACTCTTCCACTTGCTTGATCATGTTGATGGCGTCGATGGGCTGTACCCGCTCGTGAATGTCGTGAAGTAGCTCGATTTCTTCTCCGCACTCTTTCCGAACGACTTCAAACATTTTGGGTACCGATTTCAGGTAGAGCCGCTCGTTCATGTAGTTGTCGGTTTCACCCCCAAAGCCAGCTACTTTGAAATCAGGTTTGTCGGCGGTGGCGCCCACGGCTCCATAGCCGCCCTGCTGAATGCGGATATACTTGAACCCCTTTTCCATGAAGCTCTTCACACTATCGGCAGCGGCTTCGGGAGTGTTTCCGCCCGCGTGGGTGTAACAGGGGATAGCAAATCGTACTTTTCCGCCCAGCAGTTGGTATACCGGCATTTTTGCCCGTTTGCCTTTGATGTCCCAAAGTGCCTGATCTAGTCCGGAGAGGGCATTGTTAAGCACGGGCCCATTTCGCCAGTAGGAGCTGACATAAGCCGCCTGCCACATGTCTTCGATGTTGTCCACGTCTTTGCCTACACAGAACTCGTTCAGATAGGTGTTGATGGCTACAATCACGGTAGCAGCCCGTTGGGTGAACGTAGCGCAGCCTAACCCATAGAGACCGGGTTCGGTGGTTTCCACTTTCACGACAATCAGGTTGGAACCTTGTGGAGCCGTAGCAATGGCCTTTACACTTTTGATCTTGACGGGAGGCATCCCGACGGCATACTGAGGCTTACCCTGTTGCTCGCGGGCTTCGGCGGTGGAGATGCCGCCAAACAGCCCTAACACACCGGCGGATGAGCCAAAGCCTAGCATTTTTAACGTATCGCGACGACTTTGATCGGTTTTATTCATGGGAGAATTGGTAGAGGGTTGAGCGATTTTACTTGACTGTTAATGAGTTCTTTTCTGACAGGATTTACAGGATAAACAGGATTATTTTTCATCTACACAATTCTGTTTATTCTGTAAATCCTGTCAGAAAAACATTACTTCTTATCCCACCAAACGCGGGTATCCAGCGTGTTGGGGCCCTGTCGGGTGATTGCTTCGTTCAAACTTCCTGAGTTAACGACAATCTCGCTATCGGGATAAGGCATGCGCCGGATGAAATCGCCTTTCACTTCAGAGCCGGGGTACGGATTTTTCTTCAGGGCGGGATAGCCACTGCGTCGGAAGTTGGCAAATGCCTCGGTGCCATCCAGGAAACTGGCCACCCAGTACTGCGTGTTGATCTGATCCAGGGCTTTACTGGCATCCAGCGGGTGGGCATCCAGATAGGCTTTGATTGCTGTTTCTGGAATGGCTGTTCCATACGACGCCATTTGTTCGAGGTTGGCCCGGATACCCTTGGCAAAATAATCGGCAGCTGTTCCGGCTACCCATCCCCGTACAGCCGCTTCGGCCAGATTGAACTGAACCTGCGCGTAGGTGATGTGGTATTCGGGCGCATCTAACTTGAGTACCGTGTTCAGGTTAACCTGCGAAAAATCCCACAGACTGACCACGTTGTTTTGCGCAAGTACTGTGGTAATCGATACGTCATTATAACCCATTGGCATACCAATCTGTACGGCTGGATCAGACGAAGCGCGCGCGGCTACCTGTTCCTGACCACCTTTGGCACCTACATAGCGCACGGCAAAAATGGGTAAGCGGGGGTCGTTGTTCTCTTTCAGGTAATTCACAAACGGTGCCGCGAGGTAGAAGTTGGTTTTTTCGCGGGCGGCCAGGTGATTCGCAATGTAGTTGTTGTATATGGCGGTATGACGGAGAATCGAATTGTCGGCGTTGGATTGAAATACGCCCCCGGTTACAGCCTTTTTTACATACGTCTCGGCCATCGTGGGATCGACTTTGGTCAAACGCATACCGGCTCGCAGCATGAGTGAATAGCCCAGTTTTTTCCACTTGGCAACATCGCCCCCGTACAGGATATCGGTAACCACGGGTGTTTGGGCGGTGGTCAAAGCGGCTGAGGCTTCGTCGAGTTCCTTCAGAATATCCTTATAAATATCCTGCTGCGCATCGTATTTAGGCGTGATAATCTCCGTAGTGTAGCCCTGGCCTGCCTGAGAATAGGGAATATCCCCATAGGTATCGGTTAGGATCATGAATACATAGGCTTTCCAGATGCGGGCTGCGTTGTAAGTGTTGGATTGAAGCGGATCGCTCTTGGTTTGATCCAGCGTAGCTACCAGTTGCTTCAGCACGTTGCGGTAGAAGTTAGTCCAGACTAAGGGCGTGTTACTACCATTGATCTGGTCGTAATTGGCACCGGATAGCGAACTTCCATAGGGTGTAATGATCTGTTGAACAATCCCGAAATTGTAGGTCAGCATGCCCAGTGTACCAAAGCCATCGAGGTAATTGGTGCTGATGATTGCCTTGTTGAGAACCATTGATGGAGACAGCGAGGTTGGGTCCACCTTATTGGTATTGACCTCGTCGAAGCCCTGATCGCAGCCTGATAGCAGGCTCAATGAGAGGAGTAGAGTAAGGGTATATTTTAGATTTGTTTTCATGATTTCTTTTTAGGTTTAACGAGTCATTGATTGTCATTCGCTGTCAGATAGTGCCATTGATCGCGCATGCGAAGAATGACGGCTATTGCCTATTCATGACGAGCAATGACCATGAATTAGAACCGAACGTTCAGGTTGAATCCGATGCTACGAGTAGGTGGCAACCCTGGCCAGAAATCCAGCCCTACACCATTGTCGGACGAGACCAGTGCTTCTTCTGGGTCCATGTTTTCGGTCCATTTCTTAATGACCAGCACGTTGTTGGCTACCGCATTCAGTTTCAGGCCTTTGATGAACAGACCGGCTGGAAGTAGCTTGCCGAAATCATAGCCTAACGAAAGCTGCCGTAGTTTCCAGAAGCCCGCATTGAAAACAAAATCTTCGTTGATACCCAATGGGTTAATAGATTCATAGAAGGGTTGGACAGCGGCCTTGGTCTTGTTGATTTCTCCGTTCGGATTAACGCCGTTGCCAATTACATAGCCCACATCCCGGCCCGGTAGCGTCCGTTTCGACAGGCCGTGGCGCATGTAGTTTATGTTCCGGCCCGCAATCATTTTGTGGCCCAGTTTGAAATCAATCAGTACCGAAAGCGACAGGCCCCGGTAGGTGAACGTATTGGTGATACCTCCGAAGTAAGTGGGTAGGGCGTTGCCCACGTTCTTCAGCGTATTATTACGAAGTGGCATTCCGCTATTTTGGTCGAATACCTGACGTCCCTGGGCATCGCGCAGGTAGGTGAACGTATACAACTGCCCAATGGGCTTACCAACCACCTGATTCAGCGTCCGGCCGCCACCGCTGCTTACGGTAATGACGGTATCATTGGGCGATAACCCTAAGCGCAGAACCTTGGAAGTATTATACGATGCGTTGGCGCTAACATCCCAGCGGAATGCTGGTGTAACAACAGGCGAAAATGTCAGTAACATCTCCAGCCCCTGGTTCATACTCCGGCCTACGTTGATCAGTTTGCTGGTGTAGGACGAGGCATCGGAAATTTGAGCCGCCAGAATCTGGTCGTCGGTTGTTTTATGGTAATAGGTAAAATCAAAGCCGACTTTATTATTAAACAGCTTTAACTCCAGACCCACCTCGGCTTCCTGAATGCGGAGTGGACGTAGGTTTTTGTTTGGAACTACGGTTGCGTTGATACCACCCACGGGTACAAGTTGTCCCGACGGGTTAGGAAATGAATTATTATCAACCGCGTAGTAGAGTGCGTTGGAGTAGGGGTCAACATTGTCTGAGCCCACCTGTGCATAGGCCGCTCGTAATTTGCCGAAGGTAATCCACTCGGGTAGATTCTTGTAGGCCTGCGAGAATACGAAACTACCTGTTACGGATGGGTACAAAATACTTCGGTTAGACGGTGCCAGGGTTGAAAACCAGTCGTTCCGGGCCGTTACATTCAGGAAGAGGTAATCCTTGTAAGAGATCGTAGCGGCTCCAAACAGGGAGTTGATATTCTTTTCGGCGAGGGCGTAAATCGGGTTTTTGATCCGGCCGTTGGCTACCGTATACAGACCCGGCGTTACGAAATCCTGCACCGTTACGCTGTTGTAATCATTGCGGGCATACCGGGCGTTTCCACCCAAGGTTATATCGACACCAATCTTCCCAAACGTTTTATTGGCACCCAGAATAAAGTCAAGATTCCGTTCGGTATTCTGGCGAACATCCTGGGTATAGGAGCCATTTACGTAGCCAACCGGGGCTTTGGCAATGGGGGCATAGCCATTAGGTATGTTATAATCCTGATTGCGGATGTAATAATCCTGAGCGATCCTTGCCTGTAAATAAAGCCAGTCAGTAAACTGATATTTAAGGGCAATATTGCCGAAAAGCCGGTCGCGCCGGATATTCTCAAAATGATGGCTCATGGAATAGTACGGGTTGTTCCGGACCAGAAAGCGCGAGAACACGAACTCATCGCCGTTGGCCTCGGTCTGATTATCCCGTAGGGCTTGAAACGGCATAGAGTTGGCGAGCGTGAAAACCACCGTCGAGACGGAGAAATCCTGGGTGTTCAGTTGGGGTGGGTTAATGTTGTTCTCTTTGGAGTAGTTGATATTTCCAGAAGCGGTCAGCTTGCTGGTGATATTCTGGCTAAAGCCCAGGTTAATCACTTTCCGATTGAAGGTATTGTTCTCCATAATCCCCCGGTTGTCAGTATTGCCAAAGGATAGGCTGAAGCCGCCGTTCTGGCCATTATTGGCTACGGTTACCGTATTGGTAAAGTTGGTGCCTACGCGGTAGAACTGTTTCACCCGATTATAAACAGGCTCATACGGGTAGGTCTTGTTGTCGAACAAGACCTGCGTCATGCCCGGCTGAAATTTCTCACCGAAACTCCATACTCCAGATGTTGGCCGGGTGGTGGTGGGCCGTATGCCGCCTTCTCCCTGCCCGTATTCATACTGAAAGTCGGTGAAGTCCAGTGGTGTATCGGTGGTGAGGTTTGTATTATAGGTAACGCCAAACCCTTTACCTGCGCCCCGGCTTTTGGTGGTAATCATCACCACACCATCTTTAGCCCGTGAGCCATAAAGGGCTGCTGCTGTGGCTCCTTTCAGTACGGTCATGGTTTCAATATCGTCGGGATTGATACTGCTTAGCCCATCGCCCCCGTCTGAACTGTTGGCAGCACGAGAGCCAAAATCGCCCCCGAGGGAATAGTTGGAGTTATCGATGGGCACGCCATTCACTACAATCAGTGGGTTATTCTGTCCGCTAAACGACGACTGCCCGCGAATACGAATCTTGGCCGTTCCGGCGGGCCCCGTTCCCATCGTGGTAATATTGACACCCGCCATTTTTCCCTGAAGACCGCTCACAAAGTTGGGGGTACGGTTCACGGAAATCTGTTCGGCGTTGACGGTGGCTGTTGCATAGCCCAGCGTTTTGGCTTCGCGTTTGATGCCAAGTGCCGTAACAATCACTTCGTCGATGGCTTTAGCATCTTCTGCTAATTGTACATTGATGATAGAGCGATTGTTAACGGGAACCGTTTGACTTATGTAGCTGATATAGGAGAAAATCAGCGACGCAGTGGCAGGCGCATTGATCGTATAGTTACCTGAGGCATCTGTAGTTGTACCCACCGATGTACCCCCTACCACTACGTTGACACCAGGCAGCCCCTGGTTATCCGGGCCGGTCACTTTACCGGTTACGCTATTGGTTTGTGCAAAGCCACAGCTACTGTAAAGCAGCAGCCATAGCAGAAACAGGTTTACAGGTTTTTTCATGATTAAGGAAAGTTTAAGAAAGGACACTCAAAAGGGCAGGAACAAATGTGATTCTGGAGATGCTTTGGATTCTCAGACACGCCCGAGAATCCAAAGCATCAATTACCAGTTATGAATTGACCCATCAGGGGCCTTCAACACCGGGTGCGGGAACTTCGTATTGGCTGTAATTTCCATCAGGAATGTGGCCTTCTTCGGGTCGAACTTTACACCTAAACCCGGTTCAGGATTTAGATATAATTTGCCATTTTTGAAGTTGACCAGGTCTTCGTTGAAATAAGCAGGACGCTCGGGTTCACCGCCACCCAATTCCATCAGGCAGCGCATGGGGCTGCTGGAACCCAGCACATGAACCAGTGTAGCGGTGGCCAGTGGCCCAGTGAAGTGCGGAATCATACCCACATAATGAGTCTCACACATAGAAGCCAGCTTCTTGAATTCGGAAATGCCACCCGTATTGGGGAGGGTGAAGCGGGTGTAATCGATCAGGTGCTGCTCAATGAATGTATTGCTATCCCAGCGGTCGCCAAACTGCTCCCCAACGGCAATGGGTACGTTGGTCATGGCTCGTACCGTTTTGTATACGTCCGGGTTTTCTGAGCGTACAATGTCTTCTACGAAATACGGTTCCAGGTTTTCGAGAGCTTTGCAGATTTTGATCCCCTCGGTCGTATCAAATCGGGTATGCAGGTCAATAGCCCATTTGCCACCACCGCCTACAGCTGCGTCGATTCGTTTACACAACTCAATCGTTTTCTTGGCGTTGTCATAAAAATCAAAGGGTTGTTCACCATTGCCACCCGTTGGGCCAATCCGATAGGCTCGTAAACCGGCTTCAATACAATCGCGAGCCCGTTCCTCTTCAGTTTTGGCCTTCGATGCCCGAAATCCGGTGGCATAACATTCGACATACTCACGCGTGGCCCCGCCCAGCAGTTCATACACAGGAACACCCAGTGCCTTGCCTTTTAGATCCCATAGAGCCATGTCTAAGGCCCCTTGTGCATGGAGTTTTTCGCGGCCCGGTGGATAAAACATACCTCGGTAAAGGTTCTGCCAGATGTGTTCGATGCGGAAGGGGTTTTCGCCAATCATCATCTGAGCGCACTGCTCGATCATGTCTTTGGAACCTCCTTCGCCAATGCCGATGATGCCCCCATCGGTTTCGATTTCGACGATACCACGTGCCTGATTGAAGAGGGGCTTGTTGTAGCCCGGTGCCGCGTAATACCGGATTTTGGTAATCTTTAATTTAGGGGGTGCTGCTAAAGCTTGGCTTAGGGGTAAGCCAGCCCATACGGATGCTGAACTGACAAGGGCTGATTTGAGAAAATGTCTTCGTTGCATAGATAAGGGATAAATAGGTTGCTTAATCGTTTAAGCAAATAGGTAAATAAACTATCAATTCTTGTTTTTTTGTTTTGAAGAGGCTCTGCTTACCAATTCTGCTGTCATAAGTACCTGCGTGGGTTCATTGAGATGATCTTTCATTTTTTTAACTAATAACGTAACCGCCGTTTTCCCTAGAAGCCCTATCGGTTGTTTGAGATAGGTAATTGGGCAATAGTAAAGGTCAAATGCTTCGGCCTGTCCAAAACTAACAATGGCCAGATCATCGGGTACTTTCAGGCTTAATTCATTGAGGTACTTTAAGCCGTTGATCGCCAGCCCATAAGTAGCAAAAAGCAGGGCATCAACGGGTTGAGTAACGGTGGTTAGCTCGTTGATGGCAACTCTTACTTCCTGCTCAATGTGATTAATGCGAATTTTTTTCAGCCACTCGTTTATAAATGGTAGTTCATTGTCTTGCAAGGCATCCCGATACCCACGTATGCGTTCCTGCATGTGATACATATCGGATTCGTAGGCAATCATCCCAATCCGTTTATAGCCATTGGAAATCAAGTGATCTGTTCCATCATAGGCGGCTTTATAGTGATCGGTGGAAACAAAATCCGATTGAATGTCGGGGAAGTACCGGTCCAGCAACACAAACGGAATATGCTTCTCTTTCAACATCAATACCTGCTCCGAGGAGCCTTCGGCAGAAACAACAATGAAGCCGTCTACCTGTCGTGTTATCAGTACATCCAGTAAGTCCCGGGATTTATCGGCGTTCTCGTCCGAACTGCCAATAATAACGGTGTATCCATTTTGCTTTGCTTCGTCTTCTACAATCCGGGCAATGTTGGCAAAGAAAGGGTTCGATATATCCGCGATAATCAGGCCAATTGTTTGGGTTTTGCCGCTTCGCAAACTCTTGGCCAGATAATTAGGCTGATAATTTAATTCAGCCGCGATCTGCCTGATTTTACCCGCGATCTCCTCACCAACCCGACTTTCTTTCTCCTTCCCATTCAGCACGTAGGAGACTAACGCTGTCGAAACCTGTGCTTTCTGAGCAATATCTTTTAACGAAACTTTCTTTTTACTCACCTGGAGTTGCAGCGTTTATTTTTTAGATTGTACACTACGATTAATTGCTTTTTAATACGCCAAATATAAGCTTAAACGATTAAGTATTGTACGATAAGTGATTTTTTTTGTTTTTTTTTATGAATGAGTACTAGAGCATTTCATGCAAGCTTCTTCTAATTCAGGATAACCGCTCGCCTGAGTTTCTCCAATTCACCTTCGATTGGCGCTGATTGTCTGATCATTCGTGTTTAGGGAATCTTAAGACGCATAGGATCTGCAAAACGAGCACTTTAACCCAATAGATAGTTGTATCTCACTGGTGACATAATTAGCTCTGCCGCTGTTTCTTAATAAAATAGTAGTTATATTGCACACAGGGTTCCAGAGAACAAAAAACGCCGGACTCATCACAGTTCCGGCGTTTGTGCATTCTTTTCTTAACTTAAACGCTTACGAGCGTCAACTTAATGACGCATTCATTACACCAATGTTGCACTCAATAACCACTGTTATTTAAGTGGTCAAATAGGTGTACAAGTGGTCAATAAAAAAAGCCGGGACTTATGGTTCCGGCTTTTTTGTGTCAATGGCAAAAAGGTTAGAGAGGTTCTGAACAGAATTGAACAATTTCCTTAGTTTTGTTGTACGCATCAAGGATTGTTGGCAATAACTTAATTGCCAGACCAGTTAGCGTTATAAGCGAATGGATAATGTAAAATGAATAATGACCGATGAAAATTAGCTTGGTAATCAGAGTAGATGCTAGCTGCATTAACCATTATTCATTTTACATTGTCCATTTACTTAATACCAAGGTGCGGGTAAATCGTAGTCTGCTGTTGGAGATTATCAACCCAATGTAGCCGATAGTGGTAGTAAAATAACCACGTACAAATTGCCAGTCTACCTAACCACAAAAGCGAAGTACATTTGCTTTCAAACCAGCATTTCTACATGAATACGAAATCAACCCTAAGCCTATATCCCTGGAGACGCTTTTATCCCAAAGGAGTCCCGGAAGAAATTAATCCGGATGCTTACCCATCATTGGCTGCCCTTTTAGAAGAGGGTTGTCGTCGATTTACGGATCGCCCTGCTTATGCATGCATGGGTAAACAGATCACATTTGGTGAATTAGAGATGCTATCCGCTCAGTTTGCATCGTTTTTGCAAAATGATCTGGGCCTCCAGAAAGGGGATAGACTGGCTATCCAGATGCCCAATACGCTACAATATCCAGTAGCTATGTTTGGTGCTTTGCGGGCAGGTTTGGCCGTAGTCAATACGAACCCGCTTTATACCCCCCGAGAAATGCAGCACCAGTTCAAAGACTCGGGCGCAAAAGCCATTGTGATACTGTCCAATTTTGCCAGTAATCTGGAAAAAATCATAGACCGTACAGACATTCAGCATGTTGTAATCACACAGTTGGGCGATTTGCTGGGCTTTCCCAAAAAGCAGATCGTCAATGCCGTGGTTAAGTATGTCAAAAAACTGGTGCCTGCTTATAAGCTGCCTGAAGCTATATCGTTCAATGATGCCTTGAGCCGGGGACGTACGCAGCCCTTTAAGCCAGTAGCCATTCAGAATACGGATCTGGCGTTTGTTCAGTATACGGGTGGCACAACAGGCGTTTCGAAAGGGGCTATGCTGACCCATCGGAACATCATATCCAACGTAGAAGGGCAGCACTACTGGATGAAGCCAGGTGGTGTACCCGAAGGTGAAGGCATCATTGTGGCTGCATTGCCTCTTTATCATGTATACGCCTTGACAACGAACGCATTAGCGGCTTTGAAAAGCGGGGATATGAACCTGCTCATTACCAATCCCCGCGATATGAATACATTCATTGACGATCTGAAAAAATATAAAATTACGGCCTTTACGGGGGTCAATACCCTTTATAATGGCCTACTTAACAACCCACGCATTGGTGAAGTCGATTTTAGCCATCTGAAAGTTACCTCGGCTGGAGGTATGGCCCTGCAAACATCGGTGGCCGAACGTTGGGCTAAACTTACGGGGAATACGCCCTGCGAGGGCTATGGACTTACTGAAACGTCGCCGGTACTGTGCTCAAACCCTATTGATGGTACCGTGCGTGTTGGAACGATTGGTATTCCCTGGCCCAGTACGGAGATGAAAATTATTCGCGAAGATGGTACTGATGCGCCCATCGGTGAAGCCGGTGAGATTGTGGCTAGAGGCCCGCAGGTATTTAAGGGATATTATAATCGCCCTGAGGAAACGGCCCAGTCTATGATGGGTGATTGGTTTAAAACCGGCGATGTTGGTGTGATGAACGAAGACGGGTTCTTTAAGATCGTTGACCGAAAAAAGGATATGATCTTGGTATCGGGCTTCAATGTGTACCCGAACGAAATTGAGGATGTTGTAGCCCAGTGTCCAGGTGTGCTGGAAGTAGCCTGTATAGGTGTTCCCGACGAAAAATCGACAGAAGTAGTCAAAATTTTTGTCGTAAAGAAAGATCTAAATCTCACTACTGAGGCTATCAAAGAATTCTGCCGCGAGAATCTAACTCCCTACAAAGTGCCCCGCGTTATTGAGTTCCGGACGGAGTTGCCTAAGTCGAACGTAGGTAAAATCCTGCGTAAACCCCTTCGTGACGAAGAACTGGCGAAGTTGAAGAAATAAATGTTTTTGGTGAAGTAAGTGGAGTGGGTGTAATAGGTCAAGTGAGGAAGACTACTTTCACCTATTACGCCCACTCCACTTACTTCACCAAAAACCAAATTAAGCTGCTAACAGGGATTGGGCGGGTTTAGCTTCGAGTATGAGTAGCTCTTGTTGAAATCCTTTTACCTGTTTGATAAACCGGCTGGCTTTCCGGCGCGATACTTCTATTAAGTCTCCATTGACCAGGCTTACGCTGAGTTGTTGGTGCTCTGGATGGAGAGCTTCTATATACAGCAGATTGATAATGTTTTTTTTGTGAGGTCGCACAAATACTTTTGGTGACAGGCGGCTCTCCATTTTCTTTAACGTGAGCGATACCATTAACTGGCTGCCATCGGCAAAGTGAAATAAGGTATAGTTTCCTTCCCCCTCTAACCGCACAATACGATGCATAGGCATTTTCTTACGACATCCCCAGAAGGGGAGGGTTAAATCAGGCAGCGCAAATTGTGGGGCAATTTGCTCAACATACACATTCGTAAGTGGTTTGGCCAATAAAGGTGTTTTCATACTAGATTGGTGGTGTGAATAAACGAGCCGTAAATAACTTAATCAAGAAAGATCAGTTAGTATGCTTCTGCTCTAGCAAGTTTACACAAAATTCAGTATCAAGCAATTAGGAAGATTAAAATTTATTTTTGTACAAAAACATTGTTCCTGAAACTCGTATCGGTGGCTTAAAGCAATAGGTGAAATCTAGGCTTGATTAACGCATAATAACGGGTCTAACGAACTTATTAAGTCACTTTCGCCTTCACAATTGCAGAACCAGTCTCATAAGAATCAGCATGGCAACCCTGCTTGATTTAGTCGGTAATACCCCATTGGTTGAGTTGAACCGCCTGAATCCAAATCCTAAGGTTAAATTATACGGTAAACTTGAAGGTAATAATCCTGGCGGTAGTGTGAAGGACCGGGCTGCGGTCAGCATGATTCAGGGTGCTCTAACCAGAGGAGATCTCAAACCGGGAATGAAGTTGATTGAAGCAACCAGCGGCAATACCGGCATTGCTTTAGCCATGATTGCGCGGTTGTATGACATCGAAATCGAGTTAGTGATGCCTGCGAACTCAACGCGTGAGCGGGTCTTGACGATGGAAGCCTTTGGTGCAACAGTCACCCTGACAGAGACGATTGAAAATGCCCGCGACTATGCTGAAGAACAGGTAGGGAAAGGGGGCTTTCTGATGCTCAATCAGTTTGGTAATCCTGACAACTATTTGGCTCATTATCGCACCACAGGCCCCGAAATCTGGCGCGATACCGATGGAGAAATCACCCATTTCGTTTCATCAATGGGTACTACGGGCACAATTATGGGTACTTCACGCTATCTGAAAGAACAAAATCCCGCCGTACAGATTGTAGGATGCCAGCCTACGGATGGCTCCTCAATTCCGGGAATCCGGAAATGGCCAGAAGCCTATTTGCCCAAAATTTTTGAACCCCAGCGTGTCGATCGGGTCATGGAAGTATCCGCAGATGAAGCCACCTTGATGACGCGCAAATTAGCCAGCGTTGAAGGCGTTTTTGCGGGTATGAGCAGCGGAGGTGCCGTTCATGCAGCTAGTCAACTGGCGCAGGAACTAGAGTCGGGCCTAATCGTTTGCATCATCTGTGACCGGGGAGATCGGTATTTATCATCGGACTTATTTGGGTAAACCTAACCAATTTTTGAAAGCCGTTTAGGTTTATAGGCGTATTTTTGCGGGTATGTACAAGCGCATTATCCTACCGATCTTGTTTCGTTTCGACGCCGAAACCATTCACCATACCGTTACGACTTTACTCAAACTAGCACTGGCGATTCCAGGAATATCGGCTATTTGCCGAAAACTATACGTTCTGGAGGACAAACGTTTAAACCGAACCGTTTTTGGCCTGACATTTCCGAACCCAATAGGCATGGCGGCTGGCTTCGATAAAAATGCCGACTTAGTGAGTGAGTTAAGTGATCTCGGATTTGGGTTTGTGGAGATTGGAACGGTAACTCCGCGCCCCCAGCCGGGTAACGACCGCCCCCGTTTGTTTCGTTTGAAAGCTGATGGCGGGTTAATAAACCGAATGGGATTTAACAATAAAGGAGTTGGTCCGGCGGCTGAACGACTTCGGCACTTTTCCCGAAATCGGGGAAATAGGCAAGTGATTGTTGGGGGTAATATTGGCAAAAATAAAGATACGCCCAATGAAAGTGCATTGACGGATTACCTGCTTAGTTTCCGGGAGTTATTCGATACTGTCGATTATTTCGTAGTGAACGTTAGTTCGCCAAATACCCCTGGCTTACGTGATTTGCAGGAACGCGAACCGCTCACAAAATTGCTAACCGCTCTTCAGCAGGAAAATCATCAACGTACCGCACCTAAACCAATTCTGCTAAAAATAGCACCTGATCTGACGAATGGGCAGTTAGATGATATTATCTCCATTGTAGCAGAAACAGGCATTGCAGGCGTCATTGCGACTAATACAACCATCAGCCGCGCTGGTTTGAGAACAAGTCCGGCGGATGTTGAGCAGATTGGTGCGGGTGGAGTGAGTGGGCAACCCTTGCGTGAGCGATCTACTGAGGTGATTCGGTATTTGCATCAGCAATCGGGGGGTACATTCCCTATTATTGGTGTTGGTGGTATTGCTTCGGCCGAGGATGCTCAGGAGAAACTACAGGCCGGTGCCAGCTTGGTGCAGGTTTATACCAGTTTTATTTACGAAGGCCCAGGTTTGGCTAAGCGTATCAATAAAGCACTAATAGGGAGTAGTTTGCAAAAGTAAACATTACATACTATCCGCTGGGCCCTCCCTTTATAAGTCTCCCATTCAATAAGGAATCGCAATATTTTGCGACACTACACGCTTTTTCGTTAAAAAGTGGGAAATTTACCCTACTGCGATAGCTTTAACCCAACGCAAATGGCACAGCCAACGACATCTCCACGCCAGAATACGCTCCGACGAACCACCGACAAGAATGAACCTCGTCCGCGCATACCGAATGGTAAACCGGCTGGCCGTTCTCAGGGGCCTTCATTTAACTGGGGAGCTGCGCTCGACCGGTGGTTTACGGACCAGCGTTCGACCCTGACACTCGGCGTTTTAATGATGGTTATTGCAATTGGCTTGATGGTCGCTTTTATATCCTACTTGCTCAATGGTCCTGCCGACCAGAGCGTGGTGGGGGCTGCTTTCTCGGAGCCATTGGCCGAATCGGCTACCGAAACCCGAAATTGGGTTGGGTTAGTTGGCGCTTATATCGCTCACGCGTTTGTGTTCCGTTGGTTTGGGGTAGGGGCGCTTGCCTTGCCGATCATTGTATTCCTGGCGGGTTACAAACTGACGTTTAAAATTGAGTTGCTGCCTTTAAGTCGAACAACTACAGCTTTGTTATTCGCTGCTGTCTGGTGTAGTCTTATTCTAGGCTATATCGTATTGGTAACAGACTCAGCCGAAACGGCCAGTATCTGGTGTGGAGGTATTGGCTACGAACTGAACGCTGCACTTTATAGCCTGTTTGGCTGGGGAAATTTGGCCTTCATCAGCTTTCTATTGTTCTTGTTTGTTGTCTATTTCTTCGATATCCAGCATATAAAAATGCCGAGTTTTTCGAGGCCGGTTCGCCCTCAAACTCGGAGACGCTCTGATAACCCATTGCAAACCTATGAGGAGAGTGAGTTTGAGCAGAATGAAGATAACGAGTTCGAAGATCAGGAAATGGCAGAAGAGTCCATACCGAATGCGACAATCGAACCAGTTAATTCGTTCGTAAACAACCATGAGGTCGATGCGGATACGATCCCGCAAACACCAGTTGCCGAGAATACGCCAAAAACAACCGGTGTTACACTGACCATCAAAAATCGGGATGTCATACCAGACGATCAAGTTGATGATGAAGAACTCAGTGCTACACCAGCTCCCACGTTTGAACCAGACCCTTTTGACGATGATGACTTAGTTGCCGTGCATGGTCTGTATGATCCTACTCTTGACCTGCCGCAATACCAGTACCCAACCAACGACCTGCTGACCGAGTATCAGAATAGCCGAAAAGCACAGGTTTCGGATGACGAACTGACGGCTAACAAAGAGAAAATCGAAAATACGCTGCGGAATTTCGGTATTGAAATCGACTCCATTCAGGCGTCTATTGGACCTACGGTCACGCTGTATGAGATTATACCGGCCAAAGGCGTTCGGATTTCCAAGATTAAGAGTCTGGAAGACGATATTGCCTTAAGCTTATCGGCTTTGGGTATTCGTATTATTGCCCCGATGCCCGGCATGGGAACCATTGGTATTGAGGTACCGAATAAGAACCGCGAGATGGTATCAATGCGGTCGATGATTTCGAGTGAGGCTTTCAGTAGCAGTAAATTCGACCTGCCAATCGTGCTGGGTAAAACCATATCGAATGAGATTTATGTGGCCGATCTTGCCAAAATGCCCCACTTGCTTATGGCTGGGGCAACTGGGCAGGGTAAGTCCGTTGGGTTGAATGTGCTCCTTACTTCACTGATCTATAAGAAGCACCCCTCGCAGTTGAAACTCGTTCTGGTTGACCCTAAAAAGGTTGAACTAACGCTCTTTAACAAGCTGGAGCGGCATTTCCTGGCAAAACTGCCCGATGCCGAGGAGCCTATTATTACCGATACCAAGAAGGTTGTCAACACGCTGAATTCGCTTTGTATTGAAATGGATAACCGTTATAATCTGCTGAAAGATGCGGGTTGCCGGAATCTGAAAGAATACAACGCCAAGTTTGTAAAACGTCGGCTCAATCCCGAAAAAGGCCACCGCTTTCTGCCATACATCGTCCTGATCGTTGATGAGTTAGCCGACTTGATGATGACGGCAGGTAAAGAAGTTGAACAGCCCATTGCCCGCTTGGCTCAGTTAGCACGGGCTATTGGTATTCACCTGGTTGTAGCTACGCAACGGCCATCGGTAAACGTGATTACGGGGCTAATCAAGGCCAACTTCCCCGCTCGTTTGTCGTTTAAAGTAACGTCAAAAATAGACTCACGCACTATTTTAGATACGGGTGGAGCGGAACAGTTAGTAGGTATGGGCGACATGCTGCTCTCATCGAACTCGGAAATTATCCGGCTACAGTGCCCTTTTGTTGATACGAACGAGATTGAAGATCTCTGCGAATATGTAGGCAACCAGCGTGGTTATGATGATGCTTACGCACTTCCTGAGTTTGTTGGCGATGAGGGCGGACAGAACGACGAAAAAGATGTGGATCTCGATAATCGGGACCCAATGTTCGATGAGGCTGCCCGGTTGATTGTTATTCACCAGCAAGGCAGCACGTCCCTGATTCAACGTAAGCTCAAACTCGGCTATAATCGCGCTGGACGCCTGATTGACCAATTGGAGGCTGCTAAAATTGTGGGCGCATTTGAGGGTAGTAAAGCCCGGGACGTACTTGTTCAGGATTTACAAACGTTAGAAGAAATCTTAAAAAGACTTAAAGGAGACTAGTTGTGAACTAGATCGCGTAACTATTAAACTTTTCGCTTAAAATTCCCGTCTAAGTACTATACAATAACCTGAAGAGAGGAGTAACACCTATAAAAATGAAAAAAATAGCATTGATGCTGAGTCTGGCTTTCTTAGTAGTCCTACCAGCCTTAGCTCAGAAAGACAAACGCGCACAGGGTATTCTGGATGCGATGAGCAAACAATACAAATCGTTAAAATCCTATCAGGCAGCGTTTACTTACACAAGTGCCGGAGCAGGAGCAAAAGAATCCTACAAGGGTGATTTAACGGTTAAGAACGAAAAGTTTAGACTAGTGTTGGGTGGTCAGGAGGTATTTACGGATGGCAAAGTGATGTCAACCTACATCAAAGAATCCAACGAAGTAAATGTACAGGACTATGATGCCAGTGGTAATGGCGAATTGAACCCGACCCAGATCTATACGATTTATAAACGTGGTTTCGATTACAAGTTCTTAAAAGAACAAAAACAGGGTGGTCGCACACTGGAAGTGATTGAACTAACACCCAATCGGCCCAAGAGCCCTATTGCAACGATACAAATTTCGGTTGACAAAGTAGATAAATCAGTTCGTAATTGGCTGATCATTAACAAGGATGGTAAAAAGACTTCGTATACAATCACGAAGTTCACCCCTAATGTGAATACCCCCGATTCATATTTCGTTTTTGATAAATCGAAGTACCCGGGCGTTGAAGTTGTAGACTTAAGGTAATCTGAGTATAGTAAGTGAAATAGGTGGAGTGAGTGTAGTAGGTTTTCAACTTATTACACTCACTCCACCTATTTCACTTACTAAACTTTTGCTCCAAACGATAAATCGCCCGAATCGCCCAGACCCGGAACGATATAAAAATGTTCGTTAAGGTGATCGTCAACGGCTCCCAGCCAAAGATGGCACTGGGGTAATTGTTGCTGCACATAACGAACGCCTTCTGGGCTGGCAATGACGGCCGCAATATGCGTTTGAGCCGGAATTCCATAACGCAACAGAGCGTGGTACACTTTTTCGAGCGAACGGCCCGTAGCCAGCATAGGATCGCACAGAATCAGGACTTTTCCACTTAGATCGGGGCTGACGATGTAGTCCATCGCAATTTCAAATTCTTCATTCTCGGATGACGAACTGCCTCGATACGCTCCCGCAAACGCGTTCTCTGCCTGGTCAAAGTAATTTGCAAATCCCTGATGAAACGGGAGTCCAGCACGGAGGATAGTAGCCAGAACTGGTTGTTGTCGAAGGACTTGCGTACTGGAAATGCCAAGTGGAGTCTGCACATCAATATTCTGGTAGTGCAGCTTTTTTGAGATTTCATACGCCATCAATTCACCGAGTCGTTCCAGATTTCGGCGAAACCGCAAGCGATCCTGTTGAATGGAAACATCTCTGAGTTCGGCGATGAACTGATTGGCTAACGAGGGCTGCTGGGCAAAAACAAACATAGTTTGTGGGCTTCTTTCGGCGTAAATTAGCCCCAAGGTTGGCGTATATCCAAACCAATTGTCTAATTTAAGCGGCTCATTGGGTCCAATCGGTTATATAATCAGCCTATCAGGGCCAACAGCCAGTAAGTTACATGCGCAGCAACGTTTACGTTTTCTGTTTTCTTTTCCTTTCGTTAAGTGTTCGGGCTCAAAGCCCATTTGTGCCACTCAATACAGATTATTATCACCTGATTGATCGGCTGGAAATTCGCCAAAACAGTTGGGCGGAGGGGTTTCATAGTTCTGTAAAGCCGTATAACCGCCAGAGTATCATTCAGTTAACCGACAGCATAATTGATCACCCTGGCCGCGGCTTATCAGATACCGACTACTTTACAATCGACTATCTACGTAATGACAGTTGGGAATGGGTATCCCCCAATGATACAGCTCGGAGAGACCCTTTTACCCGGCATTTGAGGGCACCCATGTCTGTTGGTGATAGCCGTAAACCTTTCCTGAAATACTTTTACCAGAAAAAAGCAGATTTCTATAGTTTGCAGACACCCGATATTGATTTGCATGTAAATCCGGTGTTTTACGTTGGTGCAGGTGCAGATATTACATCCAGCTCAACAGACATTCGGACGAACAACAAGCAGACTTTATTTGTCAATACACGAGGCCTGGAAGTGCGAGGAACTATTGGGAAGAAGTTAGGCTTTTATACGTTCTTTTCCGATAATCAGGCTATTTATCCCGAGTACATTCAGCGATATGGACAGACGTATGGCCAGACCTATAGCGCTGTGGGCGATACATCGTTTACGGCACCAGGTGAAGGATTTGTGAAACAATTTCGCTCGAATGGTGTCGATTTCCTGTCTGCTCGTGGGTACATTACACTAAATGCACTCAAAGTCATTAATATCCAGTTTGGCCATGACCGAAATTTCTTTGGTAATGGTTTTCGGTCGCTGTTACTGTCCGACAACAGTCCACCGTATTTATTTCTGAAACTGACAACACGCTTAGGGAGTAAAATTCAGTACACAAATCTGTTTACGTCCTTGCAAAATACGCAGGCGCCAAGGCCTCAGGATGATAAGTTAATTCCGCCCAAGTTTGCGGCTATGCACCATCTGAGCATTAACATTAGCGATCACGTTAATGTTGGGGTATTTGAGTCTGAAGTATTTAGCCGGGATCGACTGGATCTTAGCTACTTAAATCCAATTATTCTCTATCGTTATGTCGAGTCGAGCCTGGGTAGCAGCGACAACGCATTTATTGGTCTTGACTTTAAAGCAAACTTCTTGTCTCATTTTTTGGTCTATAGCCAGTTTATGCTGGATGAGTTTCGGCTTAAGCCCTTACTGGCAGGCAAAGGAGACTGGACCAATAAGTTTGCCTTACAAGTAGGGGCCAAATATATTGATGCGTTCAACGTACCGAATCTGGATTTACAAGCTGAATTTAATTTAGCCCGCCCATTTACCTATTCCCACGAATCATCGGCTACCGTGAGTGCGGGTCAAACCAATTATGCACATTATAGCCAGCCACTGGCACATCCGCTGGGCGGCAATTTTATGGAAGGTCTGGGTATTGTCCGGTATCAGCAGAAGCGATTGTCTATTAACGGCATTGCAGGGATAATGATGTACGGTGCCGATCCTACGCCTGATATTAACTATGGTGGCAACATACTGAAAGACTATACATTCCGGATTCGTAATGAGGGAAATTTTATTGGCCAGGGCCGTAAAACAATAATTACTTATGCTGATGTGCGGGCATCTTATATGATTCGGCACAACGTATTTTTAGAAGGTCGTTTGCTTTACCGATTCCAGGATAGCCAATACCGCCCCGATAGTTATACCGAACAAGTGGGTAGCTTTGCCCTTCGCTGGAATTTACCGTACCGCAACTGGGTTTTTTAAACCGTCATAAACTTATTCCATGTTGGATCTTATTCGCCAGGAACTGACCGAAGCTCAGTCAGTCCTGGACACCTTTCTGAGTAGCCCCGAACAACTTTCAGCCATTGAACAGGCGGCTAAAGTTATGGCCGATGCTCTTAAGAACGGCCGTAAAATTATTTCCTGCGGCAATGGGGGCTCCCACTGCGACGCTATGCACTTTGCAGAAGAGCTCTCGGGCCGTTATCGCGATAATCGCCGGTCACTGGCAGCCATTGCTATTTCGGATGTGAGCCATCTTTCCTGTGTGAGCAACGATTTTGGTTACGATTTTGTGTTTTCGCGCTTTATCGAAGGCTTAGGAAATCAAGGTGATGTGCTATTAGGCCTCAGTACAAGCGGTAATTCGGGGAATATTATTCGCGCCGTTGAGGCTGCTCGTGAAAAGGGTATGAAGGTGATTTTGCTAACGGGAAAAGACGGCGGTAAACTCGCCGGGAAAGCCGACGTCGAAATTCGGGTGCCGCACTTCGGCTACGCCGACCGTATTCAGGAGATTCATATTAAGGTCATTCACCTGTTTATTCTGCTCATTGAAAAACAGGTTATCTGAACCGGGATTTTTATGATTTTACTGACTGACTATGATTTTTATTATGTATTTGCTTTCAAAGAAAGCCTAAACAGAAATCATAGTCAGTCAGTAAAATCATAAAAATCCCGCGGGGCCGCCCGTGCGGTTTAGAATTGCTTCAGATACGATAACTTTCCGATGGTGTGTTGCTCCTGCTGGCGGTCTGTAGCTCGGATAGAACCCGCATAGGTTCCATTGTTATAAACGATGTAAAGGAACGAAAGCGGCTGGAATTCCCAGGCCAACCGGATATTCCAGATGTTTTTATCGGTGAACGTGTTGCGCTGGAAAAAGCTGATCAGTTGTAGACGTGGATTCACGGCCATACGGCTCTCAACGCTGTACAGACCAATTGTGCCTGTATACTGGCCTACATTCCTGAAATCATTTAACTCGCCACTCACCGTAAATGCCATGTGTGGAATAGGAGCGAGGACCATGGAGCCTCGGGCGTAATTTAGGGTTCCATCGTAATACCGTCCGGTTTCGCCATTTAACTGGAATGACACCTTTTTCGATGGGTCGCTACTGAACATAAGCTGGTAACGCGTATAGCGATACTTGCCGGATGCAATGGGTAGTCCCAACGGGCGATAATCACCATCATCCAACCGCTGGAATGTTGGATTCACAAACAGGCCTAGGCTACCACCGTTTTGAAACGTCAGCCAAATGGGATTGAAGTTATAATTAGCTTCCTGCAAATAACCCGTGGAGGCTTTGTGATAGAGTTCCAGAAAGGCACCTGGCTCAAAATTACGTACCCATTTGGGCAACCATTTGCTCCGGTTAACCAGATAGACGCCTGGCGTGGTAGCAATCACATCAGTGCGGGCAACAAAACCCATAGCTGGGTTGAAATTCCGGGTTACTACAGATTGCGTCCACCAGGCTACGATTTGATTTGTCCGGTAGAAGAGCTGACTGTAAGCCGACGCCCCCTGGTCACTACCTTTTGAGTCGAATGTACCCATGACCATAGCACTGTAGGCCAATGTCTGATTCAGACGAAAAAAGCCATCGAGCGCGATCGTGCCATTTTGCCGACTACCGAGACTATCAATAGCGTGTACGTTTTTCAGGGTGACTAAACCACCAATACGGTTCTGGCGACCAACGTTTTCACTATATCGCCCGACGAAAAAATCGGTTGTTGGGCTACCAGGAATGCCCCGTTGCCGAACCAGCATACCCCCGTAATTTCGGTTAAGTGAGCGGTAAACCAATCGTGCCCCAGCGTCGATAGGCACTGGTGTACTGGTGCCATCGGGGAGGGTTGCCAGGCCAATCGTTCGGCTAAAAAAAGGCTGAATCACCATGCTCCCTCCTTCGCCTGTGTCTTTATTGCCGGGTAAACCAACACCAAATAGACTGGCATTTTCCAGAAAGAAAGCGCGTCGTTCGGGAAACAGTACCGAAAAGCGGGTAAGGTTATTCACCTGACGATCCACATCCGCCTGCGCGAAATCGGTATTCAGGGTTAGATCGAGAACCGTATTTGGGTTGATTGCCCATTTTGCATCGCCACCCAGTTTAAGCGTTGCCTTTTGTCCATAACCCACTTCGGTACCATTATACCGATCGTCACTAACTAATACAAAAGGCTGGATGCGAATGTTAGGCGAAGGCGGAGGTGGTTTTAAGCCTGTAATCAAGCCTGCATAAGCCACACGACTCGATGTAAACGCTCTCGGGTAGGGTGACCAGGCTGATAATTCATTAGAATAGCGTCGTCTGCGAAAGAAATTAATTCCCCACGACTGCGTAGAATCTGCCGAGCGAACATAACGGAGCGTTTGCCAGGGAATCTGCATTTCGGCAATCCAGCCTGAATCTGTGCGGCTGGTACGAACCTTCCAGAAGCCGTCCCAATCTATATCGTTCAGTAAATCGTCAAAGGAAAGTAGGTCGCGCTGGGTGCCATACGGATTGGTGGCAAACGTCATCGCATTCCGCTGATCGTTGAAACCGTCTATGACTACCCCAAACTGATCGTGCGCCATTGCCGAAAAATCCCGCTTAAAATTTGGCGTTCGGATTCCTTTTCGCCCTAATGAGTCGTAATTAGTAGCTGCGATATAGAGGAAATGGCGATTGAATAGTACCCGAATATCTGTATCGAAATTGGCGGCCATACCCTGTTTGGGATCAACCTGCACAAACCGACTTATCGGTTTAGCCCGTTGCCAATCTAGCTCGTCCAGCCGACCGTCAATTTTGAGCTTATCACTTATTTCAACAGCCTGAATAACTCTACGCTTTTTGGATGGCGTGAAAATGACAGACTGACTTGTAATGATCTGCTCCTGTAGAACTGGGTCTTCGCGCGTTGTATCTGGCCGAACAACATCTGATTGTGCCGTATTTGGTACTGTCAGGTTGGTTTGTGCGAATGAATAAAAAGGGAGAACTGCTAGAAGTAGGCAATAACGAACTAGAAGGGGCAACATAAATGGAGTAGCTTACTAATCCAAAATAAGTAGGATTGGATTAGAGCAACGTCATTTTTTCGTTGAACGGCCTATTCAGCGCGTTTATCGGCGAGTAAGCGAAAGACAAACCGGATTTAATAATCTCCTCCAGCACCCCCCCCCCGAAACTGCCACCGCCAAAGCCGCCGAAACCACCGCCACTACTACCTCCACCGCTACTCCAGCCGCCACCGCCTGAACTACCCCAGCCCGAAGTTGGGAAGAATACGGGACCTCCCCAGCCGCCCCCCCGATTGCGATTGCTACCACCGCCCCGGTTCCGGCGTGATATAATGAAGATGATAATAATAAAGATGATGAGTGCAATGAAAATGCCACTACCACCATCGCCTTCGCCACTAGTCGAGTCTGGTTCACCCTTGTACTCTCCTTTGGCCCGTTGAATAATCTCGGTTGTAGCGTCGTCTAACCCTTTGAAATACTGTTCCTGTTTAAACGCAGGAACAATCGTGTTTGTGATGATTCGCTTGGCAATAGCATCGGGTATAGCACCTTCTAGGCCATAGCCTGGAGCAATGAATAGTTTGCGCGTTTGGGTAGCCCAGGCAAGCACTAATCCATTGTTTTTATCCTTTTGGCCAACGCCCCATTTCCGGCCTACCTGAAAGGCGAAATCGCCAATAGGGTAGGGTTCCGTTGTTTTAACAATAATAATAGTAATCTGGGTTGACGTTGAGTCATTGTAAGCGCGAAGCTTCTGTTCTAACTGCGAGCGCTCCGTACTGCTCAAAATACCCACAAAATCATTCACCAATCGGGGTGGATTAGGCTTATCAGGAATGGCCGTGTTGGCCCCACTATCGGTTGCGGTATCCTGAGCCTGTAAATTGACAGACGTGCTTAACAGAAATACGATTAATCCAAGACGGAAAATTCGGGAAAGTGTAGTAACGAAAGAGAGTACGTTCACGGCAGTATCAGTCAAACGAAATATCGTCAGCAAGTTCGTTAGTGTCGTCGCTGGCGTAGGGGAAATACTGTTTTAACTGTTGCCCGGCCCGTTCAATTCCCCGGCTCAGCCCTTCGGCATAGGCTCCATTCGCAAAATAACTACGAAGAAGGTCTTTGGTGCTTTCCCAAAAGTCGGCAGGCACTTTGGCATCAATGCCTGTATCACCTAATACAGCAAATTTTCGGTCAGTATAAGCGAGGTAAAAGAGCACTCCGTTCTGATCCTTAGTCTGATGCATCCCCAATTGGGCAAACACCTCAATAGCCCGTTGTACAGGGTCAGGGTTCGCACAATGTGCTTCAACGTGCACCCGAATTTCGCCCGATGTCGCTTTTTCGGCTTGTCGGATCGCTTCGATAATGCGCTGCTGCTCGTCAGGGGTGAAGGGGTTCATGAACTAAGTAATGTATAACGAATAATGTATAATGGAAATGACTGCCATTATACATTATTCATTGTTCATTTTACATTAAAACTGTACCGTTGGCGCGCTCTGGGCAGCTTGTGAAGCCTCGAAGAAGCCTTTCACTGGGAATCCAAAAATCCCGGCAAATATATTGTTCGGGAACGAGCGTACGGATTGGTTGTAAACTCTCACCGCCCCGTTAAAATCATTCCGGGCTACTGAAATACGGTTTTCTGTACCTTCCAGTTGTGCCTGTAACTCCGAAAAATTCTGCGTTGCTTTTAGCTGCGGGTAATTTTCGGCTACCGCCAGTAATCGAGATAGCGAACCACTTAATTGATCTTGAGCTGCCTGGAATTTCTTAATGTTTTCAGGAGTCAACTGGTCAGCATTCAGGTTAATTCCCGTTGCATTAGCCCGTGCCTGAATAACAGCTGTTAAGGTGCTTTTCTCAAAATTAGCCGCGCCCTGAACCGTCCGAACAAGGTTTGGGATCAGATCAGATCGACGTTGATATTGGGTCTGAACCTGTGCCCATTTTTCTTGTACAACGGTGTCATTCTGAACCAGGCCGTTATATGAGCTACAGCCATACATGCCCAAAATAAGGGCAAGAACCACCACGATAATTAACGATTTTGACATGGTATGTTGAAATGCAAAGGTTATTGTTGGACTCAAAGTTGGTCAAAACTACTAATTTGTTTATGTAAAACTACGTTAGCGGTGTTTTTCACATCTTTGCTCCTCGTTTGTATGGATGACTGGTAGCTTTAAAATGACGTTGGTCTAAGCTATTGTCGCCATTTAGGCGTTTTTACCAGAGTAGCCCCAGAGAAACATACATTGAATTACGAAATTTGTTTGTCCTATGAATCTTGACCTAACTGATAAAACTGCCCTTGTTTGTGGGAGCACGCAGGGAATTGGCCGTGCTACTGCTATAGAACTGGCTCTCCTGGGTGCTACTGTTGTCTTAGTAGCTCGTAATGAGGAAACATTAAAGAAAACCCTGACCGAGTTAAATACCGGGAAGGGCCAGGTGCATCGGTATATTGTAGCCGATTTTAGCCAACCGGGTGCCGTGGCAAAAGCTATTGCCGAGTATTTGGCCGTATTTCCCGAGATGCATATTCTCATTAATAATACAGGAGGACCGGCTGGTGGGCCACTAATTGATGCTAAAGCTGACGAGTTTGTGCAAACGTTTCATAATCATCTGCTCAACAACCAGACGTTGGTTCAGGCTGTTGTTCCTGCCATGAAACAAGCAGGCTATGGGCGTATCGTCAATATTATCTCCACTTCGGTTAAGCAGCCAATTGTCGGATTAGGCGTCTCGAATACCATCCGCGGAGCCGTAGCTCAATGGGCGAAAACCTTATCGTTGGAAATAGCCCGCTTTGGTATTACCGTTAATAACGTATTGCCTGGTTATACACAAACAGGGCGTTTAGAGGCCGTTCTGGCAATGAGGTCCAAAACATCTGGTAAATCAAAGGCAGAAGTGGCTATTCAGATGGAAAGTGAAATTCCGACCGGGCGGTTTGTTACCCCTGAAGAAGTAGCGGCCGCTGTTGCTTTTCTGTGCACACCCGCTGCTGCATCAATCAATGGCATCAATGTTCCGGTAGATGGCGGAAAAACGGGAAGTCTATAGGAGTCGATAGCCGTCAGTCAGTAGTATTTTGATACACGAATGACTGCGACTATCGACATTTAAACTAAGTTATTCTTGAACGCGTAAGCAACCATACCAGCCGTATTTTTTGTGCCGGTTTTTTCTAGAATCCGTAGGCGATGCCCTTCAACGGTACGGGGACTGAGGAATATTTTCTCGCTGATTTCATTGGTCGAAAGACCTTCACAAATCAGCATTAGCACCTCTTTCTCGCGTTCTGAAAGTAAAATTTTACTGTTGTAAAAGGCATTGACCGGTTTCGTCGCATTAGGTTTGTTTGTCATTTTACGAAGCATCGCTTTCGAGACAAACTCATTCAGGTAAACGCCCTCATCGATCACTTTTCGAATGGCTTTTTCAACCTCTCCTGCTTCCGCATCTTTAAGCAGATAGCCGCTAACCCCTTTTTCTAAGAGGTGTAATACCATCCTATCTTCATCGTGCATGGTTAACACCACTATTTTAATGAGTGGATAATTTTCACGTAGGAAGTCGGCCGTAGCGGTGCCATCCATAACCGGCATTTGCAGGTCAAGGAGCACTACATCAGGCATTTTTCGGGGAATTTTCTCGATGAGTTCCTGTCCATTGCCTGCTTCCAGAATCAATTCGAAATCATGAATCTGGCCAAGAATGGTGGCCATTCCGACACGAAATAAAGTATGGTCGTCGCAGAGGGCCAGTTTAATTTTTCGCATAGAGGAGAAGAGTTAGCACCTGTTGCCGTATGAGTCGTATAAATTGACCATTCGGCAAACAAATTAACTCATTAAATCAACAGGCTGTGCATCATGCAGATGAACCTGCACATGAATCTGTGAACCACGACCGGGCGCTACATCGAACGTCACGTGTCCGTTCACGACATTCAGTCGGCTCTCAATATTGCGAAGCCCCAATCCTCCCTGTTTGTTTTCCATGACAGCATCGAAGTCAAAGCCCACCCCATCATCCATTACCGATAACCGAATCTCTTTTTCGAAGGTAAAGACCTGAACAACAATATGCCTGGCGCGAGCATGCCGGATTGCATTATTGATCAATTCCTGAGCAATCCGGTACAGCATTAGGTCAAGCGTGGGCGGGAAGTGTAGATCAGATTCGGGATAAATTAATTGAACTTCCGTTTCGCTATCTGTAGCCCGGTCAGTTAATTCTTCGAGGGCCGCCAGCAGGCCAAATCGCTCGAGCGTTGTTGGCACCAGATTACGGCTAATGCGCCGGACATTGGTCATGGTTTCGTCGATCATGGAGCGGGTTTTCTGAAACTGAAACCCAACCTTTACCTCGCCACCCAACTGCTGTTCTAACTGATTCAGGCTCATTTTGGTGATTGACAACATGGTACCAATCCCATCGTGCATATCTTCGGCAAGCCGTTTGCGCTCTTCTTCCTGCCCTCGGAACGTGGCTGCCATCAAATCCCGTCGATGCTGGGCCTGTAATTCTTTAAAAGCCAACTGCTGTTTAGCCTGCTTTTGCTGGTAATAGGCCACGAAAATGATGATGAACACCGCCATCATCAATAGTACGGCCGTACCTACAGCAATTACAAAACCAGCGTCCATTGGAAATTTGTTTACGCGCAATCAGAATGAAGCAAAATTGATTAATTTAGGTCTGAATGTCAATGGGTTATATGTGCGATTTAGTTATCGGTACCGTTTAAGGGCGTATTTCAGGAAAGTAGGTTATTAACTATTTTTATCACCTTTAAGCGTTGCTAAATCAGGTTCTCCTGATCGTATTTACTAACCCAAAGCCCATACGCGGATAGTACACTGAAGAAAATAAATAGTAACTGGTTTGCATTCCAATATCTATCAAATACTTCAGCAGAAACTTTATTTTCATCTTTATACCAATATTCACTAAACAGCATAATAAAAAAGGTACCTGCTGAATAGATAAGTAAGCCTGTCGTAAACCAGAATAGCGTATGAAGTAATATGTTTTTTACCCTAACATCAGTCAAAATTTTATTGAAGTATGACAAGCAAAAAAATAATGCATATAACCGAAAAATAGATAAACTTACTGAGGAGACTGCATTACTCTGGTAAGTTACAAGGCTGATGAGTAGACAAAAAACTGCTAAAATAGATGAAATCTGTTTCCAGCGAATAGATTGAAAACATGAAAGCCCGAAGGCTAGTAATATTACTATATTTACCGCTATTTCAATATTTTGTAAGTATAAATTATTCTTTTTTAAAATGGATAGCCAAGTGCCAAATGCTTCAATAGTAAAATAACATAGAAAGAATATAATAATAAGTTTTGACGTTAATGAGAGGTATTTATAACGAAATAATCCAAAAATAATGGGTAGGCCACTACTTAAATATGCGATAAAATCTAAAGGATATTTTTCGCATAATAGTAGTAGCCTCTCAAACATAATAGTATAAATAAGTTAATTACTTCCTCCACAGTGTTGTGGGCACGGGAACCCGTCTCCTACGGTTCCTAATTCGCTGCCATCACCGCCGTCATCTTTGAGTCCACCATGACCTGTATAAGCTGGTAAATCACGACCCCGGCCATCTACACCTGTTAGCAGAACACGTGGATTAAGTTTGCCTTTCCCTGGCTCGGTAGGTTTGCCATTTTCATCTTCCCATCGATTACCATAATGAATCCGAATACCTACACAGCCTGGCTGCTTGAGTAGCTGATTCACTCGGTTAATCCCGAAAAATTCTGAGCGTGTGTACTCATCTTTTTTATGACCACAAGCTAATTTACTGCTGTGGTAAGCGTCTTTCATTGACTGGGTTTCTTCCGCTTTGAGAAAGCGCCCAGCATTTTCATGGAAAACAGAGTCATTCATTAGAAAAAGGGGTAAAAGTGGGTAATAGAGGTTGTTTCTGGATGGACATAATCGGAAAGCAATGGCTAATTTACGATAAGTCCAAGGGGATAGCAACAGATGCAAAAATCTATTGCGTTGATATAATATGCTGATATACAGTGAATTGATCCACCTGGCTTACTTGTTAATGCGTAGTTCTACGTACTAAAGTGCGGACTTTTGCCTGTTCAATTTAAGCTATCGAAAACCGGTGTTTCTTCGCTCAAATCGATACTGGCCTGGGGGCTACCTTTGTGCTGTAGCTGATGATGTATGCTGATAAGCAGTCATTGCAACAACATTTCTCATAGGTTAGGTCAACAAAAAACGCCGAAGCAACTGCCTCGGCGTTTTTTTATAGCTCTACATGAACGAACCTATTTGAGTAAATTCAACAGGTAAGCACCGTAACCGCTTTTTACCAATGGCTGGGCGATGGTGGCCAGCTGGTCAGCGGTAATAAATTTCATCCGGTAAGCAATCTCTTCTGGGCAGCCAATTTTTAAGCCCTGCCGTTCTTCAATGACATGAACAAACTGGCCAGCCTGCATCAACGATTCAAACGTACCCGTGTCGAGCCAGGCCGTTCCCCGATCCAGAACACCAACTTTTAGTTTGCCCTGCTCCAGATACACTCGGTTTATATCTGTAATTTCCAGCTCACCCCGGGGCGATGGTTTAATATTCCTGGCAATGTTAACAACGTCATTATCATAAAAATATAGACCCGGCACTGCATAGTTCGACTTGGGTTTATCCGGCTTCTCTTCAATAGATAATACATTGAAATCCGCATCAAATTCCACAACACCATAGCGCTCTGGATCATGCACTTGGTAGGCATATACCACGCCACCGTCAGGATCATTGTTGGCCTGGAGTAATTTTGATAAGCCTGACCCATAGAAAATATTGTCGCCGAGAACGAGGGCTACTTTGTCATTGCCGATAAATTCTTCGCCAATGATAAACGCCTGCGCTAATCCATCGGGGCTAGGCTGAACAGCGTAGCTGAACTTACAGCCAAGTCGCGTTCCATCGCCCAGAAGCTTCTCGAAATGGGGCAGGTCGTGGGGCGTGGAAATAATAAGAATATCGTTGATCCCCGCTAACATCAAAATCGAGAGCGGGTAATAAATCATCGGCTTGTCATAGACCGGCATCAACTGTTTCGACACAGCGAGTGTAAGCGGATGAAGACGTGTGCCAGACCCCCCGGCAAGAATAATTCCTTTCATAGTTTAGCATGGTGCAAGGAGCGTGGGGCAAGGAGCGAAAGGCGTATTCCCTGCTCATTGCTCCGCGCTCTATGCCCTTTAACGATTTGCGTACATTCCCTGATAATAGCTTTGATAATTGCCCGATGTGACGTTGTCTAACCAATCCTGATTAGCCAGGAACCAGTCAACCGTTTTTTCCAGGCCTTCTTCAAACTGAAGCGAGGGTTGCCAGCCCAGCTCATTCATAATTTTATGAGCATCAATGGCGTAGCGCAGGTCGTGTCCGGCACGGTCTGTTACGTAGGTAATAAGTTGAGCCGACGTTCCTTCGGGTCTTCCTAATTTGCGATCCATAATCTGGCATAGCAGATGAACCAGATCGATGTTTTTCCACTCGTTGAAGCCACCGATGTTATACGTTTCGCCCAGTTTACCGGTATGGAAAACGGCGTCAATAGCGCGGGCGTGATCCACCACAAACAACCAGTCGCGAACGTTTTCTCCTTTGCCGTATACTGGCAATGGCTTGTTTGTCTGGATGTTGTGAATCATCAGCGGAATCAGCTTTTCCGGAAAGTGATTCGGTCCGTAGTTATTGGAACAGTTCGACAGCACGACAGGCAGCTTGTACGTATTGCCATAAGCCCGTACAAAGTGATCAGAAGCGGCTTTCGAGGCCGAATAGGGTGATTGTGGATCGTAGGCGGTTTCTTCAGTAAAGAAATCTTCCGGATTGTGCAATGATCCGTATACTTCGTCGGTTGAGACGTGGTAGAAACGTTTGCCTTCAAAGCCTGATGCGCTGTCCTTCCAGCTATTTTTAGCAGCATTGAGCAGGTTTACCGTTCCAACAACGTTAGTCATCACAAAGGACATAGGGTCTGTTATGGACCGGTCAACGTGCGATTCGGCCGCCAGGTGAATGACTCCATCGAATTCCATTTCGGCGAACATATCCTCCAGAAATTTCGCATCGGTAATGTCGCCCTTAATAAACGTGTAATTCGGTGAATGCTCAATATCTGACAGATTCGCCAGGTTTCCGGCGTAGGTCAGCGCATCAAGATTATAAATCTGATATTCAGGGTATTTTGTAACGAATAGGCGAACAACATGCGATCCGATGAAGCCGGCACCACCAGTAATAAGAAGTTTCATTGTATGTAAGGTTGACGTTTGATGTCTGTAGTTTTCGTTTGAAGTTGGTAGAAAACAGATGAATATACTGGTGAACAACACTAAACTTCGAAGGACAAACTACAAACTTAATTTCTGCTGCCACCGCCAGGCATCGCGTAACGATTCGGCTAACGAACGACGGGCTGTCCAGCCTAATACGGTATTGGCTTTTGAGACATCGGCATACACTTGCTCAACATCACCCGGTCGACGAGGTCCAATTACGTAATTTAGATCGACGCCCGTTTCCTGTTCAAACGTTTTAATGACATTCAGTACAGTCTCCCCCCGGCCTGTGCCAATATTAATGACATCATAGCTAGCTTCGGCCGTATCCTCGTTCAGTTTTCGTAGCGCTTGTACGTGCGCATCAGCCAAGTCCATCACATCAATATAATCACGAATGCAAGTGCCGTCTGGCGTATGGTAATCGTTGCCATAAACTGTCAAACTAGAACGAATGCCAGCGGCTGTTTGCGTGATAAAAGGCACCAGGTTAGCTGGCACACCCAGTGGTAATTCGCCGATTTGTGCCGATGGATGTGCGCCAATAGGGTTGAAATACCGAAGAGCCATCGCCTTAACAGGTACGTTTGCACGCACAGCGTCGCGAAGTATGTCTTCGCCAATTGCCTTTGTATTGCCGTAAGGCGACTGCGCTGGTAGCCGGGGGGTCTCTTCCGTTACCGGCAACTGCTCAGGTTGCCCATAAACCGTGCAGGACGACGAAAATACAAGATTTTTCACGTTGTGCTTCGGCATCAATTCCAGAAGTAATAACAACGAATCGAGATTGTTGCGGTAGTATTTCAGGGGTTTAGCCACCGATTCGCCAACCGCTTTGTATGCCGCAAAATGAATAACGCCAAGAGGTGATTCTTTTTGAAAGATATCATCCATGGCAACAGCGTCATTGCAGTCGACAGGGTAACACGTTACATCCCGGCCCAGAATGGCACGCAATCCATCGAGGGCCGAGCGTTCAGAGTTGGAAAAGTCATCGACAATAACCGGCTCAAAACCGGCTTCAACCAACGAAACAACTGTATGGGAGCCAATGAAACCGGCTCCGCCAGTAACCAGAATTTTGGGGGAAGTGCCTGTAGGTGTCAAACCGTTTTATATAAAAATTTTGTTATTACTTTAGCATAGCAACTCGTACAACCCGACAAAAGTAGTATATTCAGGAGGTTTACGAAAGCAGTATTTATTCTGGGGTTATCCTGCAAATCGGTACAAACGCATGAACGACAACGAATTGAAGGCCCTTATTTCGCTCTTAGACGACGAAGATCAGGAGGTTGTAGAGCATGTTGAACAGCGAATTCGGCAAATGGGTGGGCAAATGATCCCACTTTTAGAAACCGAATGGGAGGGAAGTTTCAATTCCACGCTACAAAAACGAATCGAAGAAATTATTCACGATCTTCAGTACGAGTCTGTATTGGATCGGATGCGCGACTGGAAAAATGGTGGCGCCATGGACTTGTTGGAAGGGCTCTGGATCGTAGCTACCTATCAGTACCCTGACTTATCGCTTAACAAACTCAGGCAGGATGTAGAGCAATTGTTCTACGATGTTTGGGTGGATTTTAAAGCCGATATGCATCCCGACGAGCAGATTAAGGCGATGAATACTGCCTTTTTCTCCAAACTGAAGTTTGCGCCAAACACAAAGCATTTTCATTCGCCAGCTAACTCAATGATCAATCAGGTACTCGAATCGCGTCGGGGAAATCCAATTACGCTTTGTGTACTGTATATGCTCATTGCCAAACGATTGAATCTGCCTGTATATGGCGTAAATCTGCCGAACCTGTTTGTGCTTACCTATAAAAACAACAGTGGTGTTCAGTTCTATATCAATGTCTTTAACCGGGGCCTGGTGTTCACGACAAAGGATATCGATCAGTATATTGATCAGTTGAATATCAAGCGTTTAGAGACCTTCTATCAGCCTTGTACCAATGCAGATATTGTTCGGCGGGTATTGCGCAACCTAACGTTGGCGTTTGAGAAGAATGGCGATACCGAACGAGTTCAGGAGGTAGAACAGATTCTTAATGCTGTCCGGGATGATGGCGATGGATTGCCGCTATCGGATTATACGCAACGGTGAGAATAATGTTAAATGTATAATGGTTAATGTACAATGAATAATGAAAGACGTAACCGCCATTATTCATTGTACATTAACCATTATACATTTAAAACTAAAACGCCACTGCCAACAGGCCTGGTCCCGCTTGAAAACATCGGATTGTCAGTTGTTCTTCATGATCAGGTAAGCGCACATGGCCAATGAGTTCTTCGGCACCATCGGTAAAGGGCTCAACATGCAGATGCTCGCGGAAGGTTAGCTGGCGTTTTCCATAAAGTTTATATAGCGCTTCTTTAGCGCACCAATAAACAGCCAGACGATTAGGGTCATTTGCGGCATGCGTATTTTCTTCTGCTGATAAAACGCGTGGCACTACCCGCTTAAACTGCTCCCGAATAGGCTCAATATCGATACCCACAGGCCGGGACCGATGCAGTACCGCAGCCGCCCAGCCGATCGTGTGCGAGAGTGAAATATGCCACGGTGTTCCAATCAGCGAAGGCTTGCCGAACTCATCCTTTTGTAATCCCCGATATAGTAAACCCTGTGCTTCGGTCAACTGCCGGATGGCTACCCGACACGCCAGCCATTCAATTCGTTGGGAAGGATGGGTAATACGGGCCAGCTCTTCCCGCTCCACGATGGTTAATGGCAAACCTAGCCGGAGCATTGGTTCGTCTTCTGTAATGGCACGGAGTACCAAAACACAGTCATCGTTTATGTTTATTTGTAAACTCACAAGCCAAAAGTCGGAAGTCGTTCGACAAAAAGAAAGGTTTAGCGACCTTTGGCTGTCAACTTTGATAACTTAGGGTCAGAAATCTGGTCCATGAAGTTAGTATACATAGCGAATTATGCCCGCTAGACTTATCAATAAAGTGATTGTAGAGAAAATAGATACATTTGGAGGACATCGGGAGCCCGTTTACACACTTGAACGTGACTTCTCGGCCAACCAGTTTTTTTCAACCGGCGGGGATGGGCAAGTTGTACGATGGCGATTAGACCGCCCTGATTTAGGAGAGTTGATCGCTACCGTACCCGCATCGGTTTATGCACTTGCTCTGTATTCAAACAATGGATTATTATGGGTTGGCCAGAATTATGAAGGTATTCATGTAATTGACCCTGTACTTAAGCAGGAAGTTGCCTCGCTGAAATTAACATCTGCTGCCATTTTTGATATAAAATTCTATAAAAATGATGCCTTTGCCGCGCTGTCAGATGGCGTAATTGCGATAGTAGATGCTGACAAGTTGGTGCTAAAAAAACATTTGAAAGCATCGGATCAATCGGCACGATGTATAGCCGTAAATCCGGTAGAGCGCGAACTGGCCGTAGGGTATAGTGATAATGCGGTACGTATTTTTGATTTAATGACCTATACGCTTAAGCGCATTATTCCAGCGCATACGAATTCTGTCTTCACACTTACCTATTCTCCTGACTTCCGCTATCTATTAACGGCCGGGCGTGATGCCCATTTGAAAGTATGGGATGTAGAGAAAAATTATGCGTTACATAATGATATTGTGGCGCATATGTTTGCAATAAATCACCTGACATTCAGCCCAGATGGCCGCTTACTGGCAACGGCAAGTATGGATAAATCCATTAAAATCTGGGATACCGAAACGTATCGGTTGTTAAAAGTAGTGGATCGAGCCCGGCATGCCGGACATGGTACATCCATTAATAAACTCCTGTGGACTGATACACAACAGCTCCTTTCGGCCAGCGATGATCGTACAATTTCGGTATGGAAATTGAACGCATAGTCTGGTACAGGCTAGGAATAGCCTATTTTTCGGCCTATTTTTTGTAAAATCCGTAGAATGGCTGTTATTTCACCTTTATCTGACAATCAGTAACTCATTAAAACACGAAGCGCACCAATGAAAATTACGCCCATTGAAATCCGGCAACACACATTTGAAAAAGGGTTGCGCGGTTATAGAACCGAAGATGTTGATGCCTTTCTGGTTTCACTCTCTCAGGAATGGGAGCGTGTAACCGGCGAATATAAAATGTTAAAAATGCAGCTTGAACTGGCCGAAAAAGAGCTGGGCAAGTTGAAAGAAATTGAAATGACCCTGTTCCGTACCCTTAAATCGGCCGAAGATAACAGCGCGCAGATTACGGAACAGGCTAATACGGCCGGTGAAAAATACATTAATGAAGCCAAGCAGAAAGCTGACGATATTCTGGCCGATGCCCGAAAGCGTACGGCTCTGATGGTTCAGGATGCTGAAAATCAGGCGCGCTATTTGAAAGATAATATCCTGAATGACCTGAAATCGTTAGAACACGATTTTAAGGCACTGGAGGGCTATAAAGATAACTTGGCGGCTCAAATTCGTACCCTTGCCAGTAATGCGGTGGATAGTGTGGAGCGCTTCGAGAAAAAATTCAGCAAGCAAAATCTGAAGGGAAAAATCGACGAGGTGTCTTCGCAAATTCAGGATGAATTGAAGCAGAACGACGATACTGCGAAGAACGAAACACCCGTTGAAGCTCCTGCCGAACCCGTTGGCAGCGATGCGGCTGATTTGCCCCCGCTTATTGAACGGGACAAGTTTATTCCAGAAGCTATTCCGGAAGATAATGAGCTGTCTGAAAAAGTAGACGAGGCCATTCAGGGTACTCAGTCAGAAGCTGGTCAGGCTGTTGAGGATGTAGACTCTGCTATCGAGCATACACCTGAGTCTGTATTGGCCGAAGTAAATACAGCGGAACCAGAGTCGGCAATAAACGAAACGACAGAGGAACCAGAGCCTAAAAAAACCGGCTCATTTTTCGACCAGATTTAATGCTGGTAGAATTGCGTCTTAACTTATGGGAACAATCGCTTTAGAAGGGCTTGAGTTTTTCTCCTACCACGGTTTTTACGATGAGGAGCAGAAAATTGGCAACAAGTATTCGGTTGATATAATTGTAACCGCCGATTTCTCGGAGGCCGCCCGGCGCGATAGACTGAGTGCTACAGTGAACTATGAAGATTTGTATCGGATTACGTTCGCTGTTATGCAGCAACCGGCACGGTTACTCGAACATATAGCCCATCAAATCATTCAGGAAATACGCGCAAAATACGCCGATCTAGAGGCTGTTGAAGTGAGTGTATCCAAATTTAATCCGCCCATTGGTGGCGTTTGCCACCGGGCAAAGATTACGTTGAAAGAATAAA
Organism: Spirosoma sp. KCTC 42546; assembly: GCF_006965485.1. Lineage (NCBI taxonomy): Bacteria > Pseudomonadati > Bacteroidota > Cytophagia > Cytophagales > Cytophagaceae > Spirosoma > Spirosoma sp. KCTC 42546. Next base: position 507,559 of record NZ_CP041360.1, read on the forward strand.
GTACTAGGAGCGAGGAGGTGGAAGTGAGGAGGGCTGACGCGAAAACACAGACGCGTCAGCCCTCCTCACTTCTACCTCCTCGCTCCTAGTACTTGTATTAAACTGCCTGCTGTAAACCAGCAAATGAAATAGCCATGTGTGAGGCATCGTAAATGCACTCGCCGTTACGAATCAGCAACACCTGGGGCGACTCATGCTCAACCCCAAATACACTTTCGATTTGTCGGGATATTGGCTTATTAGCCAGTAAGTCCAGGTAGTACGGCTTAACACCAAGCTGGTCGTTCCAATTACGCTCCATACGACTGAGCGCCATATGGCTTATCGAACAACTTGTGCTATGCTTAAAAATCAGAATTGGGTGCTTTGCCGACTCTGCTTTAATGGTATCAAGTTGAGCTTCGCTCGTTAGTTTGTTCCAGTTCATTGTATCAACATACATTCTGTTGGCGTAAAAGCATTTTTGATGCTAAAAAGTTCGTTAATTCTCAGGTGTATAACGGAGCTTCTCCGCCATTTCGGGCGAGACAGCTTCTGAATAAACACCATACGCATCAACTAATGTTCCTTTGTTCCCATTCTTTGCTTCAATCGCATATAATACGGTCTCATCACCGGGGTCAGTCATGCCCTCAAAGCGGTAGACATCAACGATATCGAAGTCGGCGGGCCGTAGTTCAATATCGTCGGGCTGGCAATGTAAGTGATCGTGTTTTAGGTTATAATCCTGAGTAAAACCCTCCTGGCGGAGTCCGTCGAGTGCTTCGGTAAGTGTGTCGTAGGTTTTCATGAATCGGCGGTTTGATTGAGAGTGTGTAGCTTTGTTAGTAAACTAACCGCATAATAGCTTGTTTTCGGGATTCTATAATACAGGTATTTTTGTTTTTCAGCAATTTGTACGCCTGGCCGCTTCGGTTAGCCCAAAAGCGCGGAAATGGGTTGACGGTCGGCGTGACTGGACGACTAAATTACATCAGCAATTCGACGGTAACAAACAGTCTATTGCCTGGTTTCATGCGGCCTCGCTGGGTGAGTTTGAGCAGGGGCGACCCGTTATCGAAGCATTTCGGACGCAATATCCAGACTATAAAATTCTGCTTACCTTCTTTTCTCCGTCTGGTTATGAAGTACGTAAAAACTATGAAGGCGCTGATTACATCATCTATTTACCTGCCGATACGCCCGGCAACGCCCGTCAATTTGTTGCGATCGTAAAGCCTTCTATTGCGTTTTTTATTAAGTATGAATTCTGGTACAATTACCTCCGTGAGTTGAAACAGGCTAATGTTGCAGTCATTTCATTCTCGGCCATTTTTCGTCCTGATCAACTCTTTTTCAAACCTTGGGGTAGTTTTTATAGAAACTTACTCAGGTATTTCGATCATATCCTGGTTCAAAACCAGGAGTCGGTTGATCTGTTAAAAAGCATTGATATTACCCAGGTCACACGTGCAGGCGATACGCGCTTTGACCGGGTAGCACAGGTGGCGGCTGCAAAGAAAGAAATCCCCGTAGCCGCTGCATTCAAAAATAGTAAACCGTTGCTTGTTGTGGGCAGCGCCTGGCCGGAGGACATGGATGTGTTGATTCCATTTTTGAACGCGTTCGACAAACCTCTGAAGGTAATTATTGCGCCCCACGAGATTCATGACGCCGAAATCGAACGCTGGCGGGCACAACTCATAAAGCCTTCGGTGCGGTTTTCGCAAACCGATGAAGCCAGCGTTACGCAGGCCGATATTCTTTTCATTGACAATGTTGGAATGCTAACGTCACTCTATCAATACGGCGAGTTTGCCTACATTGGCGGGGCCTTCAAACAAGGATTGCACAACAGCCTGGAAGCCGCCACCTTTGGGGTACCAGTGTTTTTTGGCCCTGACTACGCTAAGTATCAGGAAGCTGTTGATCTAGTGAATGAAGGCGCAGCCTTTCCAATCAGCAGCACAACGGAGTTATCTATTGCTTTCTCCAGACAGTATACCGATTCATCAGAAGCAGCCCAGATAAGCCGCAATTATGTGCTAAGGAACATTGGCGCGACAGGGAAGGTTATGGATGTGGTAAAATTCTTTCTAAACACGGGGAACACAGCGAAATTCACGGAGCGCACAACGTAATTAGTTCTCCGTTTTCTCTGCACACTTTTCTCTGTGCCCTCTGTGTTTAAACTATTATGCAAAAAGGCTTAGTCATACGTTCCACCGGCTCCTGGTACGAAATTCGTAACACAGACGGGCATATTTTTCAGGGTCGGCTGAAAGGTAAATTCAAATTAAAAGGCCTGAAGGTTACTAACCCCATTGCCGTAGGTGATTGGGTCGTATTTGAGGTTGAAGATGAAGCCGAAAATACGGCGGTCATTTCGGACATTTCGCCCCGAAAAAACTATATCATTCGCCAATCTGTCCATAAAACGGCGCACGGGCATATTCTGGCTGCCAATCTCGACCAGGCTATCATGTTGGCAACGCTGGCTATGCCCCGTACATCGCTGGGTTTCATTGATCGGTTTCTGGTATCGGCAGAATCATTTCGAATTCCAATTACCATTGTATTCAATAAGGTTGATATCCTGAATGACGAAGGGCTGGAATACCAGCAGGAAATCATGGATTTGTACGAGCGAATTGGCTATAAATGCATAGCTACTTCGGCCACTGAAGGAGAAGGCGTCGAAACATTTCGGCAGCTATTGGACCAAAAAGTTACGCTCTTGTCAGGACATTCGGGGGTGGGCAAATCCTCGCTTGTGAATGCTATTGCGCCCGAGTTAAATCTTCGGACCAATGAAGTGTCTTCGTTTGCCAATAAAGGCGTGCACACAACGACCTTCGCCGAGATGTTTGAACTGGCTCCCAATACATACATTATCGACACGCCGGGGATAAAAGAACTGGGCCTGATGGATACCTCGAAGGAAGAGGTCAGCCATTATTTCCCCGAAATGCGTGACCGCCTGAATCAGTGCCGCTTTCACAATTGCCTGCATTTCAACGAACCCGGTTGCGCCATTAAAGAGGCCGTCGCCGAGGGCGAAATCGCCGAAAGCCGCTACATGAGCTACCTGAGCATGATTGAGGGCGGAGATAACCGGCGGTAATTGTCATGGTTAATGGTTAATGTATAATGGGTTTGCAGGTAGCTCCATTAACCATTATTCATTTTACATTAATTCGTCATGGCCGCCAGCAAATCAGCTTGTGTAATGATGTGTACCTGCTCTTTTTCGTCGCGGACGAGCAGCGCTTTGTTATCACGATCAATCAGCGACGAGAGAGCATCTATGGTGTTATCCAGACCCACGAACTTAAACGGCTTGTCCATAACTTCACTGACTGGATGATCTTTTACTGTTGGGTCTTCGATCAGCCGATTTAACACGGTTGAATCGGTCAGGCTACCAACGATGTGCCCGTTCTCGTCTGTGACCGGAATTTGCGATATGCTATGCCGATTCAATACCTGAATGGCCTGACTCACGGATACGGCCGTACCGATGGTTGTTAACTGCGACTGGCGATTTGTTGTACTGCCGTTTTTGTGGTGAATGATGTCGCGGGCGGTTTTGAAGGCACGATCTTCCAGAAAACCGTGATCCTTCATCCAGGTATCGTTGTAAATCTTGGCGAGATAGCGCGTACCGTGGTCGGGTAGCAGAATAACCAGGACATCATCGTCGGTGATGTTTTCCTTAGCCCATTCCAGCGCACCATGGACAGCCGTACCGCACGACCAACCCACAAATAAACCCTCTTCTCGGGATAGCCGACGGGCCATAATGGCTGCATCTTTATCGGTAACTTTTACGAAGTGATCAATGACGCTGAAATCGACGTTTTGCGGCAAAATGTCCTCACCGATACCTTCGGTCAGGTAGGGGTAAATTTCGCCTTCGTCGAAAATGCCCGTTTCCTTGTATTTCTTGAAGACGGAGCCGTAGGTGTCCAGCCCAATGGATACTACATTGGGGTTCTGTTCTTTCAGGAATTTCGATGTACCGCAAATGGTGCCGCCGGTTCCCACGCCAGCCGCGAAGTGGGTGATTTTTCCGTCGGTATCACGCCAGATTTCGGGCCCGGTGGTTTCGTAATGCGCAGCCGTATTGGCGGGGTTATCATATTGGTTAGGATAGAGCGAGTTGGGTATATCCCGATTGAGTTTCTTGGCAACGGAGTAATACGAACGTGGATCGTCGGGCGCTACGTTTGTGGGGCAAACAACGACTTCTGCGCCAACAGCCCGCAGAATATCGATCTTCTCCTGCGATTGTTTGTCGGCCATCGTAAAAATGCATTTGTAGCCTTTTCCAATAGCCGCCAATGCCAGTCCCATACCCGTATTGCCGCTGGTGCCTTCGATGATGGTTCCGCCCGGTTTTAGCACGCCACGCGCTTCGGCATCTTCTATCATGCGTATGGCAATCCGGTCTTTCACTGAATTGCCGGGATTGAAATACTCGACTTTTGCCAGAATGGTGCCCCGAATGCCTTTCGTGACTTTGTTGAGTTTCACCAGAGGGGTATTGCCAATAGTGTCGATGATGGAGTTATAGTAGTTCATGTTGATGGGCTGGCATTGAAGCCAGGATATAGGGTTCAGTTCTGTGGTTTATACCGATAACGCCAGAAGGAGGAAGTTCGTTTGAGGAATTCCCTTGTCAGCAATCTCAACCTATCCAACGATTCGTCAGCAATTTATACCTGTTCAGCTAGCATTTTCGCTTGCTCATGCATACGTCTGTTTATGAGCGTTTTACCACGGTATACCTTTGTTCTGTTCCTTTTATAAACAACAACTACTAAAACATCATGAAAACGTTTGTTCAATCTTTACTGGCTGCCTTGCTCCTGAGCACGGCCACATTCGCATCACCTGCGGCTACAACACCAACCAAATCGGCGATGGCACCCGTTACGACAAATTCGTACAAAGTGGCCGTTTTCCCATCATCAAAACCATCCCGACTGAATGTTTTCGTGGAGCGGACGCCAGGTCAACCAATGATCATTTCGCTAAAATCGACTGATGGTACCTTGCTGGGAAAGCAGTTGGTTGGCAAAAAGCAGGGTAATGTCCGATTTCAGTTCGACTTATCGGAACTGACTGATGGCGATTACAAAGTTGAGATTACGTCTGGCACCGATGCAACGGTTTATCCGGTTAAGCTATCTACACAACCTACTCAGCAAGTAGTCCGCACCATTACGCTCAACTAATTGAGACGTAAGTTTATGAACCAGCCACGGTCGTGAGGCCGTGGCTGGTTTTTGGTGTTTCCAGATCCCGTAGGGATCGAATGTTTATAGAAACGGGACGCCCATTGATTAATTGGCATGCCGTAGGTATGCAATATTCGGAATGGGTTTCATACCTACGGCATGCTTGATCACATAGGAGGCCCATTTCTATAAACATACCATACCTACGGCATGGAACGGGCGGACTAATTTAACGGGTTTAGTTCTTTTCTATTTGTTGTACAGAGCCAGAAAGGCGGTTACCTGATTATGAAAATGGGCGAAGCTGCGGGATTGTTTGGCTAGCTCGTTGAAGTCTGCAGATGTTGCTATTTTTTCGGCTACACGGTCCATATTAGGGCCATTGTCTTTGGGGCCATACAGCAACTTTTTCAATTCACTTTGATGCTTACTTTCCTGGCTGTTCTCGAGAAATTTTTCGGCTAAACCAATTTTATAAGCCTGGTAGGCCAACCATTGTTCGATAGCCTGAACTGTGACAAAATGGACAATTCGGTTTCCATAATTTTTATGGGTTTTACCTAATGCCTTTAGTACCAGATCACACTCGGCCGTGTGTTTAGGCTGCTCTTGTTCATAGTCTACGGCATCTAGGTCAATACCTATTACAATTAGTTGGTGACTTTGTAAAATTGCAGTTGTGGATATTGGCTCTGCCTCTTTCAGTACTTTTGATTTACCTGCATTTTGCCCTTTAAAGCCCAGTTTACTCCGCACTGCCTGAATTTTATATTGTTCGGCTATTAATCGTAAGTAAGTCGGTATGAATGCGTATTCTGCGTATCCTTCGGCAATAAGTGTATAATCGAGCCGCTTATTTGTCTTCATATCTCATCTGATGGAACACCACCTATTAAACCATAAAGCCAGTTCTCCCCCAAATTAGATGTAAGGTCGATTTTATCTAAACCCAATTCTTCACTCTTTCTGTCTGTTACATCAATAATGTCTTTTTGGAGATTTCGCACGTAAGTAGCTCCATCGTCGTCTTTGTCGAAGACAAATACGGATTCTGGAATTGTCGAGAACGTATTAACAATGTGCTCGTTATGAGTTGTTAAAATTACTTGAATGTCTTTCTCCTCTGCTAATTGGAAAATAAGCTTCATGACTTCCCAGATACGGCGTGGATGAATGCCTTTTTCTGGTTCTTCGAGAAGAAGAAGTTTAGGGGGATTGGGTTGGTTTATGATGCATAGGAGGGCGAGGAAGTATAAAACACCTTCTGATACTTCGTCAGCCCGGTAACTATTTTCGTCTTTGTCAAAAAAACGTAATCCCAGCATACTTTCATTTCCAACTTTTACGGGTGGTAAAGTGAAATAGGCAATTTCAGGAATACATTTAGTTAGATCATCTTGGATTTTTTTTGCATTCCGTTTGAAATTGCTATCGACATAAAAATAGAATGAAATTAAGTTTGAGCAGTCTGCCGATAATTCTACTTGATCTGCTGAAAATTTTACTTGCTGAACAAGTTTTGACGGGTCTGGTCTATAAATCTTAGTATTAATAAATTCAAAAAACTCTCTTCTAGAAACATTAGGATTTAAATTTTCTATTTTTTCATTGAACTCATCATCTATAAACCAATCATCAAATATGTTTTCAATCCTTTGCTGCCCAGGTTCAATTTGAATAACTGACTTTTGAATACAGTGATATAAACTCACGTTCTTTGCGCTATTACTTCTCATCATATACCCATTAGATTCAGGTATATAATCAAATTCATAAGTAATATCTACTCTTTTGTGTTTATGACTTATTGCTTCTAAAACGTCTATATTTTGAGATCTTAAACCGTCAAAAGAAAACGACTCCAGCGCCTTCAAAAAATTCGTCTTCCCCGAGTTATTCGGGCCGATTAACAAATTGACTTTTTGAAGATCGAGCGTGACGTCTTTTAGGCTCTTGAAGTTCTGGATGAAAACGCGCTTGAGCATGGTTGGTAGGAATAAGTGGCGGTAAGCGGATTTTCTAAAGGCTGTTCGATGGGTTTGATATGCCATATCTCCAAGATATGGCATATCAAACCCATCGAACAGCCTTTAGAAGGTAGTCTCGGTATGCAAGATAACTATTTACTTGCCCATTTCGGTGGCACGCATCAACACGGTGTTATCGGGGTCGATGGCGACGGAGCCGGGTTTGGTTGCCAGCGGAATCGTGAATGTCTGGGTTTGCTCGGTCATGGTTAGGCGGGCAGTTCGGGTGAGTTCGCGGCCGTTGCTATCGCGGATGCTGAATGTGAGCGGTACGACGAAAAACGCGCCCGTTCGCTGTGCCTGCCGGACATCAATCACCAGAGCCTTTTTAGTGGCGTCGTAGCTTGAACCCCACACAAGTTCAGGATAGCCGGGTTGGTAGAGCCATTGTTGGAAAAATTGCCCTAATTTCTTGCCCGAGGCCGTTTCCATCACAGCCTGCAAATCGCTGGATTGGGCGTTGCGGTTGCGGTAGGTCGCGTAATAGGCCCGGATGCCTTTCCAAAAGGCCTCATCACCGATTTCATTCCGGAGCATGTGCAGCACCCAGCCGCCTTTCTGATAGGAGTTCGGGTTCAGTAAATCCATCAGGTTCGTCGTGGTCGAATCAACAACGGTGCCTTTGGGTTTTAGGGCTGAGAACCGGAAAATCTGGCCTTTGTTCTGATTCAGTACCGCGTTGAGGGTGTCTTTTCCGTAAGCATGTTCGAGGTAAAGGGCTGAAAAATACGTGGCAAAACCCTCGCTTAACCAAAGCTGTGACCAGTCGGATTCGGTAGCTGAGTTGCCAAACCACTGGTGGGCGATTTCATGCGCCAGTAGGGCTTCCACATCCGAATCTTTATGCCCCACAATCACTTTCTCGTTGTAGAAAATGCAACTGGCGTTCTCCATCCCCCCAAAGATCGTGGTTGATTCCACGTTGGCCAGTTTCTCGTAGGAATAGGGACCAATCTTGTCAATAAAGTATTGCAGAATTTCCTTGGCCGGACGATAGTCGATAAAGCCTTTCTGACTATCGTTAGGATACAGCCAGCTTTGTACCGGCACTCCACTTACCGAGCCAACTTCCTCGACGGCAAATCGGGCGGCACCAATGACCATTACTTTGGTTGGAATGGGCGTACTCTCCTGCCAGCGCGTTAGCTTTCTGCCATTTGGTAGGCTGCTTTCGTTTACGAATTTGCCATTGGCAATGACCCGATACGTAGCGGGAGCATTGACTGAAAATGAACAGGTTGCTTTGTCGGAGGGGTGATCCACAACGGGAAGGTAGTTCCGGGCGTTGTTCGGCCAGTTGTCGCCAAAAAATGTGCGCTCGCCAAACTTGTTTTGACTAATGATCAGACCTTTTGCTGGAGTGCCTTCGTAACGAATAACCAGCTCCGTTGGTTGATTGGGAGCGGCAGGCAGGTTGATAAATACCCGGTCATTGCGCTGGCTGAATGGTGCCGCTTTTCCATCAGCAAGACTCACCGAACGCACTTTCATGCCCGCTGATCCGTCGGACCGTTGCGCTGAATCCGATTTAGGACTAATCAAGTCGAACCAGACGGTTTGCCGGTCATCGGCGCGGGTGAAGCGAATGGTAGTTTCGCCCTTAATCTGGTTGGTCGAATCGCTCAGCGTGAGCGAGAATGCATAATTTTGAACATCAACGCCGGGCTGTGTGTACCGGGCTAAGTTGCCCGGTTGCTGGCACTGAACGGCCGACGTAATTAAAACGAACAGGGCAACCAGTATTGCTTTCTCTTTTTTCTTCATGCTGCTATTTTTAGATTCTGTGGATTCTGGTGATTCTATTGTATTTATGCCAAGCGGGCGGCCCCGAGAATCCACAGGATCGATAGAATCCAAGTTACTTACTCCTTAATTTCCTGGCACAGTTCAATCAACACCCCATTCGTGCCCTTGGGATGCAGAAAACACACTAATTTATTGTCGGCCCCACGTTTTGGAGCTTCGTTCAAGACCGTAAATCCTTCCGTTTTTAGCCGAGTCATCTCAGCCTCAATGTCCTCTACTTCAAAGGCTATGTGGTGGATTCCTTCCCCTTTTTTCTCCAGAAATTTTGCAATCGGACTATCGGGGCTCGTGGCTTCGAGGAGTTCAATTTTGGTCTGATTTACTTGAAAGAAGGAAGTCGTTACCCCTTCGGCCAGAACTGCTTCGGATTTGTAGGGGACAACATTCAATAACTTCGTAAATAAGTCATTCGACGCGGCAATGTCGCGAACGGCGATGCCGATGTGTTCGACGTTAGTAAGCATGTGTTCTAAAGAACTTTTCCGTTTGGCCGAAAGTTATAGAGAAAGCATTGATATGCGTCAACATTGACTCGATTACGACTATGGTTACGGTTTCAGAAATTGCCAAAAACAAAATTGTTGAACTACGTCAGAAGGATGGCCTGGCCGAAAATTACGCCATTCGTGTAGGCGTACAGGGTGGCGGGTGCTCGGGCCTGATGTATGATCTTCAATTCGATGCTACGCAGCAACCAACCGACCACGTTGTTGAAGATAAAGGCGTTAAGATTCTAATAGATCGCAAAAGCCTGCTTTATCTGGCCGGTACCGAACTTGATTTTTCGGACGGTCTGAACGGCAAAGGTTTCCAGTTCAAAAACCCGAACGCCAGCCGTACTTGCGGTTGCGGTGAAAGTTTCGCCGTCTGAGACCGCATCGGCGGCCCGGCGGGATTTAGCTGATTTTTAGATTTGCATGATTTTGTGGAAGCCGCTTCTTAGGGAGCGGCTTCTGTGTTTTTATACTTTGCCATATTACTGCATATTTGTTCATTCCTATTGACAAAATCCAGAAAATCTTCCAATCAGCTAAATCCCGGTTATGAACGCCAAGCCCGTTAGCCATTCCCGCACGACACTTACCGAACTGATGATTCCATCTTATGCCAATTTTGGCGGCCGTGTGCATGGGGGTATACTCCTGTCCCTGATGGACAAAGTGGCTTATGCCTGTGCAGCTAAACACGCAGGTCAGTATTGCGTAACGGTTTCCGTCGACGGGGTCAATTTCCGGCAACCGGTTGAGGTAGGGGAACTGGTTTCGCTGATGGCATCAGTTAACTATGTCGGCCGAACGTCGCTTGTCGTGGGCATTAAAGTTATATCTGAGAATGTGAGACTAGGCAGTGTAAAGCACACTAATACCAGCTATTTCACAATGGTGGCGAAAGATGATCAAGAAAAACCGACCGAGGTGCCACCGCTCCTTCTCGAAACATCTGATGACATTCGCCGTTTTCTGGAAGCGATGAAACGCAAAGAGCTTCGGATCATGAACGCCGAGTATTTTCACAATGCCAAGACGCAGATGCTGATTGATGAAAGCGTTGATAAATTAGTGAATGAGCGTTGTGAACTGGCGGACGGTCTAAGCTTGAATTTATAGTAATTTTTGTCATTCCGACCTTAGCGGGGCGGCCCGTGCCGAGGAATCTCAATTTTCATAATGGTCAAGCTTGAGATTCCTCGGCACGGGCCGCCCCGCTAAGGTCGGAATGACAAAAATTATAGCTCCCCCCGCACAATTTTGGCCCCGGCCACCATGTTCGTCAGTTTTTGTTTGGCGGCCCAGCGAGCGGTTTGACTCAACCCACAGTCGGGGGCAACAGCTAGTTTTTCGGCGGGAACATAGGGAAGGCATTTGCGAATGCGCTCAGCTACGTCTTCGGGGGTTTCGATGTAGTAGCTTTTCACGTCGATAACCCCTACGGCTACGTCGAACTTCTCGGCGAAGCGCTCTAGTAAATTCACTTCCGAGAAGTTCAGGATGGTCATTTCAGAATGAAGCTCATCGACCGTCATATCCAGAAAATCAGGGAGCATGGGGGCGATGGTTTTTTTGCCCACCGACCGGCCTTTGTAGTTGCCAAAGCACAGGTGCATGGAAAGCCGTGTTTTACCGACGCCCGGTGCTACGGTTCGGTTGAAAATATCCACAAACCGTTTGGTATCCTCCCGATACGCATAGCATGACATCGAGGGCTCGTCCACGCAAATCTCGGGCACACCCAGCTCAACCAGTGTGGCAATCTCCTTGCTGACCAGGGGTAACAAGGCTTCCGTTACTTCCCATCGGTCTTTATACAGACTACCTGGCAATAATCGCCCACTGAGCGTGTATGGGCCTGGAATGGACACTTTAATGCCCTGCCCTGCGGGGGCCAGCCGTTTTAGACGCAGGTATTCTTCAACAACGCCCAAGCCGTTAGGGGCAGTCAGTGGTTCAACGATGTTATGCTTCCCTCGCTGGTCGTGTGCGGGCGGTCCAAACCGACGCAATTCAGTCTCGTTGTTCTGAATACCATTGATATAGCCATAGAACGACAGATTGAAGTCGAAGCGGGTTTGCTCGCCATCGGTGATGACGTCTAAACCCGCAGCTACCTGGTCGTGAACGGATGCAACAACAGCATCTTCAATCATTTCATTGATGTCGGCGGGGCCAAACTGCCCGAGATGCTGGCTGGAAAATTCGAGCCAGCCCGGAAAGGGCATCGATCCGACAACAGTGGTTTTTATGGGTACGGGCTGCATGATGGTAAAGGAGTTTAGGAGGTTAAGCTAAGTAATGAATAATGGATAATGAATAATGATGAGTAGGTAACGCCCTACTAAACAGAAACCTTTTACATTATCCATTATTCATTATCCATTATTCATTTATTTATAGTTAAACGGCTTTTGATAGTTTCATAGCTACAGGGTCCCAGTTAATTACCTTTCGCTGGGCGGCACTGAGGTTGGCGGCTAAGGATGGGGCCGCGGCCCGCAAGCCAAATTCGGCATCTTCTTTCACCAACGCCGGGTTATTTTCCCGGATAGCATTGAAGAACACAATCATGTGATCGAGCCGATCGTCGTAGCCGTCGGGTGCGTTGAAGGTAACAGCGGGTTCATTCTGCACTTGACGGGTAAATTGCCCGGCGGGGTATTTCTGGTCGTATTGCCGAATAAACTCCTCCTGCATAGCCTGCGGATAGGTAAACAAGGCGTCGTAGCCCTTGCTATACATGGGGGCATTGGGTCGCTTGAGCCGGTTCAGAACGAAGGAGTTCCAGCCAATATCAATTACGCCTTCGGTACCAACCAGGCGGGTATGAATATCTCCCCCAGCACCCGTTGCCAGATTGACACGCATTGCCAGGGAGAATGATGCGTTTTTATCAGTTTTGGGATAGTTTATCAGGGCAGTAACGAGGTCATACGCATCGCGCCCATCTTTCCAGTAATTCAGATCGCCAAGTGCGTAGATGCTGGTTGGGCCCAGGCTGCCCGTTACGGTATGCAATCCAGTCAGCAAGTGCACAAACAAATCACCTGCTACCCCCGTGCCATAGTCGTTGTAGTTGCGCCACCGAAAGAAGCGCTCAGCCTGAAACGGTCGTTTGGGCGCATCGCCCAGATACGTAGCCCAGTCCACGTCTTTGGGGTTAAGATTTGGTGGTATGGTGTACTGCCAGGCACCAAGCGCATCGGTTCGATCTAAAAATGCTTCGACCGATGTCAACTCACCAATGTCGCCCGCTTCGTAGCGTTTTTTTGCTTCGAGGATGGCCGACGCACTAGCTCGCTGGCTACCCACCTGAAATACCTTGCCAGACTTTTTATGTGCAGCAATAACGGCATGGCCTTCCTCGATATGGTGAACCATGGGCTTCTCACAATAAACATGCTTGCCTGCATTCAGAGCCGCAATGGAGATATGGTCGTGCCAATGGTCGGGAACGCAAATCAGAACAGCATCTACGTCTTTTCTCGCCAGGATCTCGCGATAATCACGGGTCGTGAAAAGATCATTTCCCCACATTTCTTTAGCCCGAACTAATCGGGGAGCGTATAAATCAGCCACTGCCACCACTTTCGTGCCGGGTACTTTCAGGGCACAATCGAGATCATAATGACCAATGATACCTGCACCAATAAGGGCAATGTTGATCGTATCAGCTGCCGATCGAGGTTTAATAATTTCGATCAGGCTCTCGCGAAAATTTCGATCTGTAGGAGAAAGGTTTTCGGCACCGGCCAGGGTTGCTCCTCCTGCCAGTAGAGCTGACGTGCTACCAAGCTGGCGGAGGAATTTTCGACGTGAATGCATAGGGTAAGGAGTAGGTCAGGTCGCCTAGGTGGGCAATCCTGAAAGGCAAAAGCACTTTCTTCCGGGCTTTTAACTAGTCAACGGTATATTCCCACCACAGCATGTCTTCAATCTGGTCGAATAACCGGAAACCATTCTTTTCCAGTACTTTCTGCGAGGCTACATTATCGGCCGTTGTATCGGCTACTACGCGCAACACGCCGGGTTGCTGGTTTGCCCACGTCACCAACCCGCTCACCATTTCGGTCATGTACCCCTTTCGATGAAAGGCTGGATAGGTTCCATAGCCAATCTCAATTGTTCCGGTCTCATCGGGCTCGCCCTTAAACTTCGCTTCGGCTACAAACTGCTGATTCTGGCGATCAATAGCCAGCCATAGGGTATGATAGAGTGGATTAAAGGTAGGGTCCTGTAAGCGGGGTATGGTAAAATACTTGATGATGCTTAACACCGGTTCCACGGCTTCTCGGTGGCCTTTCTTTAAGCCTAGCGTAGCTTCCAGTTGGTGGTTATCCGCAATATGGAGCCGAATTTGATGAAGATTCAGCGGAATTAACGTCAAACGGGGTGTTTCGATCATGGCAGATGACTTTCATACTTGGCCTTCACTAACACTCCAGCCCCCATCAACGGTGAGCACCTGGCCAGTTGTAAAGGCTGAATAATCAGACATGAAATAAACGGCTGCTCCATCCAGATCGTCGGGATGGCCGATACGTCCACCATCAAGAGGTTGCTTGGTTTTGGTAAAGGCCAGGATTGTATCGTCATTGGTGGCTCGTTGGGCCATTGGGGTCTCGACCAGTGCTGGCGCTAGTACATTAACGCGAATGTTATCATTGGCATAATAGGCCGCTACTGACTTCGTGAAGCCAATCACAGCCGATTTCATGGCTGCGTAGGCATGAGTCGCAAAATAGGTGGGTGAGGGCCGGGACCCTAATACAGAACCCATATTCAGAATAACACCGCCACTACTCTGTGCCCGAAACGCCCGGACAGCCGCCTGATTCGATAGCATCAATGACGTCAGGTTAAGGTTAACCGTGTAATTCCAGCCATCAAGCGTAATATCATGAAGAGGACCATCACCGAACCGTCGGCCACTGCCACCGGCTACGTGGTATAAGCCGTCGAAACCACCAAAAATCTGCTGACACAGGGCTATAGCTTTTGGCGCTGTTTGTGGATCGGAGGCATCCCCCGACATGGCCAGTCCATTGCCATCGAGCTGTTTTTCGGCTTCTGTGCAGCTTTCTGAATTACGCCCAACGACAACCACCTGTGCTCCCTCCCGCACGAACGCCAACGCAGCCGACAGGCCCATACCTGTTGTACCCCCGATGACGACAATCTTTTTATTTTCTAACCACATGGCGATATTGGATAATCGAATTGGAATTTAATCATGCAAGAAACGAAATAGGTTGGCTATCGGCAACCCGTCTGTAGTTTTATATAGCTTATGGTGATATTCAAGTAAATGAACAATAAGTATAGGGGCAAGCAGTGCTAAACCACTTGCCCCTATTTATATGGCTTACACAATATCCCGTTCAATAATCTTTCCGCTGGCTTTCTCTTTCAGAATCACCTTGTTCCGGCCGTCGTGGGTCATTTCCTGTTTGATCAGGTAATGATCCGCATCGTACTCAACTAGCGTCGATTCGGGTTTGAGGCCTTCCTGACCACGCCAGACGGGTAGGTGTACTTTTTCCCACTGCTTGGTTTCGGCCGATTTGTAGGCTGCGTCCAATACGGCGTTTACTACATAGCCATCGTAGAAGGTTTCGGCGGGGTCACGACCTTCTTCCTGCGATTTGAACATGTCGGTAAACATGTGATTATAGCCAAGGTCATTTACTTCATCGCCAACTGGAAAGAGCCAGCCCGAATTGGATTCTGCTTTTTCGGCTATATAATCACCCCCTTTGCCGGTTGTAAACATCTCAAAGCCCGTCCGCAGGAAGTTATTGATCCAGATCGTGCCTTCGGTTCCCATCACTTCGTCGCGCAGGTCCATACCACCCCGGAAAGTCCAGCTTACTTCAAACTGGCCGATGGCCCCGTTTTCGTATTTCACTAAAGCAATAGCGTGATCTTCGGCGTCGATGGGTTTTACCTGCGTAGCGGCCCAACACATGACTTCAACGGGTTTTACATCTTTCCCGATAAAATTCCGGGCTATTTCAACGCAGTGGCAACCTAAATCGAGCATGCAACCGCCACCGGCCTGCTCTTTGTCCCAGAACCAGTCGGAGTGAGGGCCGGGGTGGGTTTCGCGGGATTTTGCCCAGAGAATTCGGCCCAGAGCGCCATTTTTAACGCTCTCCAGCGATTTCAGGAACTTAGGTGTGTAGCAGAGATCTTCCAGATAACCGGCAAAAATTCCCGCTTCTTCAACGGTTTTCATCATACGCAGGGCTTCTTCGCCCGTGCGGCCTAATGGTTTTGTACAAACCACTGATTTCTTGTGTTTCGCGCACAAATTGACCGCTGTTTCATGAATGTTGTTGGGCAGAGCGATACAAACCATATCCACATCAGGATTGGCAATGATTTCTTCCATATCGGTCGACGCAAACTCACAGCCGTAGTCGGCTTTAAATTTATCGGCAGTTTCCTGACGACGGGCATAAATGGCTACCACTTTGTCGCGGCTGCGCTGACCGTGGATGGATTCGGCATAGAAGCGGCCAATGAAGCCGCCCCCAAGCATGGCAATACGTTGCATAAAGGTTCAGGTAAAAGGTTAATCCGTACTTTCGTAACACTAAATAGCTACAATCTCGACTGATAACGCCATTCATGCCCAACTTTTTTGACATCCATACCATTTTCTTTACGTTATGGGATTACCCCATGAGTTATCTGGAGTTCTTCGGTGTGGTCAGTGGATCGGCGGCTACCTGGCTGGCGGCCAAAGCGCATGTCTGGAGTTGGCCCATTGGAGCCGCCAGTGTACTGCTTTTTTTCTTTCTGTTCTATCAGATCCAACTGTATCCAGATATGTTTTTGCAGGTGTTTTTCTTCGTAACCAACCTACAGGGCTGGTGGCGCTGGACACACCCAACCGTTGATGAAGCCGATCAACGGAATGAACTTCGCATTACCCGGTTAGTAGGACGCCCGTTGGTACTGGTCTTGCTTGGTGGTGTGGTGGCTACCGGAATCATGGGCACGTTTGCGCAGAATCTGCATGTCTGGTTTCCGGTCATGTTTAGCAAACCCAGCGCTTTTCCGTATCTGGATTCGTTCACGACGGTTATGAGCATTATTGGTACGTTTATGATGATCCATAAAAAACTGGAATGCTGGTGGGTATGGCTGGTCATTGATATCATCAGCACGTATATGTACTTTAATAAGGGCGTGAAGTTGGTGGGCGTGGAGTATGCTATTTTCTGTCTGATTGCCTTTCAGGGTGCCTGGCACTGGACACGGGAGTACCGAAGCTATCCGGTACAAACCGCTTTAAAGTAGCCTCTCTGGCTAGTCAAGCTTTAGGCGATGTGTCGCGACAACCTTTCGTTGGGTTCTGGGGTCTAGCTGAATGAACACAATCGATCGTTACCAATGAAACACATTGTATTTATCCTGTCTGTATGGACCGTTCTGGCTTGTTCTAAATCAGATACATTAACGCCAATGGATAATCTCGTAGGCACCTGGCGATTAACTTCTTATTGCAAGCCTACCAGTGGGTCAACCTGTACGGCTGTCACGGTACCTACTACCCAGAGTGTGTATGTCTCATTCGGCAAGAATGGAACCTTTACGGAATCGTATGAAAATACGAAACCGGGGGAGTATAGTTTTCTGGGTTGTGGTAGTGGTAAATACGTTATCGAGGGAGATAATGTACGAATTACGGCTTTATGTATGTCGTCTCTAGGAGGGAAGCTAATGCCCGTGGTTTCAATTACTGCGAAGCAACTTGTATTGAATCCATTTGGTACGGGTGAGTATATTTTTGTCAGGTAGCATGACAACGGGCCTGGTTTTTGGGAAGTTTATGCCGGTCCATACGGGGCATTTGGCGCTGATTGAATTCGCCCGAAAGCAATGCGATCAACTCATCGTGTCGATGACCATTTCGCCCGATGACATAATTTCTCCTGATATCCGATTTCAATGGCTGACGGAATTACTAGCTCCTTATTCTACCATAGAGGTTGTTGCGGAAACGAATGAGTTTCACGATCCAACCTTGCCGTTGTGGGAGGTTACCAAATTGTGGGCCGCTTTTATTAAACGACGTTTTCCGGAAGTGAGCGTGTTTTTTTCGTCGGAGGACTATGCGATTCCCTTAGCGCATCATTCGGGGTTACGGCACGTTTCCTTTGATCCTCCTCGTCAGCAGGTTCCTGTTTCGGCTACACTGATTCGGCAACAGCCAGCCCGGTACTGGGAGTTTATTCCAGCTATAGTACGTCCTTATTTCGTTAAAAAAATATGTTTGTACGGCCCCGAGAGCGTTGGTAAAACCACGATGGCCCGCCAGTTAGCTGCCGACTACCATACGATTTTTGTTCCCGAAATGGCTCGTGATCTAATTACCTCCAACGAGTTTACACTAGACGATTTTGTGCGAATAGGCTACGCACAAACGGAAGCCGTATGGCAAGCGGAGAAACTGGCGAACCGGGTTCTATTTTGCGATACGGACGTTATTACAACGCAGATCTATTCGGACGTTTATCTGCATGACGTGCCGCCTGTATTGTATGAATTGGAGCTTCAGGTACACTATGATGCCTATATTATGTTAGCTATTGATGTTCCCTGGGTTGCCGATGAGCTACGCGATCAGGGACATCGCCGATCTGAAATGCAGGCTCGCTTTCGGGAGGAGCTTGACCGCCGAAACTTACCTTACTATTTTGTAAGTGGCTCATATTCAGAACGCATGGATACAGTAAGTAGAATTACGCAAAAGCTGCTCTATGGCGCTTAATCCAGTCAATAAAATAGGACGTTTTTTAGATTGTCAAGTATAAAGCAAAAATTATTAATTATGATTATTTAAAGAATTTTAGCCTATAACCCATTGATAATTATGATATTACTAATATTGTACTATAATTTTGCAGTAGAAACCAAACAGTAAACCTCTATGGCAGTTGCCAAACAATTTCTAAAAAGCAAACCGCTTGCAAAAGTAACGTTTGAATTGTCGGCTGAGGCCGTCAACGGCGCAAAAACGGTCGCTCTGGCCGGTGAATTTAATAGCTGGGACCCTAGTGCCCAGGTTCTGAAGAAGCAGAAAGATGGTTCGTACAAAACGACCGTTGAACTGCCAGTGGGTGGCGAGTATCAATACCGCTACATTTTAGATGGTACGACCTGGACGAACGATTGGGCTGCTGATAAATACGTAGCCAGTGGCGTTTCTAGCGATGAGAACTCTGTTGTTGTTCTCTAAACAAGACATTTACTGAACACGATAAATGGGTAACCAGGCTGGTCAGTAGACCACTGATTACCCATTTATCATATTCAGTCTATTAGTCCTTCACAACCGACCGAGACGGTCGGCGCTACACGGTAAAGCTGTCAGACTCGACGTAGGCTTTGATCAGAGCCACTTCGCCCTCTTTTCCCTGTTGGGATTTGCCGTGTTCCATACCAAAAATGAACTCCTTATTCTCGGCTTTCTGTTTCTGGTAAATGTGTTTGAATACGTTTTTATAATTGATTTCACCCGTGGTTGGCTCATTCCGGCCCGGATTGTCGCCAATTTGAAAATAGCCAATTTCACTCCAGCACCAATCGATGTGCGGAATAATGTGCCCTTCGTTTTTTTGCATGTGGTAGATATCGAATAGAATCTTACATGAAGGACTATTGACCGCCCGACAGATTTCATACGTCTGGTCGGAGGTGCGCAGAAACAGGTTTGGCGTATCGCTCAGTGGTTCCAGTACCATGGTTAGGTTACCCGCTGCCAGAATGTCGGCTCCCCGGCGAAGGGCGTCAATTACGTTACCGGTCTGAATACCAATGGGCAGTTTTCGCTCGAAATCGCCGGGTACAACCGTGGTGAGCTTCGTGTTGCAGCGCTTGGCTGTTTCAACGGCTTTTTTGCAGCCATTCAGGAAAATGTCGATGTACTCCTGCTTCCCGGCAGCGAGGGTATTTTGCCCGTTACCGCCTTTATCGAGTACGAACACGCCCATGGTTATTCCCAGGCGGGCCATCTCTTCACCCAGTTTGGTTTGTAAGGCAGGGTCGCGGCCCATCATGCCGTTGTCTTCCATTGCTGTAAAACCCATGTCGGCCATGAACTTTAACTGGTCGATGAGGTCTTTGCCCGCGCTGTTTTCAAACATGCCAAAGTGCGGGGCATATTTGAGCTTGAAGTTATTCTTAGCCAGAAAATTAGGCTGAGAATGCCAGTTCTCGGCTAGTGATTCGCCCGAAACGGCGGCACCGGTCAGGCCTAAGCCAGCTGCGCCAAAAGTTGATTTTACGAAGTTGCGTCGTTGCATAGTAAGGGGAACCGGGATTTAGCTGATTTTACTGACCGACTTTGATTTTACAAATAGATTTTCGCTGAAAATAAAAATCAAAGTCAGTCAGTAAAATCAGCTAAATCCCGGTTCAGGTTATTTTTTCTTGAGACTGGCTAAATATTCAACTAAATCGACTAATTCCTGGGTACTCATGGCCTCCTGTAAGCCTGATGGCATCATGGAGGAATCTATTTGTTTCATGGAGACAACGTCAGACATTTTGTAGTTCTGAGTTACACCACCGGGGAACTTCATTTGCAGATCGGTTTCGGTTTTGCTGGACACAATACCGGTCATGGAACTGCCGTCTTTAAACTTAACGTCCCATCCTTCAAAGCCAAAACTGATACCCGCGTCGGGGTGTAAAATAGCTAGATATTGGCCTTCTTTGGGCAGTTTAGAGCCAATTTCGGATAGTTTTGGGCCAAAGTCCATGCCGTCGCCATTCACCTGATGGCAGGTAGAGCAGTTGTTTTTAAAGGTAACTATACCCTTTGTTGCGTCACCAGTTAAGGCAAGCAATTCATTCAGGCCGGGTAGTTTTTTGCCTTCAGCGCTCTTGCCGCCATCTAAAAAACTGGCCGCCTGCTGACGAACATTTTTTCGCCAGTCGTTACTAACACCCTGCACCGCAGCCTTTTTGTAATCGCCTTTAATGTCGCCGGATTTTAGGAGAGATACGACCAGATCCGCACCTTCCATACTACCCCCCAGCGACCGAGTGGCTTCCCGACGTAATGAAGCCGGGCGTTTATCGTCTAATGCAACTGTTTTCAGGATACCAATGGATTCTTTGTTTCCGATACGGCGTAAGGCTACGAGCATGCTGGTAGCGGCTTCGGTATCTTTATCATCTATAACTTCCCAAACCAGTGGACTTCCTCCCTGCTTCAACAATTGCCGGGCGGCATCGCGTCCCATACCATCCATCGCCTTCTTCACAGCTAATTGTTGGAGATTAGCATTTTCGGAAACCGGTTCGTAACGCGTTACAAGTTCAATGTATTCGGGCGTTCCGTATACGTCTTTCATCAATTTGGTAAGCGCTGTGGTAGCCACCGGCGAACTTTTTACGAAAGCAGGGTCGAGGTGGCGTAATGCCAGTTTGGTAACGTCAGTTGAGTTGCTGTTGACTTGTAAAATACTCAGCAGGGCAGTTGATTTTTCGGTGGCACCGGGGTTAAAGTCGAATGCCCGGAAGTAGCGCAGCCGCTGGCTCAGGTCAACCGAAGGATCACCGGCGAGTTTAGCCAACAGCGGAACAGATTCTTTTGTACGAGCCCGCCAGACTATGTCACGGCCACTGGCATTGGCGAGCGGGTCACTTTTCATCTGCTTTATCCAGGCCGTGTAGTAGCTATCCCAATTGCCTTCGGCTCCGATGCCTAAGGCTTCCAGATACCATCGGTCTTTACCATCGTACTGACTAGCCAGTTGTGCCCATAGCGCGGGAGCATCAGGAGATGCACTTCGACGAAGAGCAATAATGCACTCTCTGCGTACTTGTGCGTCCGGGTCGTTGACCAACTGCTTTAGGTATGGAATTACATCAAGTTTTAGTTCACGAGCGGCCCGGAGTGCGGTAATCCGTAAATCGGGATTGGTGCTTTTTAGTGCCGTTTCAATGTATTTTGGGCCTTTGTCCAGCTTGCTCAACAGCCACAATGCGCGGGCTTGCATCCGTGGATTATCTGACGATTTATACAGATTGGCTAATGGTTTTTCCGCTTTTTTGTCGAGTTCACGCAGTTTCTGCCAACCCGCATAGCGGATAGACATATTTGGGCTTTGTAAGGCATCGATAGCACCAGCCGTAGTTGTAAGATCCACCTTAGGCATGGTGTAAGGCGAGTTCGGTGGAGCTACGCGATACACGCGCCCCCGGTTCTGATCGCCCGCCTGGTGGCCTCCTACGCCTGGATCGTACCAGTCGGCAATGATGAGCGAACCATCGGGTGCTACGCATACGTCCGCAGGTCGGAACCACTGGTCACGGGCGCCTTCGAGTACATTCACAATTTCGGCTTTATAACCCGCTCCATCTTTCTGCACCGGATACGACCGTACCACATTGGGGCCCGCATCGCAGTGAATCATTTGATTCCGGAAAACTTCGGGCAGGAGTTTACCTTCGTATACAATCATTCCCGTTGGCGAACCGGCCCCGGTCTGGAGGAGGTTGGGTACCACGCCAGGGTCGTTTAAGTGCCAGTGTCGACGGGGGATTTCGGGCTCTATATTTTCGCGATTGGCTTGCCAGCCTGCGCCCGTCATTTCGTCGGTATAGCCGTAGTTACCCCCTTCCATGACGTAGTTGATCCGAACGCCCTTGTTGCCATCATCGTCGTTATCCGACTGCCAGAGCGTTCCGTACGAATCAACGGCGACCTCATAGTTATTCCGAAAATTCTGGGCCAGCATTTCCACGTTTTTTCCGTCGGGGTCGCAGCGGAATACCATGCCCATTTTGAAATTCTGCTTATTGATGGTTTTACCGGTAACCATATCCGTAACGGCATTACCGTCTTTATCGAGAAGCTGGCCACCTTCGTTTCCGAAGTTAAAATACCATTTACCATCGGGCCCGAACACAAACGTGTGCATGCCGTGGTCGTGCTGTTCTCCCCCTATACCAGTGAAAAGCAACTCTTTTTTGTCGGCTCTATCGTCGCCGTTTTCGTCGGTGAGAACCCACACATTGGGGCTGTCGGAAACGATAACTTTATTGCCCTGCACCCAAATACCCAACGGTGATTCGATACTCGGGTCCTGGTAGAATACTTTCGAAACGTCGGCTTTACCGTCGCCGTTGGTATCTTCCAGAATCACAATGCGGTCGCCTTCTTTGTGAGTCGGGTTACCGTTGATAGCCGGGCGGTAATTATAGGCTTCACACACCCACACCCGACCTCGTGAATCTACATCGATGTCGGTTGGGTTCGTTAGCATCGGCTCCGAAGCAAAAAGAGTCGCTTCCAGGCCGGGGGCTACGTTCAGGCTCCCAACGGCATATTTAGGGTCGTGTTTATCGTCGTCGTTCAGTTTGGCAAACAGCCTGGTTAGGTAATTTCCTGATGCTGCGTTCAGGTTCCGGTTCTGATAAGCGCCGATAAAAACTCCGCCAATTAAAAAACCAGCTGCGGAAAGGGCAACGGCCCGGCGTATAAAAGCAGAGCGTTTAGATGCGAAAAATGAGATCATATGCGTGAGCAACTAGGCGAGGTTAGCTCGTTAACGAGTAGTAGGCTATCTATTGAGTAAAAATAACAGTAGCGCCAGTTTATACCCATTGCCTCTCTATTTTTGGGTTAATTTATTCCTGCGATAAATCAATATTGTTCTCTTTTATGTACCATTGTATTGCCACATGGCATTCACCTAAACACGTATAGCAATGGGTTTTCTGTATTCTATTCTAATCGGGGGCGTTGCTGGTTACATTGCAAGCCGGATCATGGACAGCCACAATCCCTGGTATATCAATGTTATTCTGGGTATTGTAGGCGGCTTTTTAGGTGGGTTTGTTGCCCGTAAGCTTGGCAATGATCCCGACAATGACGGTCTGGTTATGAACTTGCTTATTGCCGTAGGCGGTGCTGTACTACTTATTTTTCTGGGGCGACTTTTTTGATTGAACGTAGATTACTTTAATTTTAAAAAGGGACGATACAGCTATACGCCTGTACCGTCCCTTTTTAGTTAACAACGCAGTTGTTCAGGCTGTTAACAGGCGCTTAGATAGATTAGCTAGTACTGCTTCATCCGGCATACCTACCTGTCGCCATAGTTCGATGCCCTGACGAACCAATACAAAAGTGGGCATATACGTAACATCAAAGCTCTGAACCACATCGGGGTAAGTGGCCTTATCTATCTTCAGTACACGTGCTAAGTCGCCGAGATGCTTTTGCAACCCGTTTGCCAGTGTAAGTAAGGCAGCCCGTTGTTGGTAGTTTGCCTGCTCGGATGGCATGAAAATCAATAAAACCGTCGATTTCCCGGGTATTAGTATTGGAGGTGAATCGTCAAGTTTCATAACAGCGTAGCCTTAACACCAGAATAATCATTTTTTATCGATGTAAAAGTGGGGCTTTGGTTCAGTAAATGAATTGATGAGCGTCAGTTGTACCCCTGATTGTTATACTCGTTATGGTGTATAAATAGTAATTCTACAAGTAGTCAACTATTGATAAAATGGTTTCTTGTAGAAGTGGTTTATTAGTTTTACTATAGTAGTAGTTAGTGTTTGGAGAAATACAGTGTAATTTGACTTCATAATACTATCGGGATCTGCCGATAGACATAGCTGGCTCCCTATGCTAACCGATTTGTATTCTTCCTCTTTGACCGACCTGCTTTTCGAGAAAAGCGATGAATTTATTGGTATCTATGACCTAACGGAAGAGCGGTTCGTTCGGGTTAATCGGGCGGGGGTGCGGTTGCTTGGATTCTCATCGGAAGAGGCCTTATTAACCGACCCCATTCGGTCACGCTCGTTGCGCGTCCAACCGCTGGAAGATCAACACCGGATCAGCTTAGTTGAGCGACTTATTCAATCGGGAACTCACGAAGAGACCACCCAGATTGGTCGGCAGGATGGTAGGACATTTTGGGGACAACTTGTTATAAGTGCCTTTACAGCCCAAAATCGGCCGTATGCGCTCATACGACTTATTGACCAGGATCGCCTGCATAATACGGAGCGAGAGTTAGAGCATAGTGTTCACCGCTACGAGGCTATTTTTTCCTACGCAACCATCGGCATTATTGTTAGCGATCAACAGGGTTGTATTGTCTCGGCTAACCAACTGGCTAATCAGTTGTTCGGTTATGCTTCCGGAGAATTGGTGTCTAAAACAATTGAGCAACTCGTGCCTATGGGCGTGAGTCGCTATCACGAAAAACTCCGCCAGTCCTTCAATGCCGATCCGCATGTACGGGCCATGGGGCATAATCGGGATTTACATGCGCAGCGCAAAGACGGATCTGTATTTCCCGTTGAGGTAAGTTTGAGCTACTTTCGGCTGGAAGAGGAACTCTATGTGGTAGCCTACATTATTGACATTACATTAAAAAAAGAAGCAGAACAGCAACTGCTGGCGCATCGTGATCATATTGAGCACCTTAATGCCGATCTGGAGCAGAAAGTAGCGGATCGTACGCAGGCACTTCTGAATACACTTGATCAGTTGGAACAGTCGAAGGATGAACTGGCTAAAGCACTGGTTGCTGAGCGGGAGTTAGGGGAGCTAAAATCTCGCTTTGTGTCGATGGCTTCGCATGAGTTCCGTACGCCACTAACGGCTGTGCTAACCTCCACCACATTAATTGAGAAGTATCCTGGGGGTGATCAACAGGACAAGCGCCTGAAGCACCTGAACCGTATCCGGGCGTCTGTTACCCACCTCAACGATATCCTCGAAGAGTTTTTATCGGTTGGTAAACTAGAGGAAGGTAAGATTGAAGCTCATCCATCGGAGGTAGATCTGGCAGAGCTGGTTGGCGAAACCGTTGCCGATATGCAGGGTATGTTGAAAACGGATCAGCGAGTGCAAACCCACTTGTCATGTCTGGCCCCGATCTGGATAGATCCCTCAATGTTTCGGAAAATTCTGGTCAACCTATTGTCTAATGCCATAAAGTACTCCGGGGTGGGCTCGATGGTTACGATAGGATGCAGGTGTCTGGATGGGTATTTAACCCTATCGGTAGAAGATCAGGGTGTAGGTGTCTCAAAGGAAGACCAGGAGCATATGTTTGAACGGTTTTTTCGAGCTCATAATGTGACTAACATCGCAGGCACAGGGCTAGGACTACACATTGTAGGGCGTTATGTAGAATTGATGGGTGGTCAGGTATCGCTGCAAAGTGAGTTGAATAAGGGGACCATAATCACTGTAATTCTTCCGTTCGAAAGGCCTGATGGAAGCAAGTAGTAGGCTGGTAGGTAGGAGCTTAGTTATTCCGCAAGCAGTATAGCCTCCTGAGGCAGCGAGTAGAGTTGTTCATAATACTCGGTTGCCATTCGATCGGAGTCGAAATAAGGGACAACATCCTGCATACTGGCTTTAATCATACCAATCCACTTGTCGGACTGCTCGTAATACATCGGCAAAATAACCGTTTCCAGGAGAGTGAAGAGATTGTCTGCATCAAACGCGTCCTGTTCATGGGTGGGCCAGCTAAGATCCGCTTCAGGAAGGATGAAACTGTTGATGCCAGGCCGGGCAAATTCGGGTATCCAGCCATCGTTTGTCGAACAATTAAGGGCTCCATTCATGGCGGCTGTCATACCGCTGGTTCCTGATGCTTCACGTGTTAGTCGGGGGGTGTTTAGCCACAAATCGGCCCCTTGTTTCAGCAGCCTCGACAAATGAATTTCGTAGCCGACCAGAACAGAACAATTGACGAACTGTTTGGATACATGAGCCAGTCGATCGAACGTACCGATACTAGCGTAATCGAACGGATAGGGTTTTCCTGCCCAGATGAGTTGTATAGGATACCGGGGGTTGGTCATCAGGCGCTCAAACCGGGCAGGGTCAGAAAGCAGGAGGTCGGCACGTTTGTAACCCGCAAACCGGCGCGCCCAGACCATTGTAAATACGTTGGGATCGTAAAGGTCGCCCGTCTGATCGGCCACTTCATCAAATAAACGTTGTTTCCTCGTTTTCTTACGGGCCATCAGCCGAATATCATCATTAGTGGCTGCGGCTGTATCCAGGATTGGATCGCCCCAAAATCGGTTATTCTGTGCATTGGTGATGGACAGAATCGGAGCCAGGTTATCGTAACCCTGCCACATAGCCTGGCTAACCTGTTGGTGTTTTTTCGAAACGGCATTTGCACGACCAGCTAGCCTAAGAGCTCCCAGCGCCCAGTTGAACTGGTCATCGGTGATTCCGGTAATACGACGAACCTCATCCAGGTCCAGATAATTGAAAAAACCCATCCGATCCAGTAAGCGGATGTCAGTTCGTGGATTACCTGCTTCTTCGGGCGTATGGGTCGTGAAAACCAAACGGTCTTTAACAGGCTCACGGCTCCCCCATTGGCTGTACAAATAAAAGGCCAACGGTAGCGGGTGACTCTCATTCATATGGTATACGTCTGGCGTGATGGCTAGCTTTTCCAGTAATTTAGCGCCACCAATGCCCAGAAGAATGCTGGATGCGATCCGGGTTTCGGGATTGGGGTCGTACAGTTTATGACAGATTGTTTGCGCCAGATAGTCGTTCTCGGGCAGATCGGTTGAGAGGAAGTAGGTTGGCGCTGTGCCAAAGACTGTAGGAGGCAGGTAGTAAGCCGTAACCCAGACGGGTGCATGATTGACCTGAATCTGAAACGTTATATGGGTTGGCTGAAGAAAGCTATACTGCTTTTCCAGGAACAGAACATCCATTGTCTGGTCGCCCTTGCGCACCTGATCGTAGTAGCCGTATTTCCAGAGAATACCAATGGCCACCACGGGCTGTTTCAGGCTATAAGCGCTTCGCATGTGTGACCCCGCCAAAAAGCCCAGGCCTCCCGAATAGGTTTTGAGTGCCTGACTGAAGGCGAATTCCATGGAAAAATAAGCAACCTGGCGGGTTGGTGCAGGTGAGCTCTCGTTGTTTATAACGTTCATGTTATCAGGTTTGTAATGAACCACCCAGGGCAGCCATTATAGTCAACAGCTGTCTGATTTTATTGTTATCGGTTTATACGCACGATTCAATTATACATAACTATAAGTCAATCTGACTCCAGTTATATACGTCCCGATTAACCACAATGGCACCTGTTTCGTCGATATCGAGCAGGTTGTAGGTAATAATAACGGGAATGGGGTGCGGCAGGTGAATGGTTTTCGGACTGTTCTGTTTTTGACAGGTGGTTAGGAAAGAAGGATTGAAGCGCGATGATCCCAGGGCAAGATTGGCTAGCTCAATGGGCTTTTCAACCCGGATACAACCGTGACTGAGTGCTCGTTTCTCGTGGGCAAACAAAGACCGCTGATTGGTATCGTGCAGGTAAATGTCGAAGGGGCTGTTGATCGTAAATTTCAGTACACCCAGGGCGTTATCGCAGCCAGTCGATTGCCGAAGCCGATAAGGAAAGGTTTTTGCCAGATTTCCTGACCAGTTTACCGAATCTGGATGGACGATTCTTCCCTTCGAGTCAATGATCTGTAGATTCATTTCGGCCAGTACGGTAGCTGGGTTCTTCCGAATTTGCGGCAGCAGTTCTTTGATCGCAATTGAGCGGGGCACATTCCAATAGGGGTACGTTACGATGTCGGTGAGCTGTGCCGTAAAACAGGGAGTCGGTGTGCTGGCTTTGCCAACAATTACCCGACTGTTCAGCAGCGTAGACCCTTGCCGGTCAATGACCCGCATGGAGGCCGAGGGAATGTTGATAACGACCCGTTTTTCGGCGGGAAAGCGGTTTAGCCAGCGGTAAGTGTTGAGTGTCGTTTTGACTTGTTCAATAGTTAGCGAATCGGCCATGTAGTCGTCAACCAGGCAGCGCATACAGTATTCCTTTAGCTGCCGGTAGTTGCGGTCATGTGATTCCAGTGAATCTAGCAGTGGGCACCAATCAGTTCCAGCCAGAAACTGCTGAGTAAGTTGGTTTATTCGTACCGTATCAAGTTGCTCATGCAGGCCCTGATAGCTGATTCGCCGGGGGGGCTTCCCGTAAACAATTTGTGTAAAATAAGTTGTCAGGCAAGCCACATCGGGCGACGGACAAAGACTATCTACACCGATCTCGTTCCCATATTGACGCAGGCGGGTCCAGTCGTCGCTGGTTTGGGCTGTAGACAATAGAGGAAGTAGCAAAAAGAGGACAATCAGGTTGCGTAGAACAGACATAAAGCAGCTCGGAAGGAGATGCTCAAAACTAGACGATAGCTGCCCGTTTTTTATTGATGATTGTCAGTGGGTTACCTGAAATCTGTCAATTCAGTGTCTGACGCGTATCATAGGCCTGTTGGGCTACGTACAACCACATTTGTATCGTTAAATCTCTTTTCAGGGCTCATTCCGGGCCTACTTGCCTACTCATCTAAAACCATGACATTCGAACCCGCTTCTCAGTTACTGGCCTTTGTGTTACCAATGTCGTTTCGTAAAGGCGATTTAACCTTTAGTCCAACGAACAACGTACGTGATGAAATCCATATACCAGTAACGCCGGATACGAAACCGCGTCATGTTGTATCAACGGCCCAACTTGCCAAAGGGATCTGGCGGGTTGTCCTCAACTGGTCTGACGGTAGATTACAATACCATGATGAAAAAGAAATTAGTGTTGTTTGAGTCGCTGAAGATTGCTGATTAACCTATTCGTTCACCCATATGATTTATAATTTATGAAAACTCGACTACCTATAGTAGTTCTATCCGTGCCTAAACTGCCCAGCGCAACGGTTAGCGCGTTGGTTCTGGCTTTTATCTTGTGCCTGGGCGTTGTGACTATATCCACCGCTCAAACCATTAACTGGCAAAAGGCGCTTGGTGGATCGAAAAATGATTCTGTTACCGCCATCCTGGCGACTGCAGATGGCGGTTATGTGGTAGCGGGTTCAACGACCTCCAATGATGGAGAGATAAGTGATTATCGCGGAGGAGCCCACGACGCCTGGATCGTGAAACTCAATAGTGCGGGTACAATTATCTGGAAAAAGACGATTGGTGGCATGGGCGACGATCAGGCCAGCGCCCTAACTGCGAGCCCCGATGGCGGCTATGTGGTAACAGGCTTAACTACGTCGCGGGATGGCGATATGAGTGGTTTCAATCCGTTTATCCCGATCTATATATGGGTATTTAAGATTAATAGTGCGGGGGAGATCGTTTGGAAACAGTACCGGGATGAAGCAAGAGGTTTATATGCCACTTCAGTTACTACGGCATCCGATGGGGGTTATCTGGTAGCTGGCCATACGTTTAATCGGGGCTTAAAACCAGGAGGAGCGCATCTCTTTGCTGTAATAAAGTTCAGCGGGGTTGGCGATTTCATGTGGGATCATTATTTCGGTGGTATAGATGGCAGTGATGAACTGTATGCTGTAACTGCAACTTCCGATGGCGGTTGTGTGGTAGCGGGTAGGACTTCTTCATACCAACTGTCTTGGTCGTATGGAACAGGTTATCCATCCCAGCCTATTTCGGTAGGAACTGATCATAATAAAAACAATACTGGGCATCATTATGATAATACGAACGATGTTTTTGTTGGTAAACTGAACCGCGAGGGCACTATAGGCTGGTATAAATTTTTTGGTGGAAGCGGCCATGACATTGCCAATGCCGTTAAGGAAACAGCGGATGGTGGTTTCCTTGTTGGTGGCTATACCGAGTCGAACGATGGTGATGTAAGTGGTAATCATGGGGGCGGGGATGCCTGGCTTCTTAAACTTACCAGTACAGGATCTCTAACCTGGCAAAAAACAATAGGAGGGAGCGGAAAGGATAACATGTATGCCCCCACGACAATGCCAGACGGCGCCTATATGCTGGCGGGAACTACCACATCCAACGATGGTGATGTGAGTGGAAACCACGGGGGCAGTGATGCATGGCTTGTTAAACTCAATAGTGCTGGGGACATAATTAGCCAAAAGACCTATGGTGGAACAGGTTTCGATGCCGCTCTGGCCATTACAGCCACAGTTGATGGTAGCTATGTGTTAGCCGGATCAACAACGTCCAATGATGGTGATGTGACTGGTAATCATGGTGATCAGGATGCCTGGGTAGTTAAGTTGGGGTCCGATAGTCCACCACAGAAAGACGCGCTCACCTTTTTGTCACCTACCTATCAGTGTGAAACGGGCTGGCTGGTGCTCAATACGACCGGTGGAGATGGGGCCCCTATTGACTATAAAGTGCCCGGTCTGCGTGATTGGGGTTCCTCGCCCGAATTCTTTGTGCCGACCTATCAACGGAGCGGAATGGTATTCACCCTTTATGCCCGCCAGAGTGGGAAAGAATATACCACACAATACACAAATTCCTGCGCTACCCAGTTAACGCTCATTCCGCCGACCTATCAATGCGAATCAGGCCGACTGGTACTCAATATCACTGGCGGTAATGGAACTTCGATTGAGTATAAGGTGCCCGGCTTACGGGATTGGGGGCTTTCTCCTGAATTTTTCGTTCCCACTTACCAGCGGAACGGGATGGTGTTCACAATCTACGCCCGCCAGAGTGGGCAGGAATATACGGCTCAATACACAAGTGCCTGTGCTAACCAGTTGACATTGATCCCCCCAACGTATCAGTGCGAAACCGGTAAGTTAGTGCTCAACAGCACGGGCGGGGATGGGTCGGCCATTGAGTATAAGGCGCCTGGTCTGCGGGATTGGGGACTTTCTCCGGAATTCTTTGTGCCAACCTACCAGCGGAACGGAATGGTGTTCACCCTCTATGCCCGCCAGAGTGGGAAAGAGTATACCACTCAGTACACAAGTGCCTGTGCTAGCCAATTGACGCTCATTCCACCAACCTATCAATGCGAAACAGGTAAGTTAGTGCTCGGCAGTACAGGTGGCGACGGATCGGCCATTGAGTACAAGGTGCCCGGCCTGCGCGATTGGGGACTTTCTGCGGAATTCTTTGTACCGACTTATCAGCGTAATGGAATGGTGTTCACCCTCTATGCCCGCCAGCGCGGTCAGGAGTATACCACTCAATACACCACAACCTGTAACCTGGTTAGCGCCCGACTGGCCAGTAGTCTCGAAGTTGGTACTGGTTTACAGGTCAAATTACTGGGCAACCCTGTTAATCAGGAAGTGGTTGCAGAAGTTACCGGCGTACAGGGGCAAGCCTTGCAAGTGAAACTAACAGATATCAGAGGGAGAGTAGTTGGTCAACAACAGATCGAACAAGCGCAAGTCGCTGAGCGACTGGTGTTGAGCCTACCGATAGAGGACTCTAGCTTGCTACTGTTAGAAGTAGCGACGTCCACTGAGCGTAAAACGCTACGGGTACTTTCAAAGTAAACGAATTGGTTCATGCCCGCGTGACTCCTGGTAAATCAAAAAAACGCCCCTAACAGTTGGGGGCGTTTTTCGTAGGAGCTATTGTCGTATTTAAGTGTAGGTTATTGATGAGTTTATAATTGGCCAATACAACAAAAACCAATAACTTAATAACCAGGCATAAGTGCTTGACGATGAGACTGGTTTGTCCATTGCCTAACGGCTTACTAACCGACTGTTTAGGCTCGCAAGATCAGTACAGGCTGATTGGCATGATTCAGGACGTCTTCGGCAACACTGCCCTCAATCCAGTGCCGAAGGCCTTTGTACCCATGCGTGTAGAGCACGATCATATCCGCGTTTACGTCCTCGGCATACTTGATAATGCCAGCCGGTACAGTTTTATCATGCCAGATGTCGAGGGTATACGGGCTGATTCCTTTTGCCAGAGCGTAGTCGGCTACCCATTGCCGAATGCCCTCGGGTTGTCGGCTATCACTGGGTGTCAACACGTACACAAAGTGGCGGAGACCTTGGTCTGTTAGCAGGAAGGGCTCCGAATGGCTTTCTTTTAGCTTTTCATCTATGTCGATTGCACAGACGATATGGTTAGGCTGGAAGTGGGAAATAGGTTGCTTTACAACCAGGACCGGGCAGTTAGCATGCCGAACAATAAGTTCAGCGTGGGAGCCTTCCAGCCATTCCATTAGTCCCGATGCCCCTTTTGAGGCTAGTACAATCAGATCGGCGGGTTGCTCATTGATGCAGCGAATCAGCCCATCGAAATTACTACCCAGTTTGGGTTTTATCGTTACGCCAGCATATCGGGGATTCGCAATGAGTTTCCGGAGAGCTGCCTCTGCTTCTTTACGGGCATCCTGGTAGTTTTCTGCCATGGCGACTGAAAGCTCTGGAGAATATTCCGCAGCCGCCTGGGGGATCAACTCATAAAGCACCGTGTGGAGTAAAATTAGTTCGGCCTGATAGGTGCGTGCCAGACTGACGGCCACATCGAGCGCATACTGAGTGCTTAGACTTAGGTCAGTTGGAACCAGAATCGTCTTCATGGTGAGTACAAGTTTGTTTTATGTCCCAAAGCAACTCTTTGTTTTGTTGATTTTAGCTGATTAATGGTAGAGGGTAACTTGATTATAATCAATGTCTTGCCTAAGCGGAGTCATCTATGGACGATTATACCCTATTTAGCTTGCGGCCGTATCTTACTAACCGCGTACAGCTATGAACACTTGGGTACTTCGATTCAGTCAGATCAACAACGGCATGATTGCTCAGGTTGGTGGTAAAAATGCATCGCTGGGCGAGCTATTTAATGGGCTCCGGTTCTACGGCGTTCGCATTCCCGATGGGTTTGCCCTTACCACTGAGGCTTATCTTGAATTTATCCGGTATAACCAATTAAAAGAGCCAATTCAGCAACTGATCAATGAGCTGGATATACAGGGATTTACAAATCTAGCCACTATTGGTAGCCAGATTCGGGTATTGATTCAACAGGCAACGCTGCCACCCAACATTGCCGAGGCTGTAAAAAAGGCATTCGATGGGTTAAAACGGCATTATCAGGAGACTATTCAGGTAGCGGTCCGTAGTAGTGCTACTGCCGAGGACCTGGTTAATGCCAGTTTTGCCGGTCAGCACGAATCCTTCCTGAATATTAAAACCGAAGAGCAACTATTAACAGCCTGTCAGGCCTGTTACGCGTCCCTGTTTACCGATCGGGCTATCAAATACCGTCAGGATAACGGATTCGATCATCTGAAAGTAGCGCTGTCGGTAGGGGTACAGAAAATGGTTCGCTCCGATCAGGCATCTTCCGGGGTGTGTTTTACGGTCGATCCCGATACCGGGCACGCCAATCTGATGCTGATTACCGGTAGTTGGGGACTGGGCGAAAATGTAGTGCTGGGTAATGTCAATCCCGATGAATTTTACGTCTTTAAACCGTCGATCAATCGGATACCCAATGCCATTGTTAATCAGAAACTAGGAGACAAGTCGGTCACGATGGTCTACGCTGACTCAACGGAAGCAACGAAGCAAACGGTAAATATCGAGACGCCACAGGAACGACGGGAACAGCCAGTACTGACGCATAGCGAGGTGAACCAACTGGCTAGTTGGGCCTTACTGATTGAGCAGCACTATGGCAAACCCATGGATATCGAATGGGCTAAAGATTATATTGATCAACAACTCTACATTGTGCAGGCCCGGCCCATTACCAGCATTGGTGCAGCAGCTCCCCAACTCACAGAATACCACCTACAGGCACCGGCTAAGGCATTAACGCAGGGCCAGGGTATTGGTCAGCGCATTGTAACGGGAACCGCCCGGGTAGTGGCCTCGCCCAAAGATGTACCTGCGTCAATCTGCTCGACCGACATCCTGGTCACCGATATCACTACGCCCGACTGGGACCCGATACTCAAGAAGGTATCAGCCATAATCACCAACCGGGGAGGCCGAACCAGTCACGCGGCTATTGTAGCCAGGGAAGTAGGGGCACTGGCGGTTGTGGGGACCAATAACGGCAGCGAGGTTATTCCAGATGGGGCTACCATTACAGTTTCATGCCTCGATGCGCAGGAGGGGTTTGTTTATGAAGGGGCTATTCCATTTACCCAGGAGATTATTAACCTAATAGACCTGCCCAAACCCCGAACAAAATGTATGCTGATTCTGGGCGACCCCTCGCAGGCACTTCGGCTGGCGCAACTACCCAGCGATGGGGTGGGCCTCATGCGCCTGGAGTTTATCATCGCGAATGCCATTGGCATTCACCCGATGGCCCTGGCTCGCTTCGATCAGGTAACCGATGACGCCGTCAAAAATGAGATTAATCGACTAACGCGGCACTATCAGGATAAGAAGGAGTTTTTTGTGGACAAACTGGCTCAGTCGGTGGCCTTGGTCGCGGCTAGTTTTTACCCCCGGCCAGTTATTGTTCGGATGAGTGATTTCAAAACCAACGAATATGCCAATCTGCTGGGAGGGTGCGACTTCGAGCCTCTGGAAGAAAATCCAATGCTGGGCTGGCGTGGTGCCAGTCGCTATTATGACCCACGGTACATGGATGGCTTTCGACTGGAATGTGAGGCCATGCGACGGGTGCGCGACAAGATGGGTTTTGTGAATGTGAAACTGATGATTCCCTTCTGCCGGACTGTAGAAGAAGGCAAACGGGTGCTTGCCGTCATGGATACATTCGGCCTTACTCGGCAGGAGAATGGGCTGGAAGTTTACGTTATGGCTGAGATTCCCAGTAATATTATGCAGGCCGAAGCCTTTGCGGAGCTGTTCGATGGCTTTTCCATCGGCTCTAACGACCTGACCCAACTGGCGCTGGGCGTTGACCGGGACTCCTCTACAGTACAGGGGCTTTTCAACGAAAACGACCCAACCGTACGTGATCTGATTGCGATGCTGATCAAAAAAGCGCGCCATGCTAACCGCCCCGTGGGGATCTGTGGACAGGGGCCCAGCGACAATCCGGATTTTGCGCAGTTTCTGACCGAAGAAGGAATCAATAGCCTATCGCTGACACCCGATGCCTTCCTCCGTGGACTGACAACGATCCACGACGCAGAAACGAGGTTGATTCTAAATTCAGTCTAGGTCGCTACTCCAATGAATAGAGCGAAAAAGGAAGGGTTTTATAGTCTACTCCTTGTATTTCTGTTGCCAATGCTAAGCATGGGGCAGCCTGTACGGGGTGGGGCTGGGTTTTTCTACGGGGGGCTGGGTGTATGGCCAGGGGCGGCCAATGCGGTTCAGCGGGTGAGTAACACTGCAGATCCACTTGGCAACGACCTGTATCGTATGCTGGGGGCCGAGATTTATGGTCGTCGAAATCGGTGGTTAGTGGGAGCCGGTGTCTCCGCGTTCATCAACCAGCGCGTTCAGGATGTAAGCGCCCAAACAGCCATCGAATCATCGGCATCCAATGCGCATATCTGGGTAGGCTGGATTATGTGGCATACGAAACGAACGAAACTGTACCCCATTGTAGCGCCAGGAATTAACTCGTTTAATGTCAACTCGACTCCGACAGGTGGCCTCATTACAACCCACACCCTCGATGGTTTTGCTACCGACGTGGGCATAACCATCGACTGGCTTGTTTTGAAAACGGGTTCCGATCCAACCCTGTATGCCGGGCCTATGCTACATATTCGGGCGGGGTATCGACTGGCATCGGCTTCAAATGAGTGGCATGGTGATCGAAGCGGCTCCACCATACTATTGCCGGTTACCTATTCACCCCACGGTTTTTTTCTTACACTGGGCATTGGCGGAGGGGGATTTCGGCATCCATAAACTGCAGAAGAATTCCTGAAGGAGTTTTAGACTCGCCTGTGTAAAGTCAGGTTGAGTCCTGAGCCATATCATAGGCTACTATCGGTAGAAAAGCCAATTTTGGTATGTCAAGATCTAGACGTGATTTCTATGAATATTGCCTTTTTTAGTGCACTGCCTTTCGAGAGAACTTGGTTTGATCAGTACTGCGCTCATCATCAGATCACGTACATTCCCGAAATGCTAACGCTGGAAACCGTTCATATGGCAGAAGGCCACCGGGCCGTATGTGTTTTTGTGAATGATGACCTTAGTCGTCCTGTTCTCAAAACATTGAAAGAGCTGGGAATCAGCCTTGTTGGTATGCGGTGTGTTGGCTTGGATAATGTGGACCAGTTGGCTATTAGTGATCTGGGTATGAACCTGATAAATGTACCTGGCTATTCACCTTATTCCGTGGCCGAACATACCGTTGCTCTGTTAATGGGCCTGATACGGCACCTGCCTGAAGCGAACCAGCGGGTACAGTCCGGTAACTTTGCCATCGACGGACTGATCGGTATGGACTTACACGGAAAAACCGTTGGTATTGTTGGTACGGGGCATATTGGCAGGGCATTCACCCGTATCATGCAGGGGTTTGGCTGTAAGTTGCTGGCCTACGATATCAATCCTGATCGCCGACTCCTGGAAACGGGCGTGACCTATGTTTCATTGGGAGAGCTTCTTCACCAATCGGATGTAATTGCGCTCCATTGCCCGCTTACGCCCCTGACCGAAGACCTCATCAACGACCATACGTTGTCTCTTATAAAACCTACGGCTATTCTGGTCAATACAGGCCGGGGGCGTTTGGTTGATACGGTTGCCGTGCTTGATGCGCTGGATGCCGGGCAACTAGGTGGTTATGCTGCTGACGTGTATGAGAAGGAGCGACTCTATTTTCACTACGATTTTTCGGACAGACCGATCGCTGATGACGTACTGAACCGACTACGCAAACATCCTAAGGTCTTGTTGACTGCTCATCAGGGCTTTTTAACCGAAGATGCTCAGCGACAAATTGCCCGGAGCTTACTGAACCAGTTCAGCTTCTACGAAAACCAGCAGATGTCGCTGGTTACGAAAGCGTCCATGTGTTAATCATCCCTATGGTGTACTCCTATGCTTCGTACGTTAGTTGCTATGTTGCTGATGGCCCACGGCCTTCTTCATGTCCTGGGATTCCTGAAACAGTGGCAGTTAGCCACCGTAAGCCAGCTTAGTGGTAAATCATGGATACATGTATCCGACGAAACGTCTAAACTGTTGGGACTCCTATGGCTTCTTGTCTGTTTGGGTTTTTTGCTGGCCATGGTGACTTGTCTGCTCCAACGTGACTGGTGGTTGCTTGTTGCAGGAGTTAGTGTCGTACTCTCGCAGGTACTCATTATCATTTACTGGCCGGATGCACACGCTGGTACACTGGTAAATGTGGGTATCGCTCTGGTACTGGTATTAGCTTATTCGCACGATCGTTTTGAGATGCAGGCCGACCGGGAAGTTCGTCAATTGCTTAGACAGCCTGCTGATGATCAGCGTGTGGTTACACCGAAAATGCTCAACGGCTTGCCCACTCCTGTGCAACAATGGTTACAGGCAAGCGGAATAGTTGGGAAAGAGCGCGTCCATACCGTGCGGCTGCGGCAGACTGGTCTGATGCGTACGAGTCCAGAAGGCCGATGGATGCCAACAAAAGCAGTGCAGTATTTTGGTGTCGATAAGCCGGGGTTTGTTTGGGAGGCTGACGTACGCATGCTACCGTTTTTGCCCTTATCGGGTCGGGATAAATACGCCGATGGGAAGGGAAATATGCTGATTAAGGCGCTGTCATTAGTGCCTGTGGTCAATGCGTCGGATGCGAAAACCGATCAGGGAACCTTACTACGATATCTGGGCGAAATGTGCTGGTTTCCTTCGGCAGCGCTTAGTCCATTCATACAGTGGCGGGCTATAGATGCAACACATGCCCAGGCAACAATGAGCTATAAGGGCGTATCGGCTACCGCCGTGTTTGCTTTTGATGAACAGCATCGACTTACCAGCGTATCGGCCAATCGGTACATGGGCGGTGGTAAAGATGGGAAATTAGAAAAATGGTATATCCCCGTTCGTGACTGGAAAGAAATGGATGGCGTGGTTATTCCTGTAAAAGGTGATGTTATCTGGCGGCTACCCACTGGGGATTTTGACTATTACCAATGGGAGATTACGGATATCGACTACAATTACCCCGTATTGTATTAACCTGAATATTGGCTAGTGTAGGAGCCAGAAAGCAATCCTACGTTCGTGAATCAAGTTTATTTTTAACCAAATCAGTACTATGAAAAACGCACAAAAATGGGTTCTATTGGTGGCTATCGCGCTGCTGCCATCCTGGCTTTTGGGCCAATCGCCCAATTACAAACAGCCAATGAGCATCAACGCCCAGGGGCAGATTAAAGACAGTAAAGGCACATCAATTGGACTGGTAAGCAAAGACAAGATTATTAAGGATGCCAATGGGCAGAAAATAGCCTTTGTGGATGGGCAAGGCGATTTAGTCGATGCGAAAACGGGTAAAAAAATGGGCCGAATCGGGAAGGACGGGAAAACTTACTATGATATCAATGGGGAGCTTGTATTCACGGTCAAGGACAACGCCGACGAAACCTGCGACATTGTTGATGCAAAAGGTAAGAAAATCGGAAACGTCCACGATAGCTATAAATCCCTTGCGTGTGCCCTCCATTGCTTTCAAAATCAACATACCCATATGAGTCGTAAATAAAGACCAGGTGGTTTTGTGCCAGGAACCACTTAACAAATAAAGCCGCCTGATGAGTTAATATCACAGGCGGCTTTACTGTTGCAGATTGTGGCTTTAGCGCGTGTGCTAATCTATACACGGGCTAAAGCCACATCTACGAACAACAGCTAAGCGCTAGGCGCGCATAATGAGCACAGGTAGGCTGGCATGATTCAGAACGTCTTCCGCCACACTGCCCGACAGGAGGTGCTGTAAGCCTTTGTGGCCGTGTGTGAACAGAACAATCAGGTCTGCTTTTGTTTCCTCAGCATACTGAATAATACCATCGGGTACATTGTGGGCGTGGCGGGTCACAAACTCAAATTCGGTGATTCCCTTGGTTGAGGCAAACTCATTTACCCAATCACGTACACCATCTGGGTCTCGGTTATCGGTTGGGGTAATGATGTAGAGAAATTGATGTAAACCCTGTTCGCCCATCTGAAATGGGTAAAGGTGTTTAGATTTCAAGCGGTCGTCTACATCGACTGCACAAACGATGTTTTCGGGTTGGAAATGAGTAATGGGATGTTTGATAACCAGTACCGGGCAATGGGCATACCGAACAACGGCTTCTGCATTCGAGCCAATCAATAACTCTTCCAGGCCAGATGCGCCCTTCGAGGCCATCACGATCAGATCGGCCGGTTGGTCGGTGATGGCACCTACCAGTCCCTGCCCATTGGTAAGTAAGGTTGGGGTGATTGTAACGCCAGCATAGGCTGGGTTATTGGCCAATGCCTGCAAGCTTTGGTAGGCATCCTGCTCAATTTTTTCGTAAGCAGCCAAGGTACTTTCTGTGACAATAGGTAGTGCTTCTGCGTACGTAGGCGTAAGCATCATCATCGGGTAGGTTACCGAGTGCAGTAAACTAACTTCGGACCCGTAGGTTCGGGCCAGGCTAACAGCTACCGATAAGGCTGAGTCGGTGAGAGGACTAAGGTCGGTAGGAACAAGGATGGTTTTCATACGTAGGATTTGTTTGGATGACCAGGCAAAGCAACCTGTTTACATCTCAGAATTGACTGATAAATGATGGCTAACTAGCTGATTTTCATCAGATGAGTAAAGTCATTTAGCTGCCTGACGTAACTCTGTATGTACACACATAAGGGGGCGTAATTTTGGTCTGCTACCTAAATCTGATATTCGCCATGTTACGTGACCTATCGCCCGAAGTGACAGACTATTTGCTGAGTACTCAGTTTTTTGGTCGCCTTGGCTGTGCTGCCGATGGGCAGGTTCTGGTTATACCCGTCACTTATCTCTATGATGGACATGCGATCTATGGCCAAACGCATGAGGGAACTAAAATCAACATGCTTCGGAAGAATCCGGCCGTCTGCTTTGAAGTCGACGATGTGTACAGCCCTTCCTGCTGGCGTAGCGTAGTGGTGCAGGGCATATATGAAGAATTGCATGGCGATGAACGGCAATACGCCGAACAGCGGCTTGGTCCGGGGCGGGTTGCACCCGTCAAACAATCCCAGGATGGGCAACCTAAATCAGAAGCGGTAACCCCACCTCCTACAGTGGTTTATCGTATTCGTATTCTCAGCAAAACGGGCCGAAGCGAAATCAAGGAATAACCACCTGTTATCTTCTTCTATCAATCATGGAAACGCTCGATTCATTTATTACGATTGCGTACGTTGTTACCAATGTAGTTTCTGTGGGGCAGGCCGTTGCCAGTTACCGATGGCCTACTGTTGCCCGAATTGTGTTTGGGCTCTTATTTGCCAGTGCGGCCTTCGTTAATACCCGCACGGTTCTCGATACGCCCTGGGTATATCAAAGCTATGCGGACTATGCCATTCCGCTTTATAGCCGGTTTATTCTCGGACCCTTCGATACGATCATTCAGCCAATGGTGCTTAGTATTGCCATTGGGCAGGCTCTCATTGCTGGCTCAATGGCTATGAAAGGGCGTTGGTTTCGAGGGGGGTGCCTGGGTGGAATTGTTTTTTGTCTGGCCATTGCTCCGCTTGGCCTAGGATCGGCTTTCCCAGCCACATTACTTATGGCAGTGGCCTTTTACCGACTTTATTCCCGCGGAATTAATCAGCATATCAACGAGGTAGTCAAGAAAAATCAGGTTTTTCTGCCCGTTGACTGAAGTCGATATCTAAAACGGTTCTATAGATTCTGCCGTACTGAAAAAAGAATCGGTTCATGGCTATCGAATCCTACAGCTTAGTGAGGCAGGGGTCATGGCTTACTGAATTAAATCTATTTTAACTACAAATTGATCAAAATCAGCGGCAGTACTGATCTGGAGCAGAGTCCGGCAGAGGCAAGGGCTGTACGTTTACATCACTTTAGTAGATCGAGGGATTACTAAAAAAGGACACTAGTTTTAAAGAGGGAACGGGAGACCCAAACCCCGCGACGATTTCGTTACGGGGTTTTTTGTTGATAAAACGACCGATTATGACTAAGCCAGTACAGCCCCCGGCGAGTCCGAATACCCGCCCCCCAATCCATCCCCTGCTGGATGACACACTCCGCCAATCGCTCGAGGGGCCTAAAGACCGACGTTCTGAGCTACGGTTTATATTTCAGGTTGGCTGGCAGTTTCTTAAGGGGCTGCGCACCTTGCATTTTGTTGGCCCCTGTGTAACGGTGTTTGGCTCGGCCCGTTTCCGGGAAGGGCATCCGTATTACGATCTGACTCGCCAGATGGGGCGTGCTATCCAGGAACTGGGTTTTACGGTGATGACGGGCGGTGGGCCGGGGCTGATGGAAGCCGCTAATCGGGGGGCGTTTGAAACCGGCGGGCGATCGGTCGGCTGTAACGTTCGTCTGCCATTCGAACAACAGCCAAACCCCTATCTGCATACCCGTGTAACAATCAATTTCTTCTTCGTGCGGAAAGTGCTGCTGCTAAAGTACTCCTACGCCTTTGTGGTGATGCCAGGTGGTTGGGGAACAATGGATGAACTGTTTGAGACCCTGACACTGGTGCAAACGGGCGTGATTCATCACTTTCCTGTGGTACTAATGGGCCGCGACTATTACCAGCCTCTGCTGGAATATATGCAGGAAATGATTCGGGTAGGAACCATCAGCGAGAAAGACCTGAAGCTGGTTTGCCTTACAGATGATGTTGCCGAAGCTCAGCAGCACATTCAGACGTATGTGCAGGAAAATTACAAAATAATTCCCCGCCGGAAACCACTCTGGTGGTTACTGGAGCGGGTCTGATGATAGCCTTGGTCGGATCAATTTACCCGCAAAATAGCTGAGCTAATCAGTCGCTTTTACAGTCTGCTGCGGGCCTGAATTCTATCAGTAATTCACCTGATGGACATCATACATTGGGTGGGGTTCGTCGGCCACCTTTGTGAGGTCATTTTCTGCTTTTAACCGCTTAGCAACGCATGAAAAAGATTCTTCTGCTGACCGATTTTTCGGAAGCCTCTCACAAAGCACTTGAATTTGCCCGTTCTTTTTTTAGCGATACCGTCGTCGATTTTCATCTGCTCTGTGTCTATCCTGTAGAAGCTGATGGTTTTTATAGCCCCAGGCACGTCGCCGAAACGGTGCATACTGCCTTTATCAGCCAGTTACGGGATATGGTTACCGAGTTACGCAAACAACCCGCTATCGACTGGCATACGTTCCGCTCATCGGCAATGCCAGGTAAGCTGATTGATGTAGTCCGGCAAAATCTTGACGCAGAGGCCTATGATTTAGTGGTCATTGGAGCGAAGAAAGATGGTACCAATGAGTTATTTGGCAATAGCGCTACAACATTGATTCGTCAATTAAATGCAAACATATTAGTGGTGCCATTCGATGCGGTTAGTAAACCCATACGTCGGATTGTACTCGCTATTGACTTTGCTAATCTGAAGAGCTGTAAACTGCTCTGTCCTGTAAAAGAGCTTGCATCGCTTAAAGGAGCAACCCTCACGTTACTGACGATTGATACACCAGGTAAAAAGGCCATCCGTCTTGAACGGGAAATTAGTATCCGGCAGTTTCTGGCCCCTCTTGAGCCAACCGTGGCTCGTTTGCAGTCTTCCGATGCCAGAAAGGGTATCGACGATTATCTGGCCGGGCATTCCGTAGATCTGTTAGTGACGATTCCAAAACACAAAGGGTTGAACGATATTCTGACAGGCAAAAGCATTACCCGCTCATTGGCTTACATGCCTCCTGTACCTATGCTTACTCTTTACGATGATGGGAGCAGTGATCAGCCCCGGCTTATTGAAGACCTTTCAAATTTAGATTACGCTTTATAAACACGCACACGACCATGTATAAGATTTTAGTACTAACCGACTTCTCTGCTGCCTCAAAGCATGCTATTGCCTTTACACAAGCCCTTTTTGCCGATACCGCAACTGATTTCTGTTTACTGCATACGTTTCCTCTCCAGCCAGAGGTAGGGTATAGCGGTGTGTTCCTCCTGGCCGAACAACGGGAGTCGGCCGAGAAGTCGCTACAGGCTCTTCAACATACTATTAGGGAGCAGCCTGTGCCGGATTACCACACCTACCGGACGCTGGTCATCCCCGGTAGTCCGGAACGAGCCGTTGAGGAACTACTTACCCAAGAGCATTTTGATCTGGTTGTAACAGGAGCAACTGGTTTTGGGCGAAGTGAACTGGTTGGTAGTGTGGCTACGGGTATGATTCGGTCGGCCAAAACAAATGTGCTGGTTATACCCGCAACGGCTCCTATCCGGCCACTTGAACATGTGGTGCTGGCCACCGACTATCGTTCCGTCAATGACACGGAATCGTTTGATATCCTGAACGATCTGGCTAGTCGAAAGGGAGCGCAGCTTACGCTATTGACCATCGAAAACCCTCAGCAGCACACACCTCCGGTTTCGGATCTGAGCCGCCAGTACGTGGTAAGTGCTTTCGAGAATCTTCAAACGGATA
Organism: Spirosoma sp. KCTC 42546; assembly: GCF_006965485.1. NCBI lineage: Bacteria > Pseudomonadati > Bacteroidota > Cytophagia > Cytophagales > Cytophagaceae > Spirosoma > Spirosoma sp. KCTC 42546. The sequence goes on from NZ_CP041360.1 coordinate 551,464, forward strand.
CCTATACGATTCACGACGAGAATGTACTACAGGGTATTAATTCCTATCTAGACATTCATACGGTAGATATGCTGGTGATGCTACCCCATCACAAAAGTTTCTTTGATGTACTGCGAAATAAAAGTGTAGCTCGCTCAGTAGCCTACCATCCACGCGTACCTCTACTGGCACTTTATGATTCCGTTACGGCTACCCCAGTTGATAAACCCACGTCAGAACTGGAAACGACTCCATTTGCCTCTTACCTCTAACTGACCAATTCTTATGAGAACAGAAAAATATCGACAGCTCAATCAGGTTCATTTGCTACACCGAATCTGGCGCAATGAATTATCGCTAGCCATTCAGGAGGTTAACTTTTGGGAGGATATGCTGGGCTCTTTAGGTGAGGGCATGAGCCCAGCTGTTACGGATGATGAGACCTGGAAAGCTGAAATTAGTCAGCTACACCATTTTCGGAGGCTCATCAACCGGTTACTGGAAGAGATGCAGACCATTGATTCTGAAGTGGCTGCCGGTGTACGGTTTGACCATGTTCTGGATACAGGAACCCGCCAGGATCATCAATTCCTCCGTGGGGAAATGGATAGCTTTCACGCCGATTTTCGGACGTTTAAAGCCGAAATTCGAAACTATATTGTTGCTCAGCCAACATTCTGATGTATAGGTATTGATTTGCCACAATCCCGGTAGCTCCAAATGAGCTACCGGGATTTTTTTTGCTAAAAAACGACCGTCTAATAACTATCGGAGGAAAAAATACATCCCAACAATCCCTCCAGTATGAGGGCACGTACATACGGCATCGTTTAGGAGGTAACTGGTTAGTAGTTAACGGATTGCCTATGTGCCAATCCCCGGCTTAATCAGGCCTAATTGATACCTGAGTAAACATTCGTCTTGACTAGTGTATCTTAACAAAGCGTGTATATAGCTGTTTTTGTAATCAAGTGTAATTGAGCCCATAGATTTTGTAGTTCTCGTCTGGACTGGCATTGGTTTTGTATTATCATGTACTGGAAATGTACTGGATGCATAGAAGCTCTGTGTACGTTTTCCATCGCTCTTTTTGTGCAACTGATAAATTACTCAGCATTATGGCATTTTATGTAGATCGCGGGCAGTGGATTACGTCTGAATTACTTAACTGGCCACCATTGCGTGTCTATGACAATTGTAGTGGGGCACAATGGTTGTCTGTAGCTGACCTGGTGTATCTGGAAGGCGAATTAAATTACACCTGGCTTCAATTTGCGAACGGTCGGCGAATACTGGTTCCGTACACGCTAAAGCGATTTGAAGATAAACTACCGGCTAGCTGGTTTATCCGATTGCATCGCCACCACATGGTTAATCGCAAGTTTATTGAACGCGTAGAATGCGACGCAAGTGGACCTGTGTTCTATCTGGTTACGGGTGTAATTCTGCCCGTATCACGTCGTCGGTGGTTTATCCTTCGTCGTCAGCTTGACTTTCATCGACCCACCAACTCTGTAAAGTAAACGATTTGGATTTACAAGTGCTGCCTGCACCGTTGGTTATACTAGTTGTAGTGTAACCCGAAATTCCAGTCCATCATCTTCGACCACCGGAGCAGGTTGCCCTAACATCTGATATTTGGCCAGGATGTTATTCAAACCGATACCGTTCGAGAACGTACGGCTGGGCTTGCGCTGTAAATTATTGCTAACAACCAACTGGTGCTCAGTGGTTTTTAAAGAAATAGTCAGCGGTTGGTCGGGTAGGATAATATTATGTTTTACGGCGTTCTCAATTAACAGTTGCAGCGTTAGGGGAGGGAGTTGACGGGTTTCAGTACCAGCATGAATACAGATATCCAGAATCAGTGCTTCGCCATGACGGGTTTTAAGCAGGTGATAATAGGACTGGATAAACTCAAGCTCACTAGCTAAAGAGGTTAACCCCGACTCGTTACTACGAAGCAAGTACCGATAGACGGAGCTAAGTTCTTCGGCAAAGAGTTCCGCCTGGCGAGGGTCTTCGCCGATCAGTGAAATGAGCGAGTTAAGACTGTTAAATAGAAAGTGTGGATTTACCTGCTGCCGCAACGTATCGAGTTGAGCCTGTAACTGGGCTTTGCTAAGCGTATCGACTTCGCGACGCGACTGTTGCCAGTGACCGAAATTATGGATGCTTTCGTACGTAATGACAACAATACCGACCAGGATTATGGTAAAGAGCCAGGCCAGCCCCAGTTGATTTATAGAAAAGCCAACATAAGGTAGTTTAATGGTGTAGTAAATGCCGTAAATAAGCGTAACGTGCACGCATGAACTGCTTGCACAGGCTACAAACATCCTGATTGTCCGACGCATATATTCGCTGGGGTCAGGATACAGGCTCAGTACTTTCAGGGAAATGATATTATTGACGTACCAGTTGCTGAATGAAAGAATCAGGGTGATGCCTGTGGCTAATCCAAATGTTATCCAGTTTTGCCAATAAGCAGGGCCGATCAATAGCCAGTTTAAAACACTAACATATATAGGCAGCACAATGACTTGCAGGAGCGAGTCATAATTTGAATATGCTGGTAGCTTCATGATAGAGGAGCAGCCAATGTCGGCTACTCAAAATTACGTATTTCTATCAAGAGGCCAACGTGGCAAAAATCCTTACGATAAGCCTGGTAAAGGCGGAGTTTAGTGGTCGCCTAATGGCCATATTGTTGGGCACAGAACTGTTGTACCTTTTCCCGGCTCCGTTTCAGACGCATTTTAACTGCACTAGGTTTGAGATTATAGAGCTCAGCTAGTTCATTAATACTCATACTGTCCTCGTATTTTAAGCGGAGCAGGGTGCGCTCGTTAACAGAAAGGGTTGCTATTGCCTCCTTCACAACCAAAACCGTTTCTTCATGCAATTGAGCCTCCTGTAAATCGGGCAGTGCCTGGTTTATACCTTCTTCCATAGGAGCGAAGCTAAATCGCTTGGCTAGTCGTAGCTGATCTGAGCAGTAATTAAAAGCGATTGAGTAAAGCCAGGTTGAAAAACTTGATCGTTCCTGAAATGCATCCAGCTTGCTGAATACTTTCAAAAAGATGTCGTGGGTAAAATCCTCGGCTTTTTCGGCGTCCTTAGTCATTGATAGACACCGGCGATAGACTTTATTGACATAACGAGAATATAGCGTCTCGAAACATTGATTAGGTTGACTCGGTAACAATTGACGAATCGTTTCTTCGTCTGTTAAAGAAGTGTGCATAATTTACGGGTGGTGTATTCGTCAAAATGGGAGTAATTACTATGGAATAGATATACATACGTATATAGTATGTTTTGAGATGCCTCATACTAGGGAAAAATATAACAAATCTATTAAGTGGCGGGTCTTTATTAAATTTGAATGATAAACCTGAAGTGTTGTTTTGGATTTGAATAAGGGCTGTTTACCAATAGGTTTAAGTAAAAGTACGTGCTATTTATCAGTAGATTGTACTAATTGAGAATTTGTAATTTTTCAATATAGGCTATGCCGAAAACACTACGTTTCAGCGTTAAAATTTGACGGTATTGGCTGGTATTGGTAGCTAGGGATTCCTCAGCATTTTCTCAAATTCGTCAACGGAAGGGTCCATATTTTTTAATTCGCAGTCAGATGCCAGGGCCGAAAGCCGCTGACTAGCTATTATCAGTTTACTGGTTTCCTGCATCGCACAATCAGCGTTATAGCCTTTGCTACGAACAACAAAGGCTACCTGATCATCAGCCTGCCATACATTTCCCCAAATCAACATAGGCTTATGGTTACCGCAAAATGAAAACCTGCCTGCTGGCTTAGCGGTGCCTTTGCCATGGCTTTCGCTAAACATTTTCTGTAGCTGGTCGCTGTAGTCGCAGGAAATCCTAAATAGTCTATTGTCATAAAAGGCCAGCGAAAGGGTTGACACTGCAATGCCGGAAACTGTAACCGTTAATGCGGTAAATGTCCGAATATGAGTACAGGGTAGGGCTATTGTCCCTTTAACATACGATTGCTCATCTTCCTTAAACTCATTTCCCCGAAGAGAATCAGGTGTAGTTACGCCAATCTGGTAGTTGCCTAGTCTATACACTTCCAACTGGGCATTACTCAGGTTGGGAAATAGGATGGCCAGGAGTATCAGGGAATAGAGTTGTTTCATCGATACGTTGAGGCTGTGCACTATCACCCGGCAAAATTTGTTAGTTTTACAATAACCGTACTCGTCAAGGCTATCATGGACTGTAAATTTATTGAAAAAGCGACTGGGGCTATGGCCGATAGATCACGTTTGTCAATTCTGATTGAATTGACCAAGAAAAAAACGCTGACTAATGCTGAGGTGATTGAGTTGGTAGGTCTGTCGCAGCCTTGCGTTTCTCATCATATCAAACAACTGATTGATAGTGGTTTAGTAAATGCGTCTAAGGAGGGCCGCACGGTGCATTTGCAGCTAAATAAAGAAGCCATTCAGCAGTTAACGTCTTTTTTAGATACCCTGGGCTAATTAGTTTCTTCTATTCATCCAAACTTTTAAATATATGGATTTGTTAGCACGGAGAATTACTGCAAAGCCTTTGCTTTGTTCACCCCTAAAAACAACTACATAGAATGGCTCAGAAACTGTTTTCAGAAGCTAAGCTTGGTGCTTTAACGCTTGCCAACCACATTGTAATGGCCCCAATGACCCGGAGCCGCGCCCTGGGTAATATCCCGAATGACATGATTGCTGAGTATTATGCGCAACGAGCCTCGGCAGGTCTGATCATTACGGAGGGAACTTCACCTTCTCCGAATGGTCTGGGTTATGCCCGTATACCCGGCATTTACAATGCTGAGCAGATTGATGGCTGGAAAAAAGTAACTTCAGCAATACACGGAAAAGGCAGCAAGATTTTTATCCAGTTAATGCATACAGGTCGGATTTCGCACAGCGCCAATATGCCCAATGGAGCCGAAATTCTGGCCCCATCCTCCGTAGCTGCGGCTGGCGATATGTGGACGGATTCAGAAGGTATGCAGCCTAACGCCACCCCCCGGGAGATGACCCAAGCCGACGTTAAAGCGGCTATTCAAGAATACATTCAAGCCGCAAAGAACGCTATTGCAGCTGGTTTTGATGGAATTGAGCTGCATGGTGCAAATGGTTATTTGATCGAGCAGTTTCTGAGCGCCCGTAGCAATCAACGTACCGATGAGTATGGCGGCTCCATTGAAAATCGGGCGCGATTCTTACTCGATATAGCGGCTGGATCAATTGCTGCTATCGGCGCCGATAAGGTGGGATTGCGGTTGTCTCCTTTCGGAGCAGCGGGGGATCTACTTCCTCATGCCGATGATAACCATGACCTATATGTTTATCTGGCTGAGGAACTAAATAAGCTTGGCTTAGTGTATCTGCACCTGGTTGATCATTCAGGTATGGGTGCTCCTGCTGTACCGGCGGCTACGGTAGCGGCAATTCGGGATGGGTTTAAAGGAACGATCATTTTATGCGGTAGCTACAACGCTGAACGGGCAGAAGAAGACCTCGAAAGTGGCAAGGCTGACCTGATTGCATTTGGGCGTCCATTCATTGCGAACCCTGATCTGGTCGATCGTTTGGAAACGGGGGCTGAATTGGCACAACTTGACCCAGCTACGCTGTATGCACCAGGCCCTAATGGTTTTGAGCAAGGTTATATCGACTACCCCACGCTGGTTGAAGCGCAGCAAGTGTAAGCATGTAATACAAATTCGCTGGATTATAAGAGCGTTTTTTGATACAGCGCGCCAGTTGAATTGTATATAGATAGAAACAAAGCATAAGGAGGCTGAGTACCGTACGGTATCCAGCCTCCTTATGCTTTGTTTCTGGTAAAAACATCCGGACTTCTTACCGTATAGGGTATTACGTTTGTGCAGCTATTGAACATACCAGTCTTAGTCTGTGTAAGGATTTTTGATTTTTATCCACGAAATACAGTGGATAAGTGTGGATAACTTAACTTACAAATAAGCTGACCTGCAATCCGCCCTGATTTAATGTTCCTATAGCCTCTACTCCACAGCATAAATTCCTGTTCTGTTTACTTCGTAGAAAAACAGGATGCATATGTGGCTCATGACAAAACTTCTTCTTAGCCGCTCTGGCCGTCCATGATTTAATTCTTCCAGTAATGTTTCAGGAAAGGCTCAGTTGATGTATTTATAAGGTAATTATACTATGAGTATATTACTTAATGTGACTTTTTGCTTTTTTTTCATCTAATAGATCAAACCGCTCCAAGCGGCAGATTACCTACCGTACTTTTATGAATAAGAAATCGCTTCCTATCCCCGGTCCCTGGACTGTTGTTTCTCTCATCTCGGGCTCATTTTTCTATTTGACAATCAAGTCAGTTTATCATCTGCTTGTCGGTGGACTTATTAATTAGCGCGTTTAATTACATCCTTTTTCAAGCAAGCCGGGTCATTACCTGAAAGCTGTATCTGGCGCATTTTTTATACGTGCTCAACCCAATCTGGCTTCTACTATTTAAAATGGGTTAAACTATAGTTAGGCTCCAGTACTATTAAATCTTTTTTGTTGTCGGGCGGTTTATGAAGATAAGTCTTACACTGAAAATTATGGAAACCAAGACGAGGTCACTGCTCTTTGTTATTCCTAATCGTTACTGCTGCACAGTTCCTGTCAGCGTGACGGGTTCTCTCTGGTCTGGATATGGAGGCTGGCGTTATTGCGCCTGCTCATTCTCATTGGTAAAGTTGGATGCTCATCTCAGGCCTAGGCCAATTCATTCCGCCTGCCGATTCATTCATCCTGGGATAGACTATGATGCCCTTACCTACCCATCTGCACAATTACATTCTCGATCCCGTTTGTGGATGTGGACCAGAATTGACGAAACGCTGGTGATTCCAATACGCCGGAGCGCTTCACAAAAACGGGCGGCCTAGTTATTCTACTGACATTACCAATTGGCTATCAGGCGTTGGCTGTAACAGGCTTGTGCGGTTGTAACTGTTAACTTTCCTAAAAGAGCCCGTTTCTAAAGCGAACAAATTTCGACCGTATAGGTTATATATGTTCATTAAGCTCTTATAGCCTATGCCCTGACTTTTGCCTGACTATCCGCTTACTGTCATGGAAATCAAGAAGAAAGCGCTGCTTATTCCCGGCCCCTGGACGCTGGTATTTGCTATTTCGGCATGGTTATTCTGGCTGGCTTTGGAAGGTATATGGCAATTAATTACTTAAGCTATAGCTATACACTTAATGAGCGTGTCTGAAAAATTGGCTAACGCGCTATGATTGAAATTGGTAGATTGCAGCCATGAACCGAATTCAGGAGCAACAAAACCAACTTCCTCGCCACGGCATCGAATTCCTGTCCGAAACGGATTGTGACCGTATTCTTGCAGAATATGCAGCACTTTGTGATACGTACGTTGCCAGCCCCTATAAACCCGAAGTACTGCTTACACAGGCACGAGGTCGGGCAGGGCAGACTAATATTCATATTGTTGGTGTTGGTGCTGTGTTCTATGGCGAAACAGCATTTGAAGCAAAACTAAAGGCTATTGTTGGATTTCTGGATCGCGGGTATTTTAAGCTGGACGGCAATTTGCGGCTTATTCGACTCCTGTAAGCATATACATGATTCCTGTTGTAGGTAGCCGAAGAGAAGTAACTGGCTAAGCATACACCCCGGGCTTTATCCTACTAGATAGAGCCTGGGGTGAATAGAATGAGCTAATACAGGCCAGTGTAGAGGCAACATGACTTTATTAGTGCTTCCCTAAATGGATTCTATTGGATTGATAATCAGAATAATATGATTTAAGGGTGCTGGATGCGCATTCGTTGACTGGCCGGTACTGCTCCGCGAAACTAAATTGAAGAGTGCCTGATAAGCAGGAAGTAAGTCATTCTTTCTTTGAGAAATCTTGATTATCTCTGGTATTTTTCTGAACCGCGATTGCTCCAAACAAGCCTAGCAAAAACGCAAATGCATAAAATCCTTTTTCACTGGGCAAGAGTGTTGCGTTCCATAGACCAATTGTTAATAGGGTAATGGACAATATGGTTGAAAACCAACAGATCCCATAATAGATATCAGTGACTGGGAGCCCCTCTAGTCTATCTCTGACACTTTTTTGTACAGATACCACCGAGAAAATACCAAACATTAAAACGGTGAAATAGAAGCCCTTTTCATTTAGAAGCATATCGGATCGCCAAAGCCCGATTAAATAACCGAGCATACCTGCTCCCAGAGCAACCCATGAAGCGCCTACAAAGGCGGCTGATGTTTTTTGATTCATACGAGATGTTTTCTGTTTAATGTGTGCAAAAAAGAAGTACTCACTGGTCCTGATTTGAAAATCTGTATAAGGCGCAACTTGACTAAAAGGCAACTCCTGAAGGTGCTTCCAGGACTACCTGTTAATTGCTATCACAAAATTAAATGAGTGAGAAGCTGCCAGTTAGTGAAAACTTTTAACGAGGTCCTTTCAGGCAACAATAGGATGGTTTAAAGCTACAATTGGCACATATCGTACGCCGATAAAACCTGAAGTTTCTTATAAAGGGTAGGCTATAGTGTAAACAAAAATGCTCAGATGCGAAATCGAATGTAATTCCGATTTCGTACATATGGTAACTAATATTATACTTCTCCCTCTATGCGAAAACAACTACTGGATACTGATCAGATTATGTATGCGCTCGGTGATGGAAACTACAGCAATTTGTATTTTTCAAACGGTACCGTTGAGCTCACCAGCCACACGCTAAAGTGGTATGAGGAAGGCTATCCTACTTTCTTGCGGATTAGCAAGAGTGCCATGATTAACCCGAAGTATATAAAGGATTGTGTCAGTGTCTCTCCTGGTATAGCTTATATTACAATGGATACGGGTGTCCAGATTGCTATTTCCCGTCGCAGGATTCAGCGAGTCGCTTTTAAATTGCGACGCATGGGTGAATCTGTAAGTAAAGAAGTTGGCAAGCCTGGAAGAAACTGATACAAGCCTGGGTTTCAAGGGCGATTATTTCCCTGTAAGGCGATACAAAACAAAAATTAACTCTAAGTGTGAGTCTTTACACGAAATATATTGTAGAAATTGGCTGTCTTCTGATCATCTTCAAACTAACCCCCAGGTACCAGGGCCCAGCTTTTTACTAGCTGGGCCTTTTCTATATCCGGCCTCTATAAAGGATCATGCTCTGAAGTAGCCATAACAGGCTGAGAAAAGCACCTAAAGTAGTCTGAAATGACCTGTTCCTAAGCCAATTTGAGTAAAAAAGAGAAGTAATTCAGCGCTAATAGAGTGCCGTTGCTTGTGACGAAAAATCGTAATTTTTTCTTCCCTTGTAAGAATTCATACCATGATAAGTACTAATGAGGTAAATACGTGGTGTCATGAGTGAACTAGAACAGAACCATATTTTTGAGATGTGGCTAAGCCAGCATAAGGCCTTACTTTTTAAAGTAGTACGGGCTTATGCGTTTACAGCTATGGATCAGGATGATCTGTTCCAGGAGATCATTATTCAAGTATGGCATTCCATTCCAACTTTCAAACAGCAGTCGTCCAATACTACCTGGATGTACCGTATCGCGCTAAATACGGCTATTAAATGGCTTAGTAAAGAACGAAAACATACCCAATCTCAAGAAACACTTGATCACATCCAGGCTATTTTGCAAGAGAGTACCATTGAGATGGATGAGCGCCTGACCTGGCTCTATGAGGAAATTTATAAGCTCGATGAAATTGATCGTTCTATTTCCTTACTCCTGCTAGATGGGTTTAGCTATAAAGAGATGGCTGGCATACTGGGAATCTCGGAATCAAATGTTGGGGTAAAAATTAATCGAATTAAAAAACAGCTTATCACTAAATCTAAACAACAGGATTGTCATGGAATTTGACGAATTACAAAAAATCTGGGATTCCCAGACCAGAGAGCCACTGTGGGTTATCAATGAAAACGCATTACACAAGCGTATTCTGGCAAAAAAGAACCAGGCTCACCATATCACGACTATCAGTGAATTGCTCTTGCTTTTCGTGAATAGCATTGCCGGGGGTTTGATACTTGGAATTAATTTTTTCAAGCATTCAGAGAGCCTTTTTCTCTATATCATGGCTGCCTGGATGTTTCTTACTGCCTTGTATGTTCTGATGAGTCGGTTTCGCAGGCTAAAAGGTGAAAATGAGTTTGATCGCTCTATGCTTGGGGAACTGAATCATGCAGTCTCGATGGCAACTTACCAGGTACATCTTTCCCAACTGATGCGTTGGAATACGCTGCCTATTGGAATCCTTAGCCTGTTAAGTATTTGGGAAGGTGGTAAATCGGTTTGGCTAGCACTGGGTGTTCTGGCGTTTTTTGCCCTAACCTATTTTGCCAGTGGATGGGAACATCGGGTTTATACCAACAAAAAGCGAGAGCTGGAATCGCTACAAAAAAAATTGGAGAAAGAAGAGATTACTGGTTGAGTTTAGGCATACCAGGGCGGTCACGTTTCAGCTAGTTAAGCCAGATTGACAGGTTTACCAATACGGGCATGCTAAACCAGTAGCTCAACTAAAAGTACAAATTGTGAGTCGATGTTTTGAACTGGGGGGAGTGGTTTTTTTTCTTTTCAGAATGGACTTGCCATCGTTTATTGAACCCTACATTTAGCGGCCTTTCCGTAGTAACCAGTAAAAATAGCGCCCGTCCAGACAAGTATTTTGGACGGACGCTATTTTTTACTCGGATCGCAGACTTTTTACCGGATTCATCAGGGATGCTTTGAGGGCCTGGAAACTCACCGTTAGCAGGGCAACGATTCCTGTTGCCAACAATGCCAGCAGAAATATGAGTGGACTGAGCGAAATCTTATACGCAAAATTGTTCAGCCAGCCGTTCATTACCCACCATGCCACGGGAGCGGCCAGAACGAAAGCAATACCAATTAGCCGCACAAACTCCCGACTGAACAGCCACAAAATACTACCGGTACTGGCCCCTAATACTTTGCGCACGCCAACTTCTTTCGTTCGCTGCACGACCATGAACAATACGAGCCCGTACAAACCCATACAGCCAATGAGCAAGGCAATCCCGGCAAAAAAGTTGATCAGCCTGCCCATCGTCTGCTCCTGTAGATAGGTCTTCTGGAGCTGATCTTCCACAAACGATGGTTCGAAAAAACTGTCGGTATACACCTGATTGTACACTTGCTCTAACTGAGCCAACGCCCGACTGTAGTTCGCAGCGTTTAGTTGAATATTGGCCGAATAGTAGCCACTGGCGAGCGTGGTCAGAAATAGCGGATTGATCCGCTGCTTAAGGTCCGACTGATTATAATCAGTCAACACGCCCACAATTTCCAGGGGTGCAAAACCCTCTTTATGTAAGAACTTGCCCAATACGTCCTTCGGATGGCTGAAGCCCAGCTGGTGCATAAATGTTTGGTTAATGAGCGCTTCGCGGGCTGTGTCAGAAGGCTGTATATTGCGCCCGGCCACTAACTTGAGGTCATACACGCCCACATAATTGGCATCGATCCAGGCCTGCTGGGGTCCGTAAGGCTCTTCTTTGGGACGAGTGTCGAAACGAACCCTAGTCTGACTGGTCCAGCCAGACTGGGGAGGTCCACCCATCGAATAACTGAACTGGCCAACATCGGGTAGAGCGGTCGCCAGGTTACGGAACGTACTGAGTTTACTCAGGTCCTGCGTTGGTGTGTTGGGCAAACTCACGGTCAGAATGGCATCTTTACGAAAGCCCAGGTCCTTAGCCCGAACGTAGCTAAGCTGATTGGCCACCACGATCAACCCAATGATCAGCATCTGTGAAATAGCGAACTGGGTTGTCACCAGGCCCCGTCTGAGCGAAAACCCGCCCACTTGCTGCGTGGTGAGCCGACCCGCCAGCGCTACCACGGGTCGGAAACCCGCCACAACCAGCGCCGGATACAGGCCCGACAGCAGAATAACGGTTGACACCAGCAGGGCTAACCACCCGATTACGGCGGGTGAAAAGTAAAATGTAAACCGGAATGGGCCGTGCAGGTAGGTGTGGGCCAGCGTTTGCCCATACCAAAATAAGGCTCCCGCCAACACGAAGGCTATACCGACAATAAGGGTTGTTTCGCCCATGAATTGCCAGAATAGCTGCGTTTTGGTACTTCCCAATACCTTCCGAACGCCCACCTCCCGGGCCCGGTTAAGCGCCTGTGCCGTAGCGAGATTCACAAAGTTGATACTCGCCGTACCCACCAGCAACAGGCCAATCAATGCCAGCGATAGTAGCAATCCCCGGCTTACCCCGCCGTATTCGGGCGATAAGTGCATGGTGCTGAATGGGATAGCTGGATAGGAGGTTCCTTTAAGTTGCTTCGGATTATATTTCTTGATGAACGATAGCAGATTCCGGTTCCAATCCGAGACGGTGAAGCGGTCGTTGAACAGGGCGAAACAGTGGGTACTGCCATTGGTGTTGTCAAAAGGTTCATCTTCAGGACGCATGCCGAGCTGCTCCTTAAGTGATCCCCAGGAGGCCATGATCGAGTATGCCAGATCGGTATCGTCCCGATAGTCGGCGAACACACCGACTACGCGAGCCGGAATACGGGCGTCGAGCCGGACGGTTCGGCCAACAACGCTGGTTGTTGTACCGAAGCATTTGGTAGCCATCTCGGCGCTCATCACGACCGTGCCGGGTTGGCGAAGGTCATCAGGCCCACCCGCCAGCCAGGTGTAGTCGAAAATCTTGAAGTAGGCTGGTTCAACAAAGGCACCCTTGTAGTCGTTATCCTTGATTTTCTTATCGACCCCATTCGCAACGGGTACCGCTACCAGGGGCGAGTACCACTCTTCCAGCATCGCCACCCGTTCAATACCGGGATAATCGCTGCGGACCGCCTGTCCGAGCGGATAGGGGATGCCCTGAATGTTGAGTTCATTCGTAGATGATGTAAATCGGGAGGTAAATTGGTAGATCCGGTCGAAGTTCCGATGATGGTGATCGGTTTGGAAGTGGTAGCGCACCAGGGCAAAAATCAGCAGTGCACAACCCATGCCGAGGGCCAGCCCTGTTACATTGATGAACGCGTAAGCGCGGTTCTTGCGCAGATTACGCCAGGCGATGAGAAAATAATTTTGAATCATAGCGGGTTGTAGGATAAATGTGTTCTGGTACGCTGGCGGCAAGCTGGTGGGCCGGAGCGATTTCGGGTTTGAATTAGCGTAAGCCTCGGTAGTTCTGCGTCGGGCCAATGGGCGAATCATGCGTAGTACCGCCAGTATATAGTGCCAACGGGCTCTCGATTCGCCTATCGTCTTCACCCAGTAGGCGTACATTTCCAGTAAATCGCCCTGTAGTTCGTCTTCCAGGCCAGGCGGGCTGAATCGATTCAGCAGCCAGGCGGCCCAGCGTGGCGGCCCGGAATGGTGTTCGTTGCCGTTGGTCAAGCGCCCCATAGCTGTACAACTTGCGTTGGAATTTGATCCCATAATTGGCTACGCATCTGCCGACACTCGATCAGCGCTCGTTGCCCAGCCGTGGTTACCGTGAACAGACGTTTTTGACGACCTCCCCGCTCGGCGGTAGCTCCGCCCATCTCGGAAGAGACGAATCCCTTTTCTTCCAGCCGTTGCAGGGTGGTGTGGACAGTAGGAAAGCTGATGCTACGGGCCATTTGCTGGTCAATGGTTTGCGTAATGGAGGCACAGTAAGCCGACTCCTGTAGAGCGGCTACCGTCAGTAAAACGACTTCTTCCAGCTCTCCTAAAAAGGCTCGTTTCATTGTGAAAAGCGGTTGAAATAAATTGCGTTCAATATTAGTATAGACTTTGTCGTACAAATACCAGACCAACTATCAATCCGTGGCCTGCCTACTCAAAAAGGGCTATTTTAGGGTAGAACCGGATGGGAATCTGTCCATTTTTGGACACGTATCGTACAAAAATGGACAGAGGGTAGGCCTCGCCAGCTAGTTGCTGATATGGGTAGCCAGGCTTACTTCGATACGTAGCAATCGAATCGCTGAAAAATTTTAAAACGTACGCCTGGAGTTCGAACTACAGGTGAATGTAGTTCTTCTAGATATCTTTGATAACCCACGTATCGGGTGTGTTTTGCTTGCCGCTCGTGAGTTCCAGACCTTTCCCTTCTGACGGATTTCGTACCCCTTTATCCGTCAGCATCTGACCTATTTGATTAGCTAAATAAATGGACGCTTCGATTTCTGCTTTGCGAATGGCAACGCTTTCAATATTGAAGCCGAAAGGGATTGAGCGTTCCATGCAGAATGTGGTCAGTTCGGTGGCAATGTCGAGACATATCTGCACCGATTTTTCAAGGATATCGTCCGATTTTTTCAGGTCTTCTTTCAATTCATCCGGTACGTGAATACCCAACCATTCCATAAAATGGAGTGTTTTAGTCGATCCACAAGCGGTAATGGTGAAAATGATCGTCGGGGCTTTTACCTGTTGCGTGTTACAACGGATAGTCAGGTCTTCGATAACCTGCTTGGCGTAGTCAAGATTGAACACACACTGTGAAATAAAGTACGATACACCGCAGTTCATCTTATCCAGCATTCGGACATCTTCATCGTTCAGTACGTTGTGCCGTTCGGGGATGGTTACCGCGCCGATAACGGATGTGTTCTGGTGTTTGCTCCAGAGCCTGTATGCTTCCGGCAGACTGGTTTTTACCGGGTAATCCGGTGCTGGCACACCTACAAAAACAGGATAGAAATTGTGGTCGTGCAGTTCTTCCAGCCAATCAGAGAGCTCTACGTTAGAAAACTTGCCGGCAGGGCGGTATATGATTTTCGGAATGGTTAATGTACCCAGATAACCAGCCGCAAAAACAAGCGGGTCAAGCGCATTTATAAAGGGAAAGGGCCTTTCTTCTGTTGTCCGGGCCGACTCATCCTGAACATCATACACCACGAGGGCATCGATATCCAGAGCAGTCAGTCGCTCAATGGTTTTTTGGGCAATCTCGGCAACGCGTTCAGGGGCCGTACCGGCTTTGGGTGGCGTGATGCCGTACAGTAGCACGCCAGATTCTCCGGATTTGATCTTTTCTAAAAACATGATTGTACTTGAACCAGGGCTTAAGGCTTCTTCATTTGGTTTTAAAGATAGTACCTATATAATGAATTTTCAGCCATCATCGCTTATGGCTTCTATAGGTACTTATTTTCCGCCTGTCTCATTTCGCCGGTAGCCACTCATTTACCCCAACATTGGGGTCATCAACCACATTTATTCTCGTCAACACTAGGGTTAGCTTAATTTTGTAACTCATCACATCCAGAAATGGTGGCCTGGTTCAGAATTCACGGTAAACAATTATTAATTGGTATCGCTTTGGCGGCACTACCGCTTGTCTATTTTATGTATCAGGGTGTGAGCTGGCAACCACTTAACCCACATGAACATATTATTCAAAATGGACTGGCTTATATCTTGTTGCTGCTTTTCTCCTACTATAACCACACCGTATTTGTTCCGCGCTGGTTTCTGGCCAAACAGTATGCACGGTACACCCTTGTTGCGGCCTGTTGCGTATTAACAGTTGCCTTTCTTCCGTATCGGATCGAGCAGTGGGCCTACTTTAAACCACCTAAGGAGAACACCCTACTGGCTTGGGGCCGACAAATCTTTGTGGAGGAAATGATGCTGGAACCCCATTCCACTCCCCCTGATCAGTCACATCCAAACGAGCTTGATCCTTTTTTTTATCCCCACACCAA
The DNA here is from genome assembly GCF_006965485.1 of Spirosoma sp. KCTC 42546. Taxonomy (NCBI): domain Bacteria; kingdom Pseudomonadati; phylum Bacteroidota; class Cytophagia; order Cytophagales; family Cytophagaceae; genus Spirosoma; species Spirosoma sp. KCTC 42546. The sequence goes on from NZ_CP041360.1 coordinate 567,202, forward strand.
ACAGAGGCCTTCCCGGCCACCGAATGGCTCTTGGCCAGACAGAAGACGGCCAGGTGATCACCACGGCCCTCCGTTTACGCTCTTACTGCCCGTCAAGCTGGCTCTCTTTTTTTTATTGGGAAGTGTAAGTACCCTGTTATCGATCTCGGTGCTAACGGCTAATCGGCTCCGGCAGGTTGAGACCGATCAGTTGAAGGCTGAATTACAGCAGCTGAAAGCGCAGATTCATCCCCATTTCCTGTTTAATACGCTCAACAGCATTTATTCTCTGGCGATTCGGAACGATGAACAGACGGCGGATACGATTGTCAAGCTCGCTGAGTTTATGCGCTATATTATTCGTGATGCCCACCGGGATAAGGTGCCCTTGTTAACCGAGGTTAACTATATAGCTAACTATATTGATTTACAAAAGGCACGCTTGCGGGATGCGGTTCAGATTGATTACCAATTGGAAGGAAACGGGGATGGGCTACAAATAGCACCGCTACTGCTATTCTCCTTCATTGAAAATGCGTTCAAGTATGGCGTTAGTCCAGAAGAAGACTCGCTGATTATCATTCATTTATCTATCAAAGATGAGCAGCTACGGTTATATGTTGCTAACAACAAGGTTGACGTTAATCAACTGGAAAAATCAACGATGGTTGGACTGAAAAATGCCCGGGAACGGCTAAGGCTCCTTTATCCAGCTGAACATGAACTAGTCGTTGAGGATACCCCATCGCATTACCACGTCACCTTAACTCTTACCTTATCATGATGAAAGCAATAGCGTTGGATGATGAACGTCCTGCGTTGGATGTAATCGAAGCCTTCTGTAGTCGAATTGATTTTGTAGATCTGGTCAAAACCTTCACCCGAACAGGCGAAGCTCGTATCTATCTCGAAAGCAATCCCGTCGATTTAATCTTTCTGGATATTAATATGCCGAAGGAGTCGGGATTAGCCTTTTTTAAATCCATCACGCAACAAACCCTCGTTATTTTCACGACGGCCTATAGTGAGTATGCGTTGGAGAGCTACGACGTAGAAGCCGCAGATTATCTTCTTAAACCTTACACCTTCGAGCGGTTCAACAAAGCCATGCAGCGCGCCCAGGCCCGGTGGCGTACACTCCAGCAGATAAACAGCCAAAACCTTTCAGAGTCAGAACCGACGCAGCTCTTCTTTCGGGCTGATTACGGTCTGGTAAAGGTGACTGTTGCTGATATTTTCTTTATTGAGGGGCTGGATAACTACCTCAAGATTCATGTGCGGGAAGGACAACCCGTGGTTTTACGGCTTACCTTAAAAGCCATACTGGACAAGTTACCTGCCACTAAATTCATTCGCGTTCATCGGTCCTTCATTGTCGCCATCGATAAAATTCAATCGATCCGTGGTCGTATGATTCTAATAGGCGAAGAAGAAATTCCGATTGGAAGTAGCTATGAAAAAGATTTTTTTAGCCTGTTTATGAAATAAAAGCTCCTAAGTAAGCGGCTTTTCGTATCCTGATTAATTGATTTTGAACGTGCAGCAGTCGCCAGGTTCGGTGGCTGCTGCACGATTCGTTTAAACACGTGTTGATGAGCATTTTCGGCTTAGTCGGCAGACTGGTTTAACCCCAGAATTTTCCTTATTCGCCACAAATCCAGCCTAATTACCCCTAAACTAATAGGGTTGACCACTCTTTTTTTTACCCCCTTTTTTTATAGGCGACCTTTGTCTCGTCAGCATAACCCGCCGGTGGAGAAAGTGCCGGATTATCCATGCTGATCAATCAATAAACAGCTCATTCGCCACAACATTTTGGCTCTTTACCCCACCAAGGCATTGGCTGTGCAACAGTGATTACCGGTTTTAAGTACTAGAGTACAAAAGCAAACAGGCGTTACGTAGAATTACGAAGCATACATCATGAAACGAATTAACCTAGCTATCTCCCTGCTAATCCTACTGGGGTTCTCTAACCTCTTCGAATCCTGTAAATCAACGGAGGTCGACTCCACCAGTTCCAGTTCAACAGGTTCGACAACAAGTAGCTCCAGCTCAATTACAACGGCTCTGTCCGCTACGGCTACAACTACAACCTGTACCTCAACCGGTGTTGCTCAGATCGTCTGCCTGACCGAAGCCTTTAAAGCGACCTTATCCAGTACGCAACTGGCCACCACTCAACTCACCTATTCCAAATCAAACGCCCAAAAATGGTCGAACCTGCCCGCGGGTCTATCCGCCCGAATAGGGATCAGCCTGGGCTCACTCAGCGACACCCAACTAGCCGCCTTCCGCAACCTGATGGTAGCTGTGCTGGCGCTAAACACAACGAACGAAGGTTATGATGAGATGATCGGCAATCTGGTAGCCGATGATTACCTCAACACCATTGGCGGAGGTTCAGATTACGGGGCTGGTAATTATTATATCTCGATTCTGGGTACGCCTAGTACGTCGAGCTTGTGGGCGATTCTGTTCACCGGCCACCATTACACCCAGCCTTTCACCTTTAACGGCGGAGCGAATACGGGTGTTACCCCCGCTTTTCGGGGCACCGAGCCTCAGGCGGCTGTGACCACAGCCAGTCGTACATACCAGGCCTTTGAGCAGGAGCGAGTAGCTTTTGCCGCCATGCTAACGGGGCTGAGTACCGCCGAGCAAACGACGGCAAAATTATCCGGCACTTACAATGATCTGGTACTGGGGCCCGGGCAGGATGGTAAATTTCCGGCTACCAAGTCCGGTCTGCTGGTGAGCAATCTGAGCAGCGACAAGCAGGCGCTGGTTTTAAGTGCCATTAAGTTGTATGTCAACGATCTGGATGCGAGCCTGGCGGCTTCCGTACTAACCAAGTATACCTCGGAGTTAGCCAATACCTACATCGCTTATTCAGGAACAACCGCGATGAGTTCGCAAGGCGATTATGTGCGTATTGATGGGCCGAGTGTCTGGATCGAGTTTTCCTATCAGGGCGGGGTTATCATTAAGAATACACCCCATTCCCACTCGGTCTGGCGGGATCATACCACAGACTATGGTGGTAACTAACGGATGAAGCGATACATTCTGGTAAGTGATAGTCCTAATGTCTGGATCGAATTTCCGTATCAAGGCGGGGTTATCATTAAAAATACACCGCACCCGCACTCGGTCTGGCGGGATCATACCACATACTATGGTGGTACAAAGTAATTTTTCGCTCGTGAAACACCTATTTTTTATCATCAGCCGTCCAGTCGGACGGCTGATGGTTTACTTAATTGGCTTCTTGGTAGCTTGGCTACCAACCCTATCCACAGCTCACCCCATGCCTAATTCGGTGGTGTTGCTGAACGTGCACGCCAACCGCATTGATGCCGAACTTCAGATTCCACTGGTCGAATTGCAATCGGCCTGGGGCCATGCGGTCAACGATTCATCGGCTGGGCTGGTGGAGCGGCTGGGCCCTCAACTGCGGGCGTATATGAAAATGCACATTCATCCGCAAAGTCCCGACGGGCGTTTCTGGACGGTATCGGTTGGGAAACTGACTGTCCATGAAAGCCAAAACCCGATCAACGGCGTGTATCGCGAGCTAACCGCTCAGGTGCAGATGATGCCTCCGTCGGGCGAAGACGTGCGGCAGTTTACCTTTCACTACGACGTCGTGTTACATCAGGTGAGGACCCATAAAATTCTGGTGTCGGTTCGTCAGGATTGGGAAAGCGGGCAACTGGTCGAAGCGGAACCTGTGCAGGTGGGTACAATCAGTTTAGACATCGTCAACGATCGTATTCTGCCCTTGCCGATTAACCTGGCATCGGGTAGCCCCTGGACAGGCTTGACCGCGATGATAAAGTTAGGTACGCAACACATTGCGGAAGGAACCGACCATTTACTGTTTTTACTCGTGTTACTATTGCCCGCTCCGCTACTCGTGGTTGGGAAGCGTTGGAGCCGGTTTGGTGGAGTTCACTATAGTCTTCGGCATATCTTGCTGATCGTTACTGCCTTCACTATCGGCCATTCACTGACCCTATTGCTGGGGGCAATGGGTTGGGTGCGGTTACCCGCCCAACCCGTCGAAATTTTGATTGCGGTGTCGATTCTAGTGTCGGCGGCTCATGCCGTTAGACCTTTGTTTCCGGGTCGGGAAGCCTGGATAGCTGCTGGCTTCGGTCTGGTTCACGGGCTGGCGTTTGCCAGTACGTTAGCCAATCTGCAACTGGATATGGGGCCAATGGCGCTGAGTATTCTGGGCTTTAATCTGGGTATTGAATTGATGCAGCTCCTGATTATTGGCCTGGCCATTCCCTGGTTGATGCTGCTCAGTCGTACACCAACTTACCGGATTGTCCGGTTGACCGGAGCTTTCCTGGCTGCTATTGCGGCCCTGGCTTGGGTGGTTGAGCGCATCACGGGCCAACCTAATTTCTTAACTAAAGGGGTAGAGCAGGTGGCTAGTTATGCTCCATATGGGCTGGGCGTATTAGCTCTTATGGCCCTATTGCTCTCCTGGCGAATGAAGCGAGCGAATCAACTTCCTGTACTATAGTTGCTTACGAAGCTATATTCCCCTCTGAGATGCTATCCATTATCGACCAACGATTTGTTGGACGCCTGTTTCTGGTGCTTGCCTTAACCAGTTTTAGCGCCTACAACGAAGTAGCCCAACACGCCAATCGATCAAGCTGGCAAGCCCAAGTTGAAGTTGGTGGGTGGGCTGATATCGGACAGGCTCAGCCATTCTGGTTACGAGCGAATCAACACGGGGCCATTCCACTGATCTGGGGGTCAAATTTGTACTGCGCAGGGAGTCTGGCTATTTTGTCACCAGCACATCTACGAAGATTTTTCTGGTTTAGCCTGAGAGAATGCACCCGAGGTTATTTAAGAGATAGGTCGTCACATCATAGATGAGTGTTTGCCAACCAAGGTCGACGGGCTTGGTCTTTAACCTGTACTTAGTTGGTTATCAAGTTGTGGTGCCGAACCGGCAACAAGATAACAAACTCAGCTCCTGATCCACTGTTCGGAGTCACTGAAATCATACCCCCGTGATTATCGATAATCTTTTTGCAGATGGCCAGCCCAAACCCTAACTTCAACAAACCAGCACTAGTATTCTTGTGAATGAGAAATAACTGGTCACCCAGTCCTATCTTGAGACCCGGACCATTATCCGAATAGGTAATCCGAATAAATTCCTCGTAGCGATACTTGCCCGGTAGTGAACGGAAACTATTTTGCTCGATGAGCTGGCCAGTAATGGTAATTTCCAGCGGGGGATGAGCCGGTTGATGACTAATTAAAACGGAATTAGTCATCAGTTCAATGAACAAGTTGACTAACTGCCCCCTGTCTCCCTCAATCTGAGGCAGGTCGTGCGTCACTAAGCGGATATTTGTTACATGCTGCTGACTGACTCGTTCGCTGGCGTTTACTACAACCTGCTGCAAGTCAATCAGGCCGATCTGTTCTGGATCGACTTCCAGGGAGAGATAGTCCCCCAGCCTTCGGATTAAGGCCCGCATGCTCTGACTGGCTGCCATAATCCGATCCAGTAATTTCCCCTCATCCAGCACCAGGCCCTGACCTTCTTCCTGCCGTAAAGCATCTGCCAACAGCGTTATTTTGCGCAACGGCTCTTGGAGATCGTGGGTAATCAACTTACTAAACTGCCAGAGTTGCTGATTCTTTTGGGCTAACTCGGTTAGCTGTTGATCCAGCAAGTGCTGATGCTGCTCTAACGTTTGTTTGGCTTCGAGCAGCTCCTTGTTTTCGCGCAGGGCCTGTTGGGCCTCGCGTTTGGACTGTAGAATTTCTTCTTCGTACTTTTGACGTTGGCGTACCGGCAGGCAGACACACTGGTAGACTCGGGAATCGTCCCGCTTCAGGCTAGCTGCATTCAGCAAGACAGGAAGAGCCTGCCCATTTTTCATCCGCAGAGACAGGAAAATTTCGTCGGCTTTGCCTTGTAGTTTCAGCAGTGGATAAAAATGGGTCTGGTAAAAAATCCGACTGGCGATGGTGAGCAGCGCTTCCACGGGCTTGCCAGCCATGTCCGGGGCGTCATACCCTAGCTGATCAAGTAGGGTCTGATTAATTCCCAGTAAGATGCCCTCCTCGGTGAAGTAGAAATAGCCACCTGGCATCTGGTTGAGTAACTCATCCGACAAACCGTTCATCGTCCGTTTAAGCCCTGGCTTGGCTGTAAGTACGCGTTTATGGCCTGTATCGTCTCCTGGGGTGCACTTAGGTGGGGGCAGTGCCCTGTTGCATTCAGCAGGATCAGTTGGCTATCCCGCAGATGTTGATGTACGTACATGCCCACCTCAAGGGGAGCAATTAAATCCTGAGTGCATTGCAGGACCAGGCCCGGAACTGTCGACTTGGCGATATCCAGGCGATTATCGGATAAAAACGTTACCTGAGCAAACTGGCGGGCGATGAGGGGGTCCGTTGAGCAGAAGCTTTCACTTAGTTCTTGGGTCAGCTCAGGTTGCGCTGGATCATTGATCACCACAGGCGCCAAAAAATTAGCCCAACCGATATAATTCTTCTCCATGGTCAGTAACAACTCCTCAATATCGGTGCGGTTAAATCCGCCCACATACTCCGCCCCGTCATTGATGTAGCAGGGTGAAGGACCAATCAAAATCAGGCGACTGAACCGTTCAGGCGCTTTTAGTGAAGCCAGCAAGCCAATCATACAACTAACTGAATGGCCCACAAAAATGATGTCGGTCAAATCCAGCGCTGTACAGATGTCAAGCACATCCTGGGCGTAGCCATTAAGGTTATTGTAACGGTCGGGGTTATAGGCGCTGAGCTGGGACGAACCGGAGCCGACATAGTCAAATAAAATAAGTCGGTAGTCTGTCTCGAAGGCTGAGGTAATGAATCGCCACATCTGCTGACTGCACCCAAATCCGTGGGCAAACAGCATGGGTTGATGCCCGGAGCCCCGAATAGTGACATGATTACGAATTAGAATGGATGTTTCCAATATAGCAATAAGGAGAGGCTTCCAATAAAGGTAGGAAAAACAAGTGGTAAACTTAGAGTATACACTTAAATAGGAGGTTTAAGCAGGGTATATGTACCTGTCTGCTTAGATAACACTTGGCCGGAAGGAACTAGCTGACTCTCCTATTGAGGGCTTTTTGAACGAACAGGTTAACCGGCACTTGTTACAAATACTTGGATTGTAACTAAATCAAGGTCTTTCTGCTTGGTCAAACGTAATAAGTCGCCATAAAGTCCAGATCGGGTTGACAAGGCCATGCTTCACTTTTTGAAAATACAAATGATAGGTGAAGCATTTGTATGCTATCATTTTATCAACCCAAAAATGAGCTTAAACTCTTAAAATTAGGGCTTTCGCCCTATTCTTCTTAAAGTGCAAAACGGCATTATGACGAAATTATACTATAAATGCTCGTTTGCACTTGATAAAATGAATGCTCTTTTAGGCATAACATTTAACGGTTATTGCTTGTAACAGGCAGCTACAAGCAATAACCGGTGCTCACGAACAGGCTACCTCTATCTGGAACAGTCCTGCCTAAAGGCTTCCCTGCCTCTTTAAATAGATGCCGCTGCGTTGGTAGTATTATTCGTTTTACTACAGAAGAATGTTTACGGGATTAAAGTTGGGATAATAACCCTAATTGATAGGGCTATATGAATATAATAAAACAAAAAGTTATAACAAGGTGTACTCCCGCTGTAGGTAACTTTTCTGGACTCGCTGTTGCCAGATTCTACACTACGCTACGCCTGATTAGGGCAGTAATATCATACTATAGTGAGAGCAACTGGGAGTAGTTTTGAGGGCCGCCTAATGCAAAAAATACAAAATGCCCTGCCGACGGTAACCCCCTATATTGAGACAAATAACCCCCATTTCCTGGGGCGTATTGTTTCAATTTGGATTAAGGAGATTGAGACAACGATTGAACTTAGGCTTCCTGATATTGAAGTAGAGGAATGGAGCTTAAACGAACCTGTATATATTTCACTGATTGTTAAACATCTCAAGCAGGTTTATCAGGAACTTGAAAAAGCACCTTAAACTATGCTTTTTCAAGTCTAAAGTAGACATATGGTTAGCAAACTAATGAAGTAGGCCTATACCTAAGTTAGGTCATCCCCCAGGAATGCTGCTGCTTTCAGTTTTGACTGAACATACGGATCGATCTGTTGGCTGGTAGACGGTGCGTGTCAAAGTATCCAAAAAGGAGCCAGAGTCCAGGAAACGTAATTCGTAGATACTTTACGGAGTACCCATTCGCTTGGGTACAAGAAAGCGTCCCCTCCAGTATTGCCCCCGGAACCGTAAATAGCGTTTGTCGGCTGTAATCAGGATAATTTCAACTGCTATTACCGGAGATAGCTATACACGTATACATGCCTCTGAGAATATATAACCCAAGTTGTGTGGTTAAAAGAAAAACAAGAGGTGGTGGGACAATATAAAGCCTACTACTTTAAGTAAAAAGCCATTAGCCGTTACCGCATGAATGCGCCGAGGCCAGCGATCCACTAACTGACTAATATCGGTTTCCACGTGCCGTCGCGCCTGCTGGCGCAGCCAGTTGGTGCAGTAATCATTGTCAGCCTGATGGGAATTACTGCGCCGAATGGGCTCAAAGGCTATCCCAGCCGCTTGGGCTAACAAGTCCTCCTGGATGTAGTGGTTATAGGCTTTATCACCGTAAACGGTGCTACAGACCGGTAAGTCAAAACCCAACAACTCGAAGGCAATTTGATCATGGTTACTGCCTGGTGTGAAGTCAAACTCTACGATCCGCCCATCAGCGGCCGTGACCAAATGCACTTTATAACCGTAGAAATATTCCCGTTTACTGGCGTTATAGCCTCGAAAAGCCGCTCCTTGCACCAGTCGGCAACGACTAATGCGAATGTTTTTACAGACCGGCAGGGGACAAGAATCAATGGCAAAGTGGGTATTCTCGGCCTTGGCCCAGCTACTTAGCAACGCAACGAGTTCAGCTAGCCGGTCTTGCAGCCTGTAGAGTCGCCGGTTAAATTGAGAGCGGCTGAGTTTGTGGGTGATGTTGCGAGCACGCTTCATCGAGCGCATGGCCTGCTGGCAGTTGCCGCCAAAGTCCAGACAAGCGATGACAAACACAAACAAGACCGCACCGGCGGCCCGGCTCGGCATCGATCAGTTTAGGTGGTTGCCCACTGGCAGAAGCGCCCGTGGAGCGACAGTGGTTGCAAGTCTTAAGATAGTCGTCTATCATTGCGTACACGAACACATCGCGTAAGTCGTCGGTGTCGAAGTGGAGCATGGTCAATAGTTTAGGTTTGGCGACTCAAAACTATTCAAACCATGCTTTTTTATTTAATGCAGCTTATTACCACACAACTTGGGTTATATACTATATTAATGGGATAGCTGCGTCTAGCTACTCGTACATGGGAGCAGGCCGATGCTCTTTTTAACTACATGCTGAACCAACGCATTTTCAAACTCTGGTAAAATCTGGGTTGGGAAGATAGTTGGGACAAAAGGCACCTACGTCAGCTAGTACTAGCCCTTCTGAAAGTCTCTCGTCAAGGCTTGCCCTAATTTAGGGGCAGGCCTTGACGAGAGACTTTCTAATTTAGTGCCCGTTTACATGACTGGCTGCTTCGATAATAAAAGCGGCTACCTTCTCCGGTTGTGAGACCATAGGAACATGGCTGGACGTGAGTGTAAGGGTGGTTGCCTTGATCTTCTTCGCTAAGGTTTGCTGAAGTTCTGGATTGATCATGCGATCTCCGCTGGCAACAATGTACCAGGAAGGCTTTGTTTTCCAGGCAGCTTTGGAAATTTTATCGTCGATTGCTTTGGCCGACCAGGGGCCCTGCGTAGTAAACATAAGCTTAGTCTCCGCTTCGGACAGATCCTGGGCAAAATCTTCTTTAATGCCTTTGGCTGTTAGGGAAAGAAAGCCGGAAGCGTCGGGTCTGACTTCACCAAAACCCGGAGCAGGAGGGGCGGTCTGGCCCATCTCACCAAACGACTGTCCTTCGTTGGGCGCACCAGCCGCCACATATACCAGCCCGGCTACCTTGGGGTCGTTACCCGCTTCGGTGATCACCGCGCCACCCCAGGAGTGACCCACTAACAGCACCGGGCCGTTCTGTAAGGCGATAGCCCGTTTAGCAGCTGCTACGTCGTCGGCCAGTGAGGTTAGTGGATTTTGTACAGAAATTACAGTAAGGCCTTTGGCTTCCAATAAAGGAATAACCTTGGACCAGCTTGACCCATCGGCGAATGCACCGTGAACAAGTACTACGTTGGTTACTCCTGTTTTTGTCGATTGAGCGGCTACTCCGCCGATTGTTGAAACTGCCATAATAATGCTGGTTAGAACGCCCAAAGAGCGGTTAAGTGTGTACATGATTGTTTTGGTTAAACTTGGGAGCTACCGTTAAGTAACTTCCTATAGTTGTTTTAGCCCATTGACATGCCGCCATCCACGATCAGCTCGGCCCCCACCACAAATGAGGAATCGTCCGATGCGAAGAATAGGGCAACCTTGGCAATTTCTTCTGGCCTGCCGAAGCGCCCCAGCGGAATAGCCTCAATAATTCCCTGATTCATTTGGATCAATTGCTGATCCGAAATGCCGAGTTTGGTTGCACTATGCAAAGACGTATCGACCGGCCCTGGACTAATGGCGTTTACCCGTATCTGGTGAGCAATTAGCTCGGTAGATAAATTTTTGGCCATCGTCAGCAAGGCTCCTTTCGTGGCTGCGTATACACTAGCACCGGGTGCGCCAACGTGGGCATTGATAGACGTGTTTAAAATGATAGAGCCGCCATTTTTAAAAAAAGGAACAAGCGCCTGAATGGTGAAATAAGCCCCTCTAACATTGGTGTTTATACTTTCGTCAAAAATGGCTTCCGTCATTTTCTCAAAAGGGGCAAATTTGGCCACCCCTGCATTGATGAACAGAATGTCGATACTGGAGAAGTTGGCCTGCACGAAGGATGACAAATGGTCTGCATTGTCTGGAATGCTGGCATCCCAGACAATGCCATGTGCTTTTTCTCCCAGTTCAGCGGTGATTTGAGTCAGTGATTCCTCACTACGTCCGGTAATCAGAACAGTGGCTCCCTGAGCGATAAATTCTTTGGCAGTGGCCAGGCCGATACCACTGCTTCCGCCTGTAATAATGGCTACTTTATTTTGAAGTCGATTCATGGTTGTGTGTTGAAGTAAGGTTAATGCCTGCTGACACGCAACACCGAGTTAAAACGGATACTGCCGTGCCACTTTCTGAACACTCACCCATTGAACGGTCGTCAGTTCTTCCAGAATAAAATCACCACCAAAGCGACCGGTTCCCGATGATTTTTCACCCCCGAATGGGGTATGCACTTCGTCGTTAGCCGACTGGTCGTTGATGTGCATCATACCTGTTTCCACGCGCCGGGCCAGTTGCATGCCCCGGTAAATATCTCGGGTATACAAAGCACCACTCAGACCGAAGTCGGTTGCATTGGCCAACTCGATGGCTTCCTCGTCGTTGGCAAAGGAAACCAGGCCTACGGCTGGGCCAAAGATTTCCTCTTTGAACACACGCATGTGTTTAGTGACACCTGATAGAACGGTGGGATGCAGGACATTCCCTTCGGCTCTGTTTCCGGTTTCGACAACAGCACCATCCGCTACGGCACTTTGCAAAATGCCCAGAATACGCTGAACCGATTTATGATCGATCAGGGGGCCAACCACTGTGCTTTTATCCGCCGGATCCCCATAGGGAAGTTGATTTACCCGGGCCACAAACTTGGTTTTAAACTCTTCGTACAAACTTTCGTGAATGATAATGCGATTGGTAGCCATGCAAACCTGACCCTGATGCAGGAATCGCCCAAACACGGCCCCGTCAACGGCTTTATCCACATCGGCATCATCCAGAACCATGAATACATTGTTGCCTCCCAACTCCAGCGCCGACTTTTTGAGCCCTTCCCCAGCAATTCGTCCTATCCCTTTTCCCACTGGCGTAGACCCCGTAAACGAAACCATTCTCGAATAGGGATGAGCCGTGAAGTAATCCCCCATGATGTCCGACCGGCCAACCACTACATTAAACACACCGGCAGGAATGCCCGCTTCTTCCAACAGTTTGGCAATGATTGTTCCGCCCGTAACCAGGGATTGTGAGGCCGGTTTGACAACCATCGTATTGCCAACCGCCAGGGCAGGAGCGATTGTCCGCATAGAGAGGTATAGAGGAAAATTCCAGGGGCTGATCAGGCTTACAACACCTAACGGTTTCCGGTATACGTATGTCTCTTTTCCATCAATTGTTGAGGTGGTGGTACGTCCATGCATGCGGGTAGGAAACGAGGACGCTTCTACCAGAATATCGTGTGATTGCTGCACTTCAAGCAAGCCCTTTAAATAAGTGCTTCCGGTTTCGCGGGTGAGCCAGTCAATAAACTCCTCCTGACGTTCCAGCAGAATTGCAGCTGCTTTCAGTAATATATCCCGACGAACGAGCGGATTTGTGGCGGCCCAGGTAGGAAATGCCTGTTTAGCAGCCTCAAAGGCAACATCCACATCAGTCGTTCCTGCCGAATGAAGCGTATGAATAACTTCATTCGTAAATGGATTCAGGTTGTCAATGGGAGCATCTTCCTGTCCATCAACCCATTGCCCATGAATAAACTGCTTATTTAACGCTGTGTAATTGACCGGTGCCTGTTGGTCATCGAGATCAATGGCTGCTTCTAGGGTTAGCATAATAGGAAAGGATTAAGACTGTTTGATTCGTCTCTCGTCTGAGTCAGTAGAAGGAGGGGCCGACGTTTCGGTTGGGACAGCCGCAGCCGTGAGGTGAGTTTTTATTGGGCTGGAACTTGTTTTGCAATATCCTGAAGTAGCACTGTCACTTCAGTTGGCATCGACAGGAACGGGCAATGACTATTATTGAGTGTGTATGTACTTTTAATTCCGGCTGCGGCTACCATACGTTTTTGCAGATTTAGGCCCACCGCATGATCCTGCGCCGTATACACGTAATATTTGGGTACTTTTCCAAAATTGGTTGCCGTCAGCGTAACCGGATTGGTGAAGGGAATGGACGGTTCAGCCCGGTAGTTATCGACAACCTGCTTTTTCACGGCATCTGACCCATCCTGAATGAAGAGGGGGGCTAAATTTTCAGGTTTGATACCCAACGTAAGCTGGTCCGCAGAGGGTATTAAAGCGGGACCCAGTTGCGAGGTGCTATCTGTGGAAGCCAGCGCCAGCAGGGATTGGCCATTGGCCGGTAAAAATGCCCCGATATAAACCAGTTTGTCGATTCGGCCGGGGATTTTTTCCGCAACGGTCGATACAACCATCCCACCCATACTATGACCAACCAAAATCACATTTTCGGGGAGAGCGTTTATCGCAGCCACGACCTTATCCCGGTATACATCCATGGATAAGGTAGCAAGTGAGGTATTGTCCGCTCCATGACCAGGCAGTTCGACTACCACTACATGTTGACCTTGCTGTACCAACTGATCTTTAACGGCCTGCCAGACATAGGATGCCTGCCAGGCTCCGTGTACCAGCACAAACGTTTTGGACGCAGACGTAACCGCGTCATCTTTTGAACATGACGATAGGGTAACAATGCCCGTTACCAGGAGTAATACGGATAGGAGGATGGTTTTCATGGGAATTGATTGGTTGATACGTGGACGAAAGAGGCACATTATTCGTGATTAATTTTCATGAACCGAGGGGGCATTTCAGTTTGAGGTAAGGTCTTGTTAAGCCAGGATAGAATGTAGTCGGCATCTTCTTTCCAGGTAGGTTGCCCCAGCACAAAGTGATTGCGCCCTTTGAACTCTTTATAGTCCGTTACCGAATCAGCATGCTGGTATTTGAGGTAGTTGTCGTAGTTGAGCGAGGCCGGGATCGTGTGATCTGTACTACCAGCTGTGAGCAATAGGGGCGCATGAGGCTTACTAAAATCGACGTGTGCTGCTGAGGTAATGGTATCCCGAACAATGAGTTTGGATTCAGGAATGGCGAACTGGTGGTAAGCCGTTTTTTGCTGTTCCACTGGCATGCCATTGGTAAAGGCATATTGCCAATCTTTGAACGACATCAGATACGATTCCTTAGTGGAGGTGAAAAAACCGAGCGCCTTCCAACCTGCTTTGAGAAACGACAGTTTGAAGGTGAATATCCCCTGCGGAGGAACCGAATGAATGGCGATTCCTGCTGCTCCAAGACCCCGCTGCAATAAGAGCTGAACCATCAGACCACCAATGGAATGACCAATTAAAATGGGTTTTTCAGGTAACTGTTCGACAATCTGGGCGTAATAATTCGTCAGTTCTGCCAGCCGATTGGAGGCAATCTGGGCATCCGGCTGGCGGTTACGTAATACGTCGGCCGGGGCACCTTTGTGGGGCCAGGCCGGAGCGAGGGTCGTGTATCCCTTCTGCTGAAAATAAGCTTGCCACTCCTGCCAGCAATCATTGCTAACAAAGGCACCGGTAATAAAAACGATGGTTTTGGGACGAACAGGTTTCATGATTTCAGTTGTTTGGTTAAAACCGTATCAGGATTCGATCACGTTTAAGCGGCCACTGCTTGTCTGGATACCAAGTGTCATACCAAACCTGTAAGGCCGATCCGGAAAGAGCTTACGAACCTCATGAAATAGGGCCTGGCAGTTTATAAAAGGGATTTTGATGTAAAAATGAACTCCTCTGATTACCAGTATTAATCAGTTAGCCAGCCAAAAAATCTTGGTGGAATCTGGGTGAAACTGGAGATTTCTGGAGATTCTGGGAGAATACACGAGGAACCTTTTTGCTGTTTAGGCCATAGCTTACTGCTGGACCACATTACATTGATTGGCATTTAAATTGGTTGATGGCCCTTAACAACGAGGGTAACTCGGCCACGACTGATGTTCTGAATGGAAGTGATGACGGCCAAAAACAAGCTGTTGGTCAATGGCTTGTTGGCTATTCTGTACTATCTTGAATCAGTTTTTAAGCCTCAACAGGCAGCAGCTTCACCCTATGAAAAATGAACTCTTTGGTTTAGCTGCAAACGCTTTAACAGAAGAACTTACTCCATGCAAAACGGATGAATATCCTCAGAAAGCTTTCCTTACTAACTGGAATAGCCCTGTTCTCCCTCGAAGCAGTCTATGCGCAGCTGGCATTAAATAAACCATTAGATCAGATACTGACACAATATCAAGGTGCTGAATCAGGCGACAAGCAAGTGGAGTTTGCGCTTCAAATGGCCGATTATTACATGTTTAAAAGTGAAGCTACCCGAATTGATATAGACAGTGCTTTTGTATTTATTAAACGAGCCGAAAAAAAGAATAATGAGCTTCATTCGCTGAAATGGCGGGAAGAAATACTCTATTTTTTAAGCGAGTATTATTATAAAGTAGGAGATATAAATAAGGGAAAACAATATAGCATATACCTATCAAACACTATTGGTAAGCTGAAATCGATTGAAAATCAGATACAGATATGGCATAGGATTGCCTTTATCCTGCCGAAAAGAGATACGATTGGGCTGACAAAATTAAATTGTTTTGAGCGAATAACGGCTTTATATCAGCGATTAAATAATACGGTGAAAGTGTTAGAAACACAAATGTATATTGCCGATGTACACTTAATGCAAGATAAATTCGACCTGGCTGAAAAGGAATTTTTTCAACTACTAGCTAACTATAAAGCGATCCATTTTCCAAACCTGCACTATGTATATAACTATCTGTCTGTTATTAATAATCGTAGAGGAGATTATAAAAAATGCCTGCACTATTCCCTACTATGCGTGGAAAGCATGGAAAAAACGAACGACAAAGCTGGCGCAGTCAATCTGTATAGCCGATTAGCTAATATATATCATGAACTGGGGCAGACAGAGAATTGCATACGCTACTACAGGAAAGTGTTCAACTGCCCTATTTCGAATCCCGTTGACTTTTACACAGTCCGGGAAGCTGGCCTATTTGTTCGGGAGTTAATTGCGCTAAATAGACATAAAGAAGCATTCAGTTTCATTAAAACCTTTTCAAATGAACATCCGCCTGCCGATTATTATGGCAAAGCCAGTTTAGCCAGAACATTCGCTTATTATTACAATAATATTCATAATCAGCCAGTAGCGGAGAAGTATAATGAGCAAATGATCGAGTTTGCCAATTTTTTAGGAAAATATAATGAAATTACAGGTGATGTTGAATATGATATTGGTTGTTACTATTACGAAAAAAAACAGTTTGCCAATGCGATTATTCATTTTAAAAAAGCATTATTTGAAGCTAGCCATGTGCATGCATTTACAACAATACGTGATATTCAGAAAATGCTTTTTAAAGCCGATTCCTCAGGAGGTGACTATTTGTCGGCTATTAATCATTTAAATCAGGCTCAATTAATAAACAATACCATTTTTAATGAAGCCAAAAACAAGCAAATTCAGGAAGTGCAGGTTAAATATGAAACAGCTAAAAAAGATTTAGACATTCGGTTTTTGACTGAACAGGGGTTACTACAAAAAACGCAGTTGCAGCAGGCAAATAATTTGAAGAATGTCACCCTGGTCAGTATTGTTCTATTATTATTAATCGTAGCGCTACTCTATAACCGGTACATGATTAAACTACGAAATAGTCGACGATTGGAGCGGCACCAAAAAGAAATCAACGACAAAAATGAGTCGCTTCAGGCTTTGGTCAGTGAAAAAGAATGGCTATTAAAAGAGCTTCATCACCGGGTAAAAAATAACCTGCAACTGACAATCAGCCTGCTGCACACCCAGAGTAAATACCTCTCCGATCAAGGTGCCATTCGGGCTATTGAGCAGAGCCAGCACCGGGTGCGTGCCATGGCGCTTATACACCAGAAACTGTACCGCTCCGACAGCCTGTCGCACGTCGATATGTCAACTTATATCCGCGAGGTAGTCGACCAACTGGAAGAATCATTTAATCATGAGGAACAGATCACCTTCCACTACCAGTTAGCTCCGCTGGAACTGGATGTCTCACAGGCAATTCCGCTAGGTCTAATCATTACCGAAGCCATTACCAATGCCCTAAAGTACGCCTTTCCTGCGGGGTACCAGTCTGATGAGCAAGGTGGTACGATAAACTTGTCATTGACTCAAGTGGACGACGAAAACTACCAACTGGTGGTTGAGGATGACGGCGTGGGTTTACCTGAAGACGTTGATCTTCGTCGTCAGGGATCCATGGGGGCGAATATTATGCGTCGCCTAACGAAGCAATTGGGCGGTATATTCCAGGTTGAAACTAAAGGAGGAGTCAGAATATCCGTTTCATTTCCGGTAATCAAACTTCAGCCGCATCATGCCCACCTCAGCTAATCTCGCCGTTGCTGGAAAAACGGTTAATCCGGGTGCTCGGGTGCTGATTGTGGAGGACGAACTGCTGATTGCCGACAACCTGGAAGATATACTCCTGGACGCTGGCTATACAGTCGTTGGGATTGCCGTCAGCGTGCAGGAAGCTCAGGACCTTCTTGCTGACCATCAACCAGATTTGGTGCTGCTGGACATTTACCTGAAGGGGGGCGAAACGAGCTTAGACTTTGCCCGAACGTTGCGGGCCCAGCACATTCCGTTTATCTACATTTCGGCTAATGCGAATGATGGTGTTCTGCACGAAATAAAAGCAACGCAGCCCTACGGGTATATTGTAAAACCGTTTCGTTCGAAAGATATTCTTTACACGCTGGAAATTGCCTTTTATCGCCACGCCCATAGTTTGGAGCAGAAACTTCGGGAGGAAAAAATGCTTCAGATTTCGTTGACGAATGCGCTGTCGGAAGTCAATGATTGGGTGCAAAAACTGCTAAACGTAGCAACCTGTCTGCAGCCCTTTATTCCGTTCGATTTAATTACGCTCAGCCTTGACGAAGGAAAGACCACCCGATCCTGTAGTTTCTTCAGAATCGGACTAAACGAGTACCAGACCATTCATTCAGTTGATTTTCTACGAATGACTGGGTTAACGGCGCAGAAATACGATCAGTTACGGGCCGAACTCCCCCCTCTGGACGGCATTAGCCTGCTTACCGGAAACGAGTATGCGGAGTCTTGCCAACGCTTCCGTTTAACACAGATCATTGCGAAAACCTTTTCATTACAAGCTAACCTACTAGCAACTCTATCCACTACGCAGGGAAGCCTCTTTACGGTTTCCTTTTATAGCCGCCAACCGGATGCCTATCTACCTGACCATGTATCGCTACTGGAGCGGTTGCAGCAATCGGTTAGACTCACCCTGGAGCGTTTGCTGGCTTTTGATGAGATTGCCCGTCTGAATGAGCAATTAGGCAGAGAAAATAAGTATTTACAGGAAGAAGTAAAGACAACGGCCAGCTTTAATGAGATTGTAGGTACAAGCCCCAAACTCCATCATGTGTTCAAACAGGTCGAGAAGGTTGCCCCTACCGACGCTACTGTGCTCCTAATGGGTGAAAGCGGTACGGGAAAAGAGTTGTTTGCCCGCGCTATTCATACGTTATCGTCCCGGAAAGATAAGTTGCTGGTGAAAGTAAATTGCGCTACCCTACCCATGAACTTGATTGAATCTGAGTTATTTGGGCACGAAAAAGGGGCATTTACCGGAGCAGCCGAACGGCGGATAGGGAAGTTTGAACTGGCGCATCAGGGCACCATTTTTCTGGATGAAATCGGTGAAATGCCCCTGGACTTGCAGGCGAAGCTCCTGCGTGTGTTACAGGAAAAAGAATTTGAACGCCTGGGAGGAAAAGGAACCATTCAAACCGATGTACGGGTGATTGCCGCTACAAACCGGCATTTAGAAAAGGAAGTGGCCGAGGGCCGTTTCCGCCTGGACTTGTATTATCGATTGAGTGTGTTTCCAATCCTGTTACCGGCCCTTCGGGAAAGGCCAGAGGATATTCCTTTATTGGCTCATTTCTTTGCGCAGAAGTATAGCCAGAAAATGGGGAAATCAAGTCCAGGAATTAGTTCAACAACTTTAGCAGAACTCCTTAGCTACGCCTGGCCAGGCAATATTCGAGAATTGGAGAATATTATTGAGCAGGCAGTCATCATCAGCGATGGCCTGGGACCGCTCACACTCGGCCGATCATTGGCTAACAACTGGATTATAAATAATCCCAGTTCCAGCCACCCCTCAATCAACGATCCTGTTAATAAGTCAAATCAGGTGCCAACACCTATAACAGAACCAAAGACATTATCGGATGTAAAGTCAAGGCATGAGCAAACTGAACGCGATTATATTCTATCGGTACTTATACAAACGAATGGCAAAATTCGGGGTAAAGGTGGGGCTGCTGAACTACTGGGTTTGAAACCGACTACTTTAGAATACCGTATGGAGAAATTAGGTATTAAAAGTAAATAAATCTTGTCCTGCCTTTATTCGGAGGTTTTTGTGAACGACTCTTAATTGCTTGAAAATCAATTTGTAAATTTTACTAATAGGTGATTAAGTGTTCAGGGAATGGCAATTAGTGCGTATTTATTGGATGATTATGGTTACTCGTTAAGCACCAAAAGCAATATTAAATCCTCCTCTTCAAGGTTCGTAAAACTAGCTAGCTGGCCCGAACTCCAATAAGATAGCTGACAGCATCAGCAATTCGTCGAATTGTCAACCATCCATACTCGTGTGCTTTTTCATGTTGTTTTGAGTTGTTGTTGTTGAGGAAATTAACTTATTAACGTTTCCCTATTCAGGATGGTCATTGGCTGCTAATAATTTCGTAAAAAGTAAGCCAGTTGGAAATGATGTAACTGATTATCGTCTAGTTGTTAAAACGACTTGCCCTGCCGGATACTGTGCCTCAGCATTATCTTCAGCCGTAATGAATACTGCTTTTGGTTCATTAATAACACTTGTCGTTAGGGATGCTTTTAGTGATTTACCACTGGGCATTATTTGCCCTAATTTTTTGGCTGAATTCTCAGTTGATTCCGCCCAGACCAGATAGGTGTTTTTAGATGGGTTAAGGTTGTTGGGCTCTGCCAGATTCTGTACGTTTAGGTTGATGACATAATTCTTATTCTTGTCCTTTTTTACGTTTACCTCTCCGGTTGCTGCCGGAACAATTGCCGAGGTAACAAACGTCATTTTAGGGGTACATGAATTGAGCGCTGTGATTATAAACAGCATTGTACTAATTGCATTGATCGTTTTCATTTTCTTGCGTTTTATCGATCAGCTATTTAGCTGATTTCGTATGGAAGTTTATTTAAAGAAAAAAGGTGGTCACGGGATGGCCTTAAACGAATACTGCCCTTGCAGTTGTCTATTTTTTAACAGTTGATGTCTTCGACAGTACCTTCGAAACTATTGATCCTAATCTGATCACCAACCTTAAACGGCCGACGCCACAGGATAAACAGACCGGCAAAGAAGTTCTGAAGAATATCTTTGAACGCAAACCCAATAGCGACCGAGGTGATCCCTAATCCAGCGATAATATCACCGGGCTTAAACGATGGAAAAAAGATGACGCAGGCGACCAGAAAACCCAGGATGGTAACCAGCGTACTCACAATGCGACTCACTAAGTCGGCAAGCATATCGTCTATAGCATGCGTTTGGACGGCTACCTTGTTTATGACTTTCCGCAGGAGCTTACCCAGCAGCCAGAACAGGATGAAGACAAAAACGCCCACCAGCAGATAAGGAAGCCGTTCGGCTGTGCCTTTTAGGAAATCACAAACAGTATGCCAGAATAAGATCAGCCCATCGTTAAGCGTAAATGGTGGTTCATTCACGCGCGGGGGTTGTAAAAAGATCAATAAGAAAATCATAACGATGCTGTTTGATCAATCGGAAAAACCTGATAATTAATTGTCGGTTGATGTAACAGGGAGAATAGGGATGGGTTTGTAGAACATTATCAGCGTGCCAAGTCGCTTATTGGTGGACATGACCGGGGCAGAGAGTTCGTACGGGTTTTTATTGTTGAAATAAATAGTCTGCTGTTGGAGCAGATAACCTGGGAAGCGATTTGCGAATAAGATGCCCTGATTTTTCTTGTTCGTAGAGAGTGTAATCATCCCTTTGGCGTCTACCAATAGCATTTCCTGTACGCCTTTGTCTTTGACCAGCGTGTTAAAATACTCGTTTATTTCCCCTGCTTTGTTTTGTAATAGGGCGTTTCGGACAGCCCAGGCAAAGGTTTTCATGCTAAACGTAAGCTGTTGCTGGTTTACAAGTAGCTGGTTGTTTTTTGCTGTTACGCGCATTGTGTTACGCTCATGCCGAAACTGGTTGGTTAATTGCCAATTCCGGAAAAGAAGATAACTAATGCCAAGCCCCAGCAAAATAATGATACCATAAAACACATGCTTTGGGTTAACCTTGGAGGTACTTGTTTTCTGTTTCGCAGGATGTTCAGCCGTCATTGTCGTAGAGGATTCGTTGAAATTTCAGTAGGGCCTTAAGCGGCCCATATAGCCATTTCATTGTAGGCTATTACGTTAATAAACAGCGAACTACTTAGGCAGACCTTAACGAGACCTTAGAATTTGATTAGAAGCAGCTTTGGCTAAGTCCCCGATGTTTATGCCCAGAGCGTTACTAACTTCCTGTACAGGATTTGTATATTTTTCTTCTCGTAGTCGGTAGCGAGCGTTTGATTGGCGTAGGTTTTCAGTAGCTCTGCCTGTTGGCGGAGGATGGGCTTCCGATCATCGGAGCAGGTTGCCGCATAGACCAGGGCCAGCGCCCGCAGCAACCGCCGAAATACAGCGTGATTGCCTTTTGCATTAATGCGGGGCAGGTCAAATGCTAGCCGGATGTAATCCTCAAAATCCGTACTACGTACCAGTACGCGCAGGTGTTTCCCATCCGAGCGCAACCGGGCTGGGAACTCACGTCGGGCCAGTCGTTCACCAACAGCTCCGAGGTAATCGATGGCCATAATGGCAGTTGTGGTATCGTTAATACCGGGCGATAAAGCTTTCAGGGTAATATCAACTAGCTGCTGAATACCGAATGCAACGTCCTGTTCAACGTTTCGATGTCGCCCGATGCTCACATACTCCATCAGATCATCGGGCCAGTCGGCTTCTTCAGGTTCAGATCGTTCCATACCACTCCGTACACTAAAGAGTACAGAACCTTCGCCGATAAAGGCACCCATCTCTTTCTCAATTCGTAATACGACTCGGTGCCGGGTGGCCCAGCTCAGCAAACCATCTGTATTGATTTGCTGAAGATAACCCGTCTTCCTGGCTATAACCGGTCGCCAGCCCGTCTGCTCGTCGGCGTAGTCCAGAGCAGCTTTCGCCTTTTCTGGATCATCAATGGGTTCGCCAAACTGGTCGGGAAACAGCTCATTGATGGCGTTGTTTGTTTCGTGAAAAATGTGCTGGACAATTGTACCCGTCTGTAACGATTCGGCAATATGATGAATAAAGAAAATCAGGGCGGCTACACCACCCAAAGCCAGTAATAAACCCGCCAAAACCGCCGTTGATGGTACAAACTTCACCTCATCGGTACCCCGAATAGTACCCAGCACAATCAGGCAATAGGAGAATACCCCGACGAAATAACCCATAACGACCTGATTGACCCGGTCGCGCATGAAGTTACGCAGCACTCTGGGCGAATACTGGCTGCTTACCTGCGAAATGGTAGCGAGTGTCAGCGAAAAGGCCAGGGCGGCTACGGTCAGCATGGAGCCAGCAATGGCCGATAACATGCCTCTGGCACCGTCGGCTCCCGACGCAAAGAGGAGCGGGAATTGTTTTTCGCCATGCCAACTGGTATGCGCATCAAACCCGACCAGGCCATAGGCTAGTCCAAACGAAGCCAGAACCAGCAGACCCGGTACAAACCAGAGGGATTCCTGTAATTGTTGCCAATACTGGCGAAGGCGGGTAGGCATATAGGCGTGTGATGCGACAAAATTGACCTGAGCACTGGTTATCGGACAATGGGCCCTTTAGGCGAGTCGCGCTGGAGCACCTTGTTAATCGAATACACTACGCCATTGGTTGCTCTTACATCGGCCTGAATCACGTCGGCTACGGTACCCCGCCCATCTTCTACGGTGATGTCATTCCCCTGTTTATGGATGGTTAATATCTGACCCGTCAGGTTGGTCAGTGTCTGGCCATCTTTCAATTGATCTGACGTTATGCGGCCCTTTACTACGTGATAAGCCAGCAGCTTGATAAGCCGGTTTTTGCTCGAGGGCAGTAATAGTTCGGACAAGGAGGGTTCTGACAGCGCCGAAAATGCCCCATTGTTCGGCGCAAATACTGTATAAGGACCTTTGCCTGAAGCCTGCTCAGTTAAGCCCGATGCTTTCAGTAACTGAAGCAAGGTCGTATGGTCGGGCGACTGGGTCGCACTTTGCGCCAGGCTGGTGCCGGTCTTTACGCCACTTGCCTTCAGCGTGGGATCGGACATTGTAGCGGAAGGGGACGTTTGGGCCAGCAGAGAATGTGACATGGATAATAATAGTCCTCCAGTGAGGCAAAAAAGCAGCGAATAGGGCAGTTTCATAATCAACCGTTTTTAGTAAATAAGAAATGGGCAAACCAAACGGTCGGCTATCGATTTAACCTTGTGTAGTAATGTTTGTTTTTTAACGCCAGGCGACAACCGCCCTATTCCCAACCACTTCGTGATAATTCTATGCTAGAACACTAGTCGCCTTATTAACTCCGACGTACCACTGCCTTTTAGAGACGTGAGCGCTTTCGATTCACTCCCATTTTTATTTTGCCGAAAATCAGGGATGCCGAGGGGTAAGAACCGTTTTTACCCAGTATTCGTAGGTTACTTTAAACAACTGATCTAACTGGGCAAACGTACTTGGTTGACTAATAAAAGAATTTGCACCTAACTGATAAACGGCACGAATAGTCTGTTTTCCTCGCTACCGCTCAAAACAAGGACTGGAGTAGAACGAAAAGCGGACGTTGCTCGTAATTGTTGGAGTACTTCATATCCATTGATTCGGGGCATATCCAGATCCAAAAGAACCAGAATTGGTAAATTCTCTTTTGGGCTAGATAAAAGCTTAGCTAGTAATTTTTCACCGTCTTCAAAGAAGGTCACCTCACAATCTGAATAGGCTTTTAACGCTTCTTCGATAAGAATTCTGTCATCATCATCTGCGTAAATACAGAACGGTCTATTAGTCACATTAATAAGAGATCAGTTGAACATTAACTCAGAAATCCCATTAATACTATTGGCTGTAACTATTTGTTTTTATTTGGTTATATGAAGCTATTAACCTTGATTTCTTACCATGTTGATCTCCTAAACGTTCATCTAAATTAAAACTGCCTGGCTTTTCTTATTCCGGTACTGACGGACAATTTTAGCCACCAAAGCATTTATTTTGACCTGGTTGTTTCGGTACATGCATTCAAATTCACCAGATTAAACAAAAGAATAAAAACACTCGGACTCATCCGAGTGAAGTGCCAATGGTATCGCCACAACGGACTGAGACGTTGGTAGCCGTAACCTAATTCCCCTTTTCAATGAGGAATTATTTCAGTTTTCTACAGGATTACAGCTCGATAGCCCTATTATAATCGCCCATACGTAATTCCTCTAAGCAGTTTCTAAGCAGATTATAAGCGCATTCTTAGTCTAACGAATCAACTTGCTGCACTTTAGTTCTGCTCAACGTTTTAGCCAGAAATGCCAGTCCATGCTGCCGGGTAAAGTTGCATAGCCTATTGGTAAGCGGCTAATAACCCTTAATTATATCTCCTTATGTCAAAAACTAATCTGGACCTATCCGATAATCTCCTGTGGTATAAAGACGCCATCATTTACGAATTACACATCAAAGCCTTCCGCGACGGTAACGGCGACGGAATTGGTGATTTTCAGGGCCTGCTCGAAAAGTTAGATTACTTACAGGAGTTAGGCGTGACGGCCATTTGGCTGCTGCCGTTCTATCCATCACCCCTGCGCGACGATGGCTATGATATTGCCGATTATTACACCATCAATAAGTCCTATGGAGATATCGAACAGTTTAAAATCCTGCTCGATGAGGCTCACCGGCGCAATCTGAAAGTCATTACGGAACTGGTCATTAATCACTCCTCCGATCAGCATCCCTGGTTTCAACGCGCCCGAAAAGCTCCCAAAGGATCACCAGAGCGGGATTACTACGTCTGGACCGACGACCCAACCCAATACAAAGATGTTCGGATTATTTTTCAGGATTTCGAGAAGTCGAACTGGACCTGGGATAACGAGGCTCAGCAATATTACTGGCACCGCTTTTTCCATCACCAGCCCGACCTGAACTACGACAACCCGCTGGTTCAGGATGAAGTGTTTAGGATGATCGATTACTGGTGCGAACTGGGTGTGGATGGGTTTCGGCTGGATGCCGTTCCGTATCTGTTTGAACGCGAAGGGACGAACGGCGAAAACCTGTCCGAAACGCATGCCTTTCTTAAAAAGCTTCGAAAACATGTAGACGATCATTTTCCCGGCGTGGTCTTTCTGGCCGAAGCCAATATGTGGCCCGAAGATTCGGCTTCATACTTTGGGGATGGCGACGAATGCCATATGAACTACCATTTCCCGGTCATGCCCCGCCTGTTTATGTCGCTTCAGATGGAAGACCGGTATCCAATTACCGATATTTTCGACCAGACACCCGCCATTCCCGACAATTGCCAGTGGGCTATTTTCCTGCGTAACCACGACGAACTGACCCTCGAAATGGTGACCGACGAGGAGCGGGATTACATGTATAAGACCTACGCGAAAGACCCGAAAGCTAAAATCAATTTGGGTATTCGGCACCGGCTGGCCCCATTACTGGGAAACAACCGGAAGAAAATAGAGCTGATGAACAGCCTGCTGTTTTCGTTGCCGGGCACACCCGTTATTTACTATGGCGACGAAATCGGGATGGGCGACAATGTCTACCTGGGCGACCGCGACGGCGTGCGAACCCCCATGCAATGGTCGCCGGATCGGAATGCGGGGTTCTCAACGGCGAATCCTCATAAACTATACCTGCCCACCATTCTCGACCCGGAGTATCATTATGAATCCGTCAATGTAGAAACCCAGCAACAGAATACATCGTCATTGTTCTGGTTCATGAAGCGGATGATCACACTGCGCAAAAAACACAAAGCTTTTGGCCGGGGGGACCTGAACTTTCTGACTGTCGAAAATCCCAAAGTGCTCGCCTTTACGCGAACCTATGCCGACGAAACCCTCCTGTTCGTCATTAACCTCTCGAAGTTTTCGCAGCCCGCCCAGATTGAGTTAACGGGGTTTAGTGGATACGTACCGGTTGAAGCATTCAGTCAAAATTCGTTTCCCATTGTTTCTGAAAATGAAACGTATTTTTTTACACTGGCACCACATGATTATCAATGGTTCGTGCTGGAAAAAACCCATACGGACGTAATCCCTGCTTTCCAGTTACCGACAATTAATGTGGCGCTATGGGGGCAGATTTTGAGCAATGGCACCCGCGAGCGACTGGAAACAAAGGTTTTACCGGATTATTTACTTCGAACAGACTGGTTTAGCGAGAAAAAGCAGACCATGCGGAGCATCTCTATTCTGAATCATGCACCACTTCTGCTCCCGGTTGGGTCGGCCTACATACTGCTGCTAGAAGTAACGTATGAGCGGGGTTTGCCCGAAATCTTCCAGTTGATCATCGCATTTGCCAGTGCATCGCAGGCGGCCAAACTTACCCACGATTGCCCACAGGCTATACTGGCGAATCTGGAGCTTGGCCATGAGTCGGGTATTCTTTGCGATGGGTTGTATCTGCCTGAAGTTCAGCAGGCGCTTCTTTACAAAATGACTGAAAATGCCAGGCATAAAGAAGGAAATCTGGCCTTTCAGTGTACACCGTTGCTGGCCGGTTATGTTCGGGAACACAGCGCCATAAAATCAAAATTGGCTACGTCCAGTCATCATTACGCAGCTATCATCTACGACCATTGTTTTCTGCTGAAATTCTACCGGAAGGTAGATATGGCCATCAATCCCGATACGGAATTGACTCGTTTCCTGTCCGAAAACGCTGGTTTCTCCTATGTTCCAAAATTTGCCGGAGCCGTAGACATGTTTTCGGGCGGTGAGCCGATCCTGTTGGGGGTAATGCAGGAAGGGGGTGCCCGGCACGGAGACGGAAAAACCTACGTACTGGAACGGATCAACAACTTTATCGAGCGCGTTCTGGCCCGCAATCAGATCCAGTTAGCGACAGCTGTTGATGTTCCCCGCGGTACCCTGAGTCAGTCCCTCGCACTCAATGACTTACCCGTCGAAACGCAGGAGTTGATCGGCCCACGGGGCGCAGAACAGGCCCGGCTTCTAGGCACACGTATCGGGCAGATGCACCGGGCACTGGCTTCTGACAGTACGCATCCGGATTTTGCCCCGGAAGAATTCTCCCTGCATTACCAGCGGTCACTGTTTTCGGGTTTACAGTCGTTGGTTCGCGAAAGCTATCAGAGCCAGCAACGGAATCTACAACGCCTTCCCGACGATGTACGAGCAGAGGTTGAGCAGATGCTGGGTCGAAAAGACGACGTACTGAACCTGCTGAAGCGGATTTACAGCAAAAAGCTGGACACCAGTAAAATTCGAATCCACGGCGATTTGCAGCTAGAGAAGATTCTTCTCACGGGTAAAGATATTGCCATTCAGGATTTCGGTGGCGATCCGACCCGCAGTTATAGTGAACGACGGCTGAAACGCTCACCCCTGCGCGACGTTGCGGCCATGATTCGCTCCTTTTATTACGTAGGATACGAAGGTTTTTTGCGGACCAATCAGGTGACGGACAATGATCTGGTTCGTATTTTACCCTATGCCGAGTTCTGGGCGCACTACATGAGTGGTTTCTTTATGCACGCGTATCTGGAAGCGGTTCGGGGTAGTTCGTTTATCCCAGCCGAACCGGACGATCTGCAAATGATGCTGGAAACGTACCTGCTCGAAAAAGCCATTACCGATTTGAATCAGGAACTCAATCACCGTCCCGATTGGGTGCGCGTTCCCTTGCAGCTTATCAAATCCATTGTCGTAGCACCCGTCCCGGTTGTTTCTGAACCGGAACTGGTGTAAGTATGAATGGAGAGGCAGGCCATATCCCCTGGGTATGGCCTGCCTGATAACCACCGTAAATATGGAACCTGTTTAAACTTTATTTTTTATATCTCCAATGCGCTTTAGTTTAACCGCAGAGAGCGCTGAGACAAAGCCGCAAAGAACGCTGAGTTTGCTGACTGAATTTCTTTGCGGTCTTTGCGCTTTGCCTTAGCGTTCTTTGCGGTTAATTTGAAAAGTTTAAACAGCTTAATGATTATTGAAAACATTTGCATGAGGCAACCAATAAAACCTTTTTTAACGCTTACTTTCATCATTTTTAGCCTGGCTTCTGTTCAGAGTCAGCAGGTTCTCGAAAAAAAAGCATACGCCGTTACCCGGAATCTGGCTGGCCCCGACGAACAGTTTGGAGCCTTATTCGAGGCCGTTCAGATGAAAGCCGTTTTTCCGGACTCCAAAACCTTTGCCGATTGTACGCCTAAATTTCCACCAGAAACGATTCTGTCCAATTACGAAATTGCCCGTCAGCGTAGGGATTTCAATCTGAAAGCGTTTGTTCTACAGAACTTTACGGTACCGATAAAGCCAGCGTCTGGCTATACCAGTAAAGCCGGGCAATCAGCTCAACAGCACATTACAGATTTATGGCCTGTGCTTACCCGGCCCGCTTCTCTTACATCTAAGGCAGCTCAACAGGCCGGGTCGCTGATTTCCTTACCAAAGCCCTACGTTGTGCCGGGCGGACGTTTTGGCGAAATTTATTACTGGGACAGCTATTTCACGATGCTGGGTTTGAGGGCATCGGGCCAGACTAGCCAGATTCGGAACATGGTCGACAATTTTGCCTACCTGATCAAAACGGTTGGCTTTATTCCCAACGGCAATCGAACCTACTTTCTGGGACGATCGCAACCACCGTTTTTTTCGTTTATGGTGAGCCTATTGAGCGAAATGCAGGGACGCCGGGTGCTGATCAATTATCTGCCCCAGTTGCAACAGGAATATGATTTCTGGATGGATGGGAAAGACCAACTGACCGCACAGCACCCCGCTCACCGGCGGGTCGTTCGGCTGGCCGAAGACGTTTACCTGAACCGCTATTACGATGATAAACAAACACCCCGTCCGGAGTCGTACCGGGAGGATGTTCAACTGGCCCGACGCACCAAAGATCCGAAAATGCTGTATCAACATCTTCGGGCAGCAGCCGAATCAGGCTGGGATTTTAGCAGCCGCTGGTTTCGCGACGGAAAAAACCTTCAAACGATCCACACAACGGATTTTATTCCGGTTGATTTGAACGCCCTGCTTGTTCATCTGGAACAAACCCTGGCCGAAGCGTATCGGATGAAGGGTGATGAGACTCAATCGAAAACGTACCTGCACCTGGCTCAACAACGGCGAGAGGCTATTCAACGTTACTGCTGGAATGCGAAAAGTCAGTTTTATTTTGACTATGATTTTGTAGCCAGAAAACCATCTACGGTTTATTCACTGGCGGCTGTCTATCCGCTTTTTGTACGAATCGCTACGGCCAGTCAGGCTATGGCTGTTGCCCGCAAACTGGAACAATCCTTCCTGAAACCCGGCGGGCTGACTACCACGCTCGTCCGCACGGGCGAGCAGTGGGATGCGCCAAACGGCTGGGCTCCCTTGCAGTGGCTGGCTATTCGGGGTTTACGGAATTATAGACAGCTACCACTGGCTGCTAAAATTAAAGCCAACTGGGTAAACGAGAACTTACGGGTATATAAAGCCAGCGGTAAGATGGTCGAAAAATACGATGTGGTCAGTACGGCAGCGGCCAAGGGCGGGGAATATCCTAACCAGGACGGTTTCGGTTGGACAAACGGCGTATTGCTGAAGCTTTTGAGTGAAAAGTGAGCCTTATATAATCAACCGCACTCCACCCAATTTCTCAACGCGATATTGAAACCGCTGACCGGAATCTGCCATTTAGTAGATAGCTCTTGGATCAATTCGGGACCGAAATAGCCATTTATCCGTTTGTACGTAACATCAATACTATAAAGCGCTGTTTTTAAATCATCGGTCTTCGTCAACAATTTATCCGTTTGCTTTAGAAACCTGTACCCTTCCCTTCTGTTCCTTCAGCTTCACTTCCTGAGCTTCCTCAAACCAGCCCCACTCTTCTAGCCGGGCTAAAAAGACATTAACCAGTAACCGTTTCCTGCCTGGGCTTGCTCTGTCCAGTAAAGGTTTAATCAGGACTGGATTAGCCAACACATAAACCTGATAGGGGGCACCGATTGGTCCGAACTCCTCCGGTTCTAATCGGTAGGGTAGGCCGTATATAAACTTGGGGGGCTTCTTGGTCCAGTAGTCTGAGCCTAATTGACGGACGTTTTGGCGGGATGGGTCGTCGTACAGGTAAAATCGAATAAGATAGTTCATCGTGCTTAAATCCAAGTTCCACTGCAATGCTTAATACTCAATTAGAATTTGATAGAAATAGGCAGTGGAGCGCTTGAAAGGCATGACGAACTACTACACTGCTTTATAAACCACGATCGATTCGGGCTCTAGAATAAGCGTATCCTCATCCGAGAGAAAATCTAGGGAAGCCCCAGGACCGTCCCAAATCGGGTCTGCCGAATCGAGTAACTTCTGCCAGTTTTTTCCCAGAGACGGTAACGTAATCGGCTGATCTTCCCTCGAAAAGTTCATCAGACACAGTACGTGATTATCTCGACACCATCGGTGAAGTATCATCGTCTGCTGGTCTTTCCGGTGATTGATTTCTACCTGCTTCGGGTTCAGATGGTACAGTGCTGGTTGTGATCGGCGTAAGGCGGTTAGCGCCTGGTAATACTGGTAAAGTGTTTTATTCGGAACCTGATCCAGTAATTCCCAGGCCAGCGGCTTATCATGGGTTAACAAAGCTGCTTTGTCTGTTACATGAACAGCCGGAACGGGACTGGTTTGCAGTGATTCCGCAAAGGGATTCGTTGCGCCCCATTCTTCGCCCATAAACAGGGTAGGAATATAGGGACTCATCATAATGGAACCGGCCGTCAGCTTTAACAATTCGAGGCTAATAACCTGTTCATCTTCTTCAGATACTGCATAATTACCAGTCTGCTTGTAGTTCTGCGAAACCACCAGCAGGGGGGCATCAGGTACAGTTTTTGTCTGCCGATCAAACAGTTCCTGCAGAATTGATGAAAATTGAGCATTATATACATAATCCTCCCGGTAGGTTTTCGTCTGGTGACCACCGTTCTTATCGGTAAGGTAGTAGCTTTTGCAATCATCGTCAGTCATTGCTGACGGAACAGCACCAACTTCCAGGCCAGTTGGGCTATACATGGGAATTTCGGTCAGATCCTGCTCAACAAGCAGATAATACTGCCGACCGGTTCGGGTAGTCAATTGATTGGTGTGTTCCCGGATTTCCTGCAATAAATTCCCAAAGTCGCTTCGTGATGGGTCGGCGTTCAGACGAATTCCGTCGGCATGAAAATCACGGAACCACATCAGGGCATTTTCAATCAGGTAACGCCGATACGCTTCCCGCTGACGCTCATTTTGTTGTAACGTCTTGGTTGGATTGGCGGCTTGTTTACGGGGTAGATACGTGTCAAAACCCCGATTGCTGGTTGTTGGCTGATCAATTGAATTTGGGGCAATATCCAGAATGACCGCTATGCCCTCATAATGGCAGGCATTGATCAGGTATTGTAACTGGGTGGCCCCCCCGTAACACGATTGAACAGCATAGATAAAGGATTCCTTATAGTGCTGTTCTTTTGAATCAGGAAATGGGGCAACAGGCCTGATGACGAGGGCGTTGATGCCTAATTTTTTCAAATGGCCGAGTTTGCTACTAATAGCCTGTAGCGTGCCTTCGGGCGTAAAGGTGTGGATGTCGAGTTCATAGATAATGTACTCATCGAGGGGCGGGTTAATCCAACAGGAGTCTTCCCAGTAGAATTTGCCTGTATCTACTGCCTGAGAAGGGCCATATACACCCTCAGGCTGTGCCAGGGATGCCGGATCGGCACATTCCTTCTCATCGTCGAGCACAAACGTATACGTATCTCCAGGTTTGATCAGGTCGGTTTCCAGATTCCAGTAGCCTGAATTATCGTTTGTTAATGGAAGGTGTACAGGCTGATCATGGATAGCTAGCGCTACCTGTTTGGCCTGAGGGGCCCAGAGAACCACGTTCGCTTGTTGTTCAGTGGGAAAGGTAATGCCAAGGGTTCGTCTGGTTATATCGGGGTGATTTATCATAGGTTTCATAAGTAGGTTAGGGCTAAGGAGCCAGAAATTCCCGAACATTAATTCGTTTTTGAATCATGTGGGCTAGCTTCCAGACTTGATAACCAGATAGCAAAAAGGCTATGGCTGAGAGGGCAATGAGCGATCCTGTAAGACGAGTTATCATGTTATTTCTGTTGCGTAGTTTATGGTTGATGGTAACCAAAGTACGCCGGGCCGACTTAGAATAGGCTTAAGCAGATCTTAGAAAATCCTTAGAACAGTAGGTTTCGGCTAACAAATTGGTCCCCTGTGCGTATGTTAGCGGTCGTGAACCTGGCCTAACGTGTAGCAATAGATCAAGCTGTGCGTCCAGTGACCGCAGCATTTTAAGTGGCGGCTTTGTTCTTCCTCGTTTTCGTCCATAGACTCATGACATCAATTATTCTGGTCTTTATTGTTGGGTATGTCTTAATTACCCTTGAACACCCCATTCATTTTAGCAAAACGGCCACGGCGCTGATTACCGGCGTTCTTTGCTGGACAATCTATATTCTTTCTGTTGAGCAACCAGAGCCCGTTTGAGATCAATTAGGGCACCATCTTAGCGACATTGCCCAAATCCTTTTTTTCTTACTGGGGGTGATGACCATTGTGGAGCTTATCGACATTCACGATGGATTCACCCTTATCACCGACCGCGTTGCCACGCGAAGTCCTAAAGTGCTGTTGTGGCTCATCGGAATACTGACCTTTGTTTTATCGGCTTTGCTGGACAATCTGGCCTGCGCGATTGTGATGGTGTCTGTCACCCGAAAATTAGTACGTAACCCAGAACAGCGTCGGTTGATGGCGGGAATGATTATTATTGCCGCTAACGCCGGTGGTGCCTGGTCACCCATTGGCGATGTTACGACGACGATGCTCTGGATTGGCGGGAGGATTACTACCGAGCGCATAATTGGGCAGTTGTTTTTTCCCAGCCTGGTCTCGTTACTCATTCCTCTGATTGGATTAACGTTTTGGATTCAACCTCCAGCTGAAGCTGAAGACCTAACCGGTAAACGGGGTGTGAGCCGTCCTTATGTAACACCCCAGCACCGGCGTGACCGGCGAATTATGTTTGCCGCGGGCTTGAGTGCTATTTTGATGGTACCCATCATGAAGACGATCACGCATTTACCACCCTATATGGCCATGATGCTGGCTTTGGGCGTCGTGTGGGGAATATCGGAAATTATACATGCCGACAAAGACGAGCAGGACCGTAAGCGCTACACGGCGGCCTATGCCCTGAGCAAGGTTGACATTCCCAGTATCTTATTTTTTTTAGGTATTCTCCTGGCGGTAAGCGCTCTGGAAGCAACGGAAACGTTGACGATAGTTGCCCGTTGGCTGAATCAAACTATTGGTACTATTGATGTGATTATCCTCATTATTGGGGTGGCTTCTGCCATTGTCGATAATGTGCCCATTGTGGCAGCTGTTATGGGCATGTATGATCTAAGCCTGTATCCACCTGATGCCAGGTTATGGGAATTATTAGCCTATTGTGCAGGAACAGGCGGCAGTTTGCTGGTCATTGGCTCAGCAGCTGGTGTGGCCGTGATGGGCATGGAACGATTAGAATTTGGCTGGTACCTCCGGCGAATAAGTGGCCTGGCCGTTCTGGGCTATATTGCTGGTGCAATGACCTATCTAGCGATGTATTGACTTACCTTACAGGGTAGTGCGTTTTAATGTGAACTGGGTTGTTTTCAGGCTAATCGTAAGCGGGTTTATCAATGCTCGGCTTGTTGTTTGGATTGCGATTCGGATTCATAACCCGCACGTTTTCTCCTGGCTCATCGGGGCCGTCCATGTACTTATCCGTCAGTTCCTGGTTGGGAAGTTTCTCGTCGGGTAAATCGCTGACAGGTTGTTCGGCACTTACCCCACTGTGCCTTTCCGCCGATTGGTTTTCCAGCCCATTGGGTGAAATGGCCTGTTTGGCCTGGATGATAGCTTCTCTGTCTTTGCTTTCCATATCGTGATCGAATCGTTTACATGTGTATTGATCGTAATCTGTAAGTTATACCGCCCGTTCAACTAATTCATTCGCCGAAACGGTCTCCACGTTGGCACGCTGCTGCTTTTGCCGGGCTACTTCAATGGGGCTACCAAATAGGTAGAACCATTTACGACGGAATCCCTTCGCCCGTTTCACATCGTGGATAATGTCCTTCAACTCATGGAAGTTGATATGGAATGGATTGGCCTTCTGATCTATATTCGTCGTAATTCCATAGATGGGGCGCTCTTCTTCGGGCTGGTAGGTTCCAAACAGGCGATCCCAGAAAATAAAAGTTGCCCCGAAGTTTTTATCGATGTATTTCTCCTGCGATCCATGATGAACGCGGTGATTAGAGGGGGTAGCAAATACAAACTCGACCCAGCGCGGCATTTTTTTGATGTATTCGGTATGAACCCAGAATTGAAATAATACCGCTAGTTGATTGGTCGTAAAGAAAATAATCGGATGAAAGCCAATGAGGGCCACCGGCAGGAAAAAAATGGTTTTGAGGTATTGAATCCAGCTCAGCCGGAACGAAACGCTCAGATTATAGTGCTCACCTGAATGATGAACAACGTGGGTTGCCCACCAGAATCGTTGTTCATGTGAAATTCGGTGCGCCCAGTAACTAAAGAAATCGAAGATGATGTAGCAGGGGATCAACGTCCACCACTGCAACGCCATACGCCAGGGCAACTGATTATACAGCCATACAAGCCCATAAAGCAGTCCTAGTTTGATCGCAAGACCAATTACCACCGATCCTAGCCCAACCAGTACAGAGCCCACAGTCTCCCATTTTTCGTAGAACGGATTTTCCTGAACATACGTAACGACCATTTCAATGGCGGTCAGTAGAAACATAATGGGAGCAGCCCATAAGATGAGATTAGGGGCTCCTTGTTCAATCATCCAGATATGGTCGATTGAAATTGGGGGAGCACCAACTAGCGATTCACCCATGATAAAGAAAGTTTATTTTTCGTTGAGTAGTATATAGAACCGGTTAAGCCGTTTCTGATCGATCAGATCACCCTGCTCTTTTGGGGATTCCTGTCGATAGTTAAGTTAGTTGCTCTTGCCTAATCGGCTCAAAATGGTGCGGGTTTATAAATACTAGTGTATGATCTGCCAGTCGGACCTGTTGCCAGGCTGGGCCACTCCCAAAAAGTTCATCCTGGAACCAGACCGTTTCTCCTTTTGGGATCTGGCCTCTGTACGACTGGGTTGGGTCGGCGGGATCGCTAATCCAGTCCGTATTCTGGATAGCCCGGCTAGGATGATTAAATCCGCTAATGGCCATTGAAGAATGACATTTTGGCTGCATAACTTGTTGGAGTTTTACGATTTAAATTGCCCAAATGGTTTTAAAGAGAGTTATCTGGAAATCGTAAATTGTCGAATGAGAAAACCATTGAATTGCCGCTGAATCTGGGCTTGTTTTACTGGTTTTTTAATTGCTCTCCTGCATCTTCGAAGGAATTGCCCAGGGTACGCCCCGCCTTCTTAAAGCCTGCTTTTATTTCCTGCCAGGCATCTTCTGTTGCGTTTTTGGCAATGTCAATGTCTTTTGCCAGATCCCGATGTTCATTATCTAAATCGGCCAATTGCCGTTTAAGCGCGGCACTGGTTTTAGCGCTCTGTCCCTTTATTTTAGCTTTTAGTTGCTCGATTTCCTGATCAAGTTCTTCCTGCTGGTGCTCCAGGTCGGCAACGACTTCATCGCGCTCCTGTTGAAAATCAGCCGCTGCCTGTTGGGCATCTGTTTCAACAGAATCGCCTGTTTGTTCCAGGGCATTTTCCGTTTCGGATTGATCGGAGTGGCTGTTGCAGGCTTGAAAGGAAACAAGGATGAGTGCCATCAGTACGTTGGCAACCCACAGTTTGGTTGATTTTTGGCTTAGTTTCATACTGTCGGGATGTTTACTATAATCACGACTCAAAACACCCATTTTTAACTTAGAATGGTCTTAAGCTAATCTTAGAATCTCCTTAGAAGGATTGGTTTTAGCTGGCAAATCGCTCGCCGGTTCGTACGTGAGTGGCCCTAATTCGGGCTTTACGAATGGGAATAGACTAGTCTTACAGACCTCCTGGCATTCTTCATAGACGTATGACATTCATTCTCCTGGTTTTTATTGTCGGTTATGGCTTAATTACCCTGGAGCATCCCATACTATTTACTTTACTAAGTCCATTGAAAGCATAACCATATCTTTAAGTTGGTTTCCATTTTCATATATTGGTTCGGCATAATTATCTATGAAAAAGTTTTTTCGAATAGTACTAATTTTGAATCCATTTTTTTGGTAAAAATCTATCTCCTTTACGCATTGGTCGCAGGTACCAACCAACAATGTTTTAACGCCCCTGGTTTGAGCTGTCTTTACTATGAATTTAATTAAAATCACTCCTATTCCTTTTCCTTGCAGCTCTTCTAGTACAGCAATATTTTTAATTTCGATCGTGTCTTTCTCTACTACTTTTAGTATAAATGCCGCTATAAGCCTATTGGTATGTACGCCAACAAATAGTTCTCCGTCATGAAGATTTTTATTTATCGCATCTTTTGTATCATCAGATAGTAATAATAGGTCATAGGGAATTTGTTCTGCCTCGTCAAGCACCCTTATCTGTAGGTTCGATACGCTTACCGATAACTCATTCTGAACCATAATTTTTTCGTTAAAGCCATTCCAAAATCTTCATAACCGCAGTTCCTATTACCGTTTTAGGGCAGCTTGATTTTTTATGAGTGGATAAAGTCGAATCTCGTCTATGTAATTTTGACTGGTAAATAAGTAATCAAGCAAATTTAGATTCTCGGGCGATCCCGAGAATCTAATTCAATTTAATTCTGCGTACTTACATATTATCACTGAAAGCGCAATGCATGCTCCTATTTTCAGCCTAAGAAATGCCAGGTAGATTATCGAAAAATACGGATCTAAGCTAATGGCCGTCTTTATCTTTTATAACTGGCCAGTTCGTATCCGCTTTCTGAATATGGCCAGACCGATCTTTATTCCAAAGTGTCTGTACCTTCTTGTTGTAATTGAAGTAAAGTTTTCCATTTTCTATCGTCCAGGCATCGGCTTCGGTGGGTGCTTTGTGGCCTTGTGATGTTCCATAGGCGCAGTATCCGCCGTACTGAGGTGTGTACTTCTCCGGATCAGCTTTAAACGTCTCCCGGTTCTGGGCATTGGCGAAGTACCAGTTGGCTCCCTGATACGTATAAGAAAGGCTGGAATCTCCTGGAACAGGTTTACTTTCGACAAAATAAGCAACGGGATCGTAGCCTCTGATGGCTTTGCCGGCTGGGGCAAACACTGCCGATTGTTGGGCAAAAGCCGTTGTGATTGAAAAAAGAGCGATAATAAGTAGATGCAAACGGGTCATTTTCATGGTTTTTGGTTGTTAATTGATTGATTTATTGTTAGTTGATGGAGGATAGCATCATGAATTAAATCCGGGCGACGCCAGGGAATAAAGTGATTCATGTTCGGAATCATCTGAATCGTTACCGGGGCGTTCGTCAGCTTTCGTTTGGCGAAGGCCGCATTCCCTGGGGGTACGAGTGGGTCGTCTTTG
This sequence comes from Spirosoma sp. KCTC 42546, assembly GCF_006965485.1. Classification (NCBI taxonomy): domain Bacteria; kingdom Pseudomonadati; phylum Bacteroidota; class Cytophagia; order Cytophagales; family Cytophagaceae; genus Spirosoma; species Spirosoma sp. KCTC 42546. Next base: position 605,167 of record NZ_CP041360.1, read on the forward strand.
CCCTGAATGACAAGTACAGGCACCCGAATACTGGCCCATAACGGCATCATGTGCTGCAATTCGCCTTTGAGCGCCATAATCTCCTGATTACTCACATCCAGTTCGGTAGGTAACCATTGCCGAAATGGGAATACGTTTCCGATGGGGCGATACCATTCTTTCTTTTCCAGATCAGGATCAATAGAAGGAGCCACTAGAATCAGTCCGCCAACCTGATCCGGATAATCCATAGCCAATCGGGCGGCAACAGGTCCACCCATCGAATGGCCTACTAGGATTGGTTTGCGACTAGAATGGCTTAGGCGGAGCAACGGAGCAATGGCGGTAGCCTGGGCTGATAGGGATCGCTCGGGTTCGCCCAGACCCGATTTACCAAAACCTGGCCTGTCTACGGCTATTAACTGCGCCCGGTTGTAAAGCGATGAGTCGGCAAAAAATCCGATAAAGGCGTCCCAGGCACCGGGCGATCCGTGAATGAATAGTACCGTTGGTAAGGTATCGGCCCCGGAGTGGGTGCTCCCGATGCAGGCGTAATGAATTAAACGGCCATGAACATCGATAGTACCAAATGTTGGTTTGACCGGGCGGCTGGCAAAGTAGTCGGCAATCTTTCGATCCGACATCCGAACCGAAATGCATTGTGGAAGCAGGGCAATGAGCAGTATCAGAAGGAGTAATAAGGTACGCCAGCGAAAAATTAGTGTCCACCACGAGGTTAGCAACTGCATAGAGCGAGCAGACGAACCGCCTGCATTTAATCGTTAATCAGGCGGTTAAAACTTGAATAGTCTGCCAGAGAGCCATTCCTATGAACAATCCGCCTGTCAGGCGATTGATCCACGGGCCGTTCAGGTACTGAACAATACGTTGCCGTTGATAGTCAGTCAACCAAACCACGACGACCAGCAGGCCAAACGCACCCGTTGCCGTACCCAGCGCAAACACCCACTGACTAGCCGACTGACCTGTGGGTATTACCAGTCGGCTACCTATCGTGGCCCGGCTCAGATAAAGCCATACCGCCGACCAGAAGGGCAATAGCTGCGGATTGGTACCACCCAGTGCAACCCCTTTCCAGAATGGCAATGATCTCGTATGCGCTACAGACTCATTAAGGACAACGGGCTTCTGCCGGAAAGCAGCAAAACCTGCTCCGAGTAAGACCGGAATAGGGGCATAAGCCAATACCGTCATCCAGCTCGAATTCGTTGGAATAAGCATCAATCCACCGGCTGCCAGACTGCTATAGGCAATCTCGGGCAGGCTTCCGCCTAAAGCCAGCCATAAACCGGCTCGTTTGCTTTGGCTAAGGGTCGTTTGTACTACCGCCAAATTAACCGTGCCAGGGTGTATGGAGCCTGCGAAACTGATGCTGCTGACAAGAAGAAATAAGAGAAGCATGGTTCTTGGATTTGTTTTTACGCAGTACGAGCGTGCTCGATCACTTTCATCGGGTTTATTGATTTGCATTAAATAACCGCCTAAATGAAACTTGTCCTTTTTGGGCTTTCAAAAGCCCCAATCCCCTGAGAGGCAGGGCTATTAAGTTCTGAGCCTCAACGCCGAAGGCGTGTTATTACTATAGTAAAACGTAAATTCAATTTCATTCAGAACCCTGAAAGGGTGACATTATCTCACCCTTTCAGGGTTCTGAATGGATCATTTTCCATTCTCTATAATCCTTTCATCCCTTCGGGATTAGAACTTAACAGTCCTGCCCTGAAGGGGGCTTTTTTCCCCAGTGAACTAAGCCCCCTTCAGGGGGTTGGGGGCTGTGAAGACTAGCAAAACGGCGGTTAATTTCTTCAAGTCAATTAACCCGGTGTCTGTCGTATTTTATTACTGCGATTGGTGCTGTACCGTTGAGTAGGCAACACCAAAATGCTGGGGTAGCTCAATCGTTGGGAACGCATTCTGTACGGCAACCTGCACCAAAGCCATATGGTGAATGGCGTGCTCGATATTATACAACAACTCACGAGCAAACGATGATGGAATCTGGATTGTCGCTGCACCACTGACCGATAAATCGGCTTCTAAGGCAAGTGGCTGGTTCAGGTCGAGCCGATGAATAGCCCGGTCAATGGCCCCCAACCGGCGTAAAGCCTCATGTGTGTTTACTTCGAGCTGTAGGTCACGTTGACGTCGGTCGTAGTTCAATTGACCCGTTTGCGCACTATGAACTAACAGTTCGTAGAATTCCAGAATATGCCGAACGTGCTTACCAATGGTGTTGCCCGAGAGTACAGTCAATGGCCGTGCATAATCAGGATCGGTGAGCTGGCCGACGACCTCGGCGAGTTGCATCAAAATATCAGTACTGGCAGATTTGAGCGACATGGTAGTGTTAATGAAGAATGGACAATGGATAATGAATAAGGGCAGTACCAATTAGGTGTTCGTATGGGCGATTTTTTTACCAAAAACCGACTGGATGGCCTGTGCCAGAACAGGTAACCACTGCTTTCGGGTCAGTAACAGAATGGTTGAGCAACTAACGGCTACGGCTATTGCCAGAAAGAACAGATAGCCCCCGTCTCCCTGCACAGAAATACCCAAAACTGTTAGATGAGACAGGATAGCTCCTGCCATTACGCCTAGCCCTAAGCCAGCCCCAATCCAGCTCGTTCGTGGCATCAGGATGAGTACCGACGCAATCAATTCAACAATGCCAGAGCCAATACGCCCCCAGGGTTCAATCCCTAGTGTTGAGAAGATATACACCGACTCGGGTTGCGCCAAAAACTTAAAATAAAGTGTCTGGAGCATGATAATGGCGGCTATCAGGCGAGCGGCCCACAGGATATAAGTTAAAGCCTTGTGCATGATTGATAATAGGGTTACGTGGTAAATGAATGAGTATTAGGACTGCGTAAATTTGCTCCAGTTAGCATCCGCTTTTTTGTGCAGATTGGCCTCGTCTTTGTTCCATTTGGTCAATGTATTGTTGATGAAGGAGTGGTAGAACAGGAATAACTTACCATCTTTGATCTTGAACGTTTCGGGGTCCACTTCTACTTTCTCGCCTGTTGCGCCCATGGCATATGCACACCAGCCGCCATACTGAGGCTCGTATTTCTCAGGATTTTCCTGAAATGCTTTTAGATTAGCCAGTGTCGCAAAACGGTAAGTAACGTTCTTGTAGGTAAAGGTGTTGGCTGCTGAGCCTTTCACTGCCTTGTTCTGGGCGAAGTAAGCAACGGCATCGTACCCCTGTAGGGCAAGGCCGTTTTCTAGATTGAATTGTTGTTTCCGAACAGCGATGTTCGATTGGGCCGACGCGGGTGTAAATGATATGAGCACGAAAGCGATAAACAGGAATGAAAGGGTTTTCATGGTACTGGCTTGTTTGGATGATTAAAAGCTGTTGCAAGCCATAGCGGCTGTCACCAACTTGTTTTCTATCTCCTAGTTGCCAAATACCATTCCAGTCGTGCCAGATTGGCTAAAAAGACACTTGAGAGCCAAAAAAAGGCAGAAAAAGCCCGTTTGAGCCAGATTCGCATCTACTGAAGAGCTACAGAAATTTCCGATATTTCGTAAGCTTCACGAAATAGCAGAGGAAAACGTACTGCACTCCGGGCGGCCAATGGCCTACATGCTGGTAAAATCCCCTAATCCGACTCGTAGAGGCATTCGGAGCGGAAGGCGGCTTTTCGGAATGGGAATTGTACAGTAAAGAAGTGTGAACCAATGTGGTAATTTTTTGAAATCATGATGATAAACGCATCGGCTGGCATTCCCTATAACGTACTTCGCCTGTCGCATTTCACCGTCGAAAATGCGTTGGAGCCAATCCTGCTCTTCGACCGGCAGGGCCGGATTAATCGGGCGAATGCGGTTGCCTGTCAGTATCTGGGTTATTCGCCTTCGCAAATGAATGGGTTACACTTCAGCGATATTCATCCAACGTATGCCCAGACTCAGTACCTGGAGCTATGGCAGAGTCTCAAGCAACACCATACGCTGACTGTTGATTTACCGCAGGTACGGCAGGACGGCATCATCCGCCAGGCCGAGATTGGGATGAACTTTGTCCGGCTCGATGAGCAGGAGTTTTTGTGCTGTTTCGTGCGCGACGTCACCGAGCGTTCTCAACTGGATGATACCCTCCGTCGAATTTCGGAAGGGACTGCCTCCGACATCGGCATTGATTTTTTTCAGTCACTGGTGCAGCAACTAACCACCACACTCAACGTACAGTATGCCATCGTGACCGAGTGTGCCAATGTGGAGAAAACCCGTGTCCGAACGCTGGCATTTAGTGTAAACAGCAACCTGCACGAAAACATTGAGTACGATCTGGCCGGTACGCCCTGCTCCATCGTCATGAAAGACCGCGACTTTTATTTCCCCACCGACGTAGCCGCCAATTTCAGCCAGGGGGCTGGGGTCGACTCTTACATCGGGGTGCCCATTCACGATAAATCCGGCGAAGTAATTGGCCATCTGGCGGTGAGTGATTCCAGACCGATGGCTAACCACCATAAGTACATTGGCATCCTGCGAGTATTGGCGGCCCGGTCCGGCGCTGAAATCGGGCGAAAAGTGGCCGAAGAACGGCTGCTGCAAATACAGCAACAGCTAGAAGATACGGTAACCGCCCGAACGCTCGAACTGGCAACTGCTAAAGAAGAGGCTGAGGCTGCCAACCGGGCTAAAAGCGATTTTCTGGCTACGATGAGCCATGAGCTACGTACGCCACTCAATGGCATTCTAGGCTATACCCAGCTGTTCAAACGCGATCCGCAACTGTCGGAAAGTCAGCAAAAAGGCATTAAGATCATGCACGACTGTGCCGAAAGTTTGCTGTCGCTGATTAACGACGTACTGGACTTGTCGAAAATTGAAGCCCGGAAAATGGACGTATTATCGGAGGTTTTTTACCTGCCTGAACTCCTGCATAATCTGGCACAACAGACGCAGGTTCGGGCAGAGCAGAAAGGCCTCTCATTCGAGACTCAGTTATCCGGCAATTTGCCCGAATGGGTGGTGGGCGATGAACGGAAACTTCGTCAGGTTCTGCTCAATCTGTTGGGGAACGCCGTGAAATTTACGTCATCGGGCACCATCACATTCCGGGCTGACTGGAGTGCTGGTGATCGATCAAGCCATGCCGACAAAAGGGCATCATTACCTACGATTCGGTTTATGATTGAAGATACGGGGGTGGGCATTGCCAATGAACAGTTGGCCAGTATTTTTTTGCCGTTTCAGCAAATTCGCGAATCGATTGATTTTGTGGAAGGTACCGGTTTAGGACTATCTATTACCGATCAGTTGGTTCGGCTAATGAATGGCGACTTGTACGTATCCAGTCAGGCCGGGCGAGGTACGCAATTTCGGCTCTCGCTGGCCCTGCCAGAAGCTCCTTTACTTCCCAGGACGAATCGTGTAACCCAACGGTCTGAATCGATTTTGGGGTATGAAGGTCCTCGTAAAACGATTCTTGTTGCCGATGACGGTTACTCAACCTGCTCCATTGTAACCAGCTTACTGAGGCCCCTGGGCTTTACCATTATTGAAGCCAGTAATGGCCAGGAAGCTGTTAAACAGGCGATTCGGCATCGACCTGATCTGATTTTACTGGATCTGGTGATGCCTCATTTAGACGGTTTTGGTGCGCTGACAAAAATTCGGGCTAACCCGTCCACTGGCCAAACCAAAGTTGTAGCGTTCTCGGCACGGGTGTTTGAACAGGACAGGCACCAGAGCCAGCAGGCCGGTTTTGATGACTTTGTTCCTAAACCGGTTGATCTGGATGCGCTGCTAACCAAAATTGGCCACCACCTGAACCTGGTCTGGCAAACCCGCCCTGCTGCCCATGAATCACTGGTTTCGACAGCCAGTCTTAGTAGTCAGGAAACGAATACTACCCCTGCCCAATTACCCGAGATCGCGCAACTCGAAGCCTTATATAAATTAGCCAGTATGGGTGATATTCAGGGGATTCTGGCACAACTCACCACAATAGAGCGTGACAACCCAGCTTACCAATCCTTTGTAGACAACCTTCGCCAGGCGGCTGGGGAGTTCGATATGCGGAAGATTAGAAAATACCTTCAAGCCTGCTTACAATCGTTATGAACACGTTTATTGATATAGATGCTGCCAATTCAAGTAGGGATTCTTCCGGGTCAGCCCGTACAATTCTGATTGTGGACGACATGCCCAATAATATCAGTGTATTGTTCGAGACATTAACCCGATTTAACTACAAAGTCCTGGTTGCCCGCGATGGAAAAAGCGCGATCGAGCAGGCCGGACTAGCGCAACCCGACCTGATTCTGCTGGATGTTATGATGCCCGGCATGGATGGGTTCGAAACCTGCCGTCGGCTGAAGCAGCTTGCATCAACGCAGACTATTCCGGTGATTTTCATGACGGCACTCTCCGAAACGATTGATAAAGTCAACGGCTTCAATATGGGAGCGGTAGATTACATTACCAAACCATTTCAGCTTCAGGAAGTCCTCGCCCGTATCCACACGCACCTGACCCTGCGCCAACTGCAACGGGAACTCGAAGAAGCCAATGCCTTGCTGGAAAAGCGCGTCGCTGAACGAACGGAATCGTTGTCGAAAGCACTGGCCGAAGTGGAGCAGCTAAAGAATCAGCTACAGGCCGAGAATGCGTACCTGCGCGACGAGATTAAACAAACCCACAACTTCGAGGAAATCGTTAGCCAGAGTAAAGCATTTGGGAAAGTGCTTCGGCAGGTGGAACAGGTGGCCAATACCAGTACGTCGGTGCTGATTCTTGGCGAATCGGGTACCGGGAAGGAACTGTTGGCCCGAGCCGTCCATAATCGAAGCGGTCGGAAGAATCGGCCTTTAGTGAAGGTTAACTGTGCTGTATTACCGGCCACACTCATTGAAAGCGAGTTATTTGGGCACGAAAAAGGGGCCTTTACGGGTGCAACAAATCAGAAAATCGGGCGATTTGAACTGGCCGACGGTGGGACAATTTTTCTGGATGAAATCGGCGAATTACCCATCGAGTTACAGGCCAAGTTGCTTAGGGTATTACAGGAAGGAGAGTTTGAGCGGGTGGGTAGCAATAAAACCATCAAGGTCAATGTCCGGTTGATTGCGGCTACGAATCGTGACCTCGAAAAAGAAGTGGGCCAAGGTCGTTTTCGGGAAGATTTGTATTACCGACTCAATGTCTTTCCTATCCAGAGTTTGCCCCTCCGCGAACGTAAAGACGACATTCCGCTGTTGGTACGGCATTTTTGCATAAAGCATGGCCCCAGCATTGGCCGCCAGATTGACGTGATTCCGCAGGATGTACTCGACATCCTGATGGCCTATCATTGGCCGGGTAATGTTCGGGAGCTGGAAAACGTAGTAGAGCGTTCACTGATTATTTCGTCGGGCCGGAAACTGGATCTCGGCGACTGGTCGGGCCGGAAAAGTATGGGACCCGCCAAAGCTGGATTATTGACGATGGAAGACTGCGAACGGAACCACATCATATCCGTGCTGGAGTATACCCGCTGGAAAGTGAGTGGAGAGAACGGAGCCGCAAAAATCCTCGACATGATTCCCACCACGCTCGACTCCCGAATGAAAAAGTTAGGTATTCAGCGCCCATAAGCAAGTAACAAGATTAATGCCGTACACTACCCGTTGCCCCTCTATTCCATTGGCATCACGGGTAGGCAGTATTATCACGATTTACCGGAACAGTTACGATATTTCGTAACTGCGTTTTCTGGCATATCGTTAAAAATCAAATTAATGCTCTCATTAACAGGTAATTATATTTTTCAAAAAACTGGTACAAGGCTTGACTATATATGAGTAATCAAGAAGACGACTCATGTGTACCGCAACTTACCTACCCTTTGGCCCGAATGGCTTTATCCTGACCCACAGCCGGGATGAAAAAGCTATTCGTCCGGCTGCTCACCCTCCAGGAACAGTTAACATAGGTGAAACGGAGGTGACCTTCCCGCAGGACCCACAGGGACAGGGAACCTGGATTGCCTCGGGCCATCGTACTGGGTCATTCGTACAAACAGCCGTCTGCCTACTCAACGGCGGCTTTGTTTCCCATTTGCCCCAACCACCCTATCGACACAGCCGGGGCTTAGTTCCCCTACATTTTTTCACTTACCCGTCAATTGACGCTTTTGTTACGACCTATGATTTTAGTGGGATCGAGCCATTTACGCTGCTCATCGTTGAAGCAGGTGGACAGATGGGTCGCCGGTTGGTTGAACTTCGCTGGAATGGAAATCGGCTATTTATGCGCGAAAAAGATCCGGAGCAACCGAACATCTGGTCATCGGTAACGCTCTACAGTCCTGATGTAATTTGGAAACGGGAAGGCTGGTTCTGGGAGTGGTGTTACCACAATCCAAATCCACACGTAGACGATATCCGCCACTTTCACCAGTCTGCCGGAAGTGGCGATACCGAAAACGGCCTACTCATGAACCGCCAGGATGCCCTGCTAACGGTTAGCCTGACCAGCATTGTTCATCAGGATGAAGATGTAGCTCGGAAGGCCGATTGTCGGGCCAACCTACCGATGATTTACGAAGATTTTAGTCAAAATCCATTCAGTCAACAAATCATCAGCCAGTCGTATGCAACCGCTTAGTGCACCCCGGCAACGTTCCGATATCCGTACTTCAGCTCGTTTCCGGGAAATGTTGCTGCAGTATTTGCCCCAAATTCGGCTCGATAGCCCATTTTTCATTCGTCTGCGGCACTGGGAGTACTGGCCGTTTGAAGTCGTTTACCTGCCCATATTTTTTTACTATATCTGGTTGTCGATTAAAGCGCGTTCGTTGTTTTTCTTCTCGGCTTCGAATCCATTCATTGAAACCGGTGGCTTGTTGGGTGAATCAAAAGCCGGTATCCTGGATAGCATCAGTGATGAATTCAAGCCGATAACCCTGTTCGTCCCCGCCTTAACACCGATCTATTCAGTAGTTGATCAGGTACATGAGCGTGGGTTGACATACCCACTCATTGCCAAGCCTAACGTGGGCGAACGCGGCTGGCGAGTGGAGAAAATTGAGAGCCAGGGAGACTTAATCAACTACCTCCAAAGTAACTCCGTTGATTTTCTCATTCAGGAATATGTTGACGAACCGCTCGAATTGGGGGTCTTTTATTATCGAATGCCGGGGCAGGAACAAGGCGTCGTATCCTCTATCGTGCAGAAAGAATTTCTGGCTATACGGGGCAATGGTCGCGATTGTATAGAAAATCTAATCAGCCAAAACGAGCGAGCTATCCTTCAACTTCCCGCCCTGACCGCCAAATACGGCAATCGTTTTCACGAAATACTGCCCCCAGGCGAAACGCTCACGCTGGTATCCATCGGCAATCATTGTAAAGGGACCAAATTCCTGAATGCCAACCACCTGATTACGCCTGAACTGACTCGTGTATTCGACCATATTAGCCAATCCATCGACGGTTTCTACTTTGGTCGTTATGACCTGCGCTGCCGGAGTGTGGCCGATTTGTACGCGGGTAAGCACATTCGGATTCTGGAGTTGAATGGGGCCGGGGCAGAGCCAGCGCACATCTACCAGCCGGGCTTTTCGCTTTGGGAAGCCTACCGGGTACTGTTTCATCACTGGCGGGTACTGTATGACATCAGCCGCGAAAACCACCGCCGGGGGGTAGCTTATATGACACTTGACGCAGCGGTTCAGATTTGGAATCGTACCAGAAAGAATAAAATGTAAGAGGTTATTCGTTGGAAATTAAGTAGTTGTGAATACCATAGCGCCAATAATCTTATAACCAGAAATGAATTCGCTGTTTTCACCTGTCAATACAGATTTAACCGGCCTAACCGTCCTTCTGACGGCTGGCCCCACGCAGGAAGCCATTGACCCAGTGCGGTATATTAGTAACCATTCGACCGGCAAAATGGGCTATGCGCTGGCCGAGGTACTGGCCGAACGCGGGGCGCGGGTTACTCTTGTGAGTGGGCCTACAAATCAGACTACGCAACATCCGGCCATTACAGTTGTGCATGTTCGATCGGCGGCTGAGATGTATGCCGCCTGCCTTCATCACTTCCCCAGGGTTAGGCTTACCGTATTGGCCGCAGCCGTTGCAGATTACACACCGAAGGTGGTTGCCAACCAAAAAATCAAGAAGAAGGAGGCCGAATTTCGCCTGGAACTCGTCAAGACGGTGGACATTGCGGCCAGCCTGGGTCAGCAAAAACGGGAGAACCAGTTTATGGTTGGTTTCGCCCTGGAAACCGATAATGAACTAGCGAATGCCCAGGCGAAACTGGTTAGCAAAAATTTAGACCTCATTGTGCTTAACTCGCTTAGAGATAAGGGAGCAGCCTTCGGTCATGATACGAACCAGATAACCCTTATCCATCGAAACGGTGCCATTCACCGATTCGGGTTGAAATCAAAGCGGGCCGTCGCTTGTGACATCGCCGATCAACTAAGCACGACATTACTAGTACCTGAATCCATATAGACAATTCATCAAAAACACAGATAACCATGAATCGACAATCAATTTTTCAGAGCATAGCTGGGTTACTACTCATCGGTTCCACTGCGCTTGCACTAGCCGCTTTCGGGCCAACAAGTCATCGTAATGTCATCGAAAAGCCATCGCTCCGGGCGAATCCACGCCGGGTAGAAAAAACGGAAGCAGAGTGGAAGAAAATACTAACCCCCGACCAGTTTGCTGTAACGCGAAAACAAGGTACCGAACGACCCTACAGCAGCCCCCTGGCCAGCAACCACGAACACGGTACCTATCGCTGCATTTGCTGCCACGAACCACTGTTTAGTTCGGATACCAAATTTGAGTCGGGAACGGGCTGGCCAAGTTTCTACACCCCACTCCATAAAAACGTCATAAAAGACCTTACCGACGCTAGTCACGGTATGGTTCGGACAGAAGTACAATGTGCGGTGTGTGATGCCCATTTGGGTCACGTTTTTGAGGATGGGCCTGCACCAACTGGCCTGCGTTACTGCATGAACGGGGTAGCCTTAGAATTTATCAAAAAATAGTAAACGAACAGAGATCATGCGATTTAGTCAAATTTTCATACTCGGATTCTGGCTGTTGACGAGCTGTACACAGGCCCAGGATTTAGACACGACACCTGCCCGCTTACCCAAACTAAAACCCGGTGAGGCTGTGGCTACGTTTGCTGGAGGTTGTTTTTGGGCGCAGGAAGAAGGTTTCAACCAGCTTAAGGGTGTTCGGGAGGTTGTTTCGGGTTATTCAGGAGGCAATGTTCCCAACCCGACCTATCAGGAGGTAGGTACTGATGTGACGGGGCATGCCGAATCTGTGCAGGTATATTATGACCCGACGGTGATTAGTTACCGCGATTTGCTTGATGCGTTCTTCGCCGGGCACGACCCAACGACACTCAACCGACAAGGCCCTGATGTAGGACGAGATTATCGTTCGGTAGCGTTTTATCGTACACCTGCCGAAAAACAGGAAATTCTTGCAGCTATCCAACGGGTTAATGCGTCAAAGCACTACGACAATCCGGTTGTAACGGAGGTAGTGCCGTTCAATGTGTTTTATCCTGCCGAAAAATACCATCAGCACTACTGCCAGTTGCACCCAAACCAGCCTTATATCCAGCACGTATCGCTACCCAAGGTAGAAAAGCTGCGCCATGCTATGAAGGGCAAATTGAAACGGGAAGGTTAGTGGGTTACTAATTGGCACCTGTGTTTTTGTCATTCCGAGAAACGAGGAATGACAAAAACACAGGTAACTAAACACCATTTCTATGAATGAATTAAATCAAGCTGATAAAACGCTGCACAGTCTGGCCCAATTGATTGCCCTGACGGGTATGCAGTGGCTGCCTATCCTTGCCGATGACAGCCAAACGAATATGGCCTGGAACAGCAAACTACACCGGCTGGAGGGCCGACCGTTTGTTTGTAAGGGTCAGCAAGTTCGATTGGTCATCAATACAACAACGTTTACATTCTACTTTGTAGATGACCTCGAACAGGTTTTGGCTTCATTTTTACCTGAAAACAGAACCCCCGTTGATGCGGCTGCCTGGTGGAAACATCAGATGCAGACATGGGGGATTTCTGAAATTCGGGCAGTAAACTACCAGTTGGATCAAGACCCTGTTGACCCTCAAACCGTCTACAAGCCAACGGGATTGACCGAATGGACTACGTGGCGAACGATAGCGAATACCGCCTTGCAGCAATTGAATGGGTGGAGTGGTCGAGCGAGCGAAGTCAGGATTTGGCCGCATCACTTCGATACAGGCATTTACTACTCACAAACGGATGCCAACGGCCAGGAGAAAGCCGCCATTTGGGCGGGCTATGCCATTGCCGATGCCCTGTGCAATGAGCCTTATTTTTACCTGTCGGGCTACAACAGTATGCAACCCATCGACTTCGCCAGTGCACCAGCTCTATCGGTAGGTGAGTGGCGAACTACGTCGGATTGGAACGGAGCACTGCTGCCAATCTCAGCCAGTAAGAATGCCGAATCCATTGCCGTATTCTTTCAGGAAAGTTATAGCTGGCTTGATAAGCAACTGTTAAACAGGTAAAACTATGAAACAAATACTGTCGCTCAGCTTTTTGCTGGCCTTGTTAGGTAGTGGATGCGTAAAAGACAAAGATCTGGTTCCATTAGGAAGCGCAGGAACACCCGTTAGCGTTGTTGATCCGGCCCAGACATTCGACAAAACCGGACAGCAATTGCATGCTTCGGGAACGTTTCAGAATGGTGTTCACACGGTGAGTGGAACGGTAAAGCTCTATGAACGTAACGGCAAACAAACGCTGGTATTTGAAGGATTTCGGAGTGACACCGGCCCCGACTTACGTATCTATTTAGCCACCGATACGCAAGCGAGTAGCTTTACAGAAGTCAGTATGCTAACCGCTACCGGCAACTTTTTTGTAGACGTCCCGGCGGGTGTTTCGCTCAGCCAACAGCGATTCGTGCTCATCTGGTGTAAACGATTTGCCGTGCATTTTGGGAATGCAGAGCTGAAGTGAACTACCTATATAGTAGAGATTAAACACAGAGAACACTGAGCCAAAACAGAGATGCACAGAGAACATAGAAAAACGCTAAGCACGCTGTATACCAACTTTTTTGATCCGTTGGAACTACCCTTTAAAAAACAACCGATGAAAAACCGTACTACGATTTATCTGGCTACAGCCCTGCTACTTTTGGTAAGCAAACTACCCGCTCTTGCGCAGGGCTGTAGCGATGCTGGCTTTTGCACCATTGGCAGCCTTAAACAGCATGGGCCAACGGACAACAAGGGACAAAAAATTACTCTGTTGCTGCCCGTTGGCCTTGGCGACGAAGCGGTTTTTGTATTTGCGCCCGGCATTCAATACGACAATCAACTGTCGGCCAAGTGGGCCATTCAGGCAAAGCTGACGGGTAATTATGCAAGTGGTAATTTAGGCAGTGCTACAGGCCCAGGGGATATTTTTCTGTCGAGTACCTACTCGATCCCCACCAAAGCCAAATGGGCAACCTCGTTGACCCTTGGTACGAAACTCCCCCTGGATCGGGGAAATCTGAAAGCCAATGGGCAGCCGCTGCCAATGCAATATCAGAGCAGTTTAGGGACCGTCGATTTGATAACGGGGCTTTCGGTAAGTAATAGCAAATGGCAATTTTCGGCAGGCTGGCAGCAACCACTCACCGGGGTCAATGACAATGCATTCTTACCCGGTTCGAGTCCAAAGCCTGAAGCGCCTGCTTACCCACCCTCCAACCAATTTAATCGTAAGGCCGACGTATTGGCACGAGTTGCTTACACCTGGGCGATTACTGATCAGTTGAGTCTGAATGGTGGATTGCTAGGCATTTATCACCTGGGCGAAGATGGGTATACAGATGCAGGCGGAAAACAACTATACATTGCTGGCTCACAGGGCCTTACCCTGAACGCAACGATTGCAGCCTGGTGGACGGTTAACCCAAAAATGCGGATTGGTTTTACGGCGGGTACTCCACTGGTAACCCGTGAAGTTCGGCCGGATGGTCTTACCCGAAGTATTGTTTTTGCCCCTGAAATTAGCTGGCTTTTCTAAGCAAGTTTATTCGTCTTCACGAAAAGAATGTCACTTCTTACCCGCCTAATAACCGCTACGCTGGTAAGCGGGTTGACCATTATTGCCCATGCGCAGCCAGATAGCCTAAGCCAACCGGGGCTCAAACGTAATGTGCCACTAAATGAGCAGCGTGATGTACTGGGTGTAGCTCGTAAGCTACTCCCATTTTTGCACCTGAAAAACGAGGCCGATGCGGTTACGTTGCCTGTCTGTCGTATGTTCGTCTGGGTATTACCCGAAGGAGGCTATTCCCTGCAAACCCGACTTTTGGTCGAAATTCAGGGCAACATCGCCTATCGACGTCCGGGGGCTAATGTGTCGACGATTATTCCGGCCGTAGCCTACTCGCAGAATCACCAGCTCTTTTTTGCTACCCGACTCAATAGCTGGACACGTAACAATCGTTTCAACTAGGTGGACGATGTTCGGCTGTAAAAATAGCCTCAGGCTACATTGACAGTATGAGAATTCGGGGCGAGGCTAGAGACAAGGCCGTTTTAGAGGTCGCAATTTTCTGTATCAGGAAGCCGAATACCGATTCCCTATTGCCCGAAACCGACTTCTGGGTGGGGTTTTATTTGTCAATAACCAGATAGCCGCTGAAGCACTCACCAATCGGCTCGGCCCAATCGCTCCTGGTGTGGGGGCGGGACTTCGCCTAACGACCAATAAATTCTCCCGCCTAAATCTGGCCATTGATTATGGCTTCGGATTAAATGGCTCGCAGGGCTTTTTCTTCAACTTCGGCGAGTTTTTCTGACTGTCTTGTCCTGGAATTTATTGGGACATTTTCGTGGACGATTTTTTATAACCCGCATTGAAACCAGCCGATTCTGCAAGCAACTATGAGCGGATTCAGGCTATGTCAACCACCAGTGTCATCTCATGTCTTCATAAATACAATGACAGTTTATCCTGTAAAAAATCGACTCTTGTATTCTTTGGGCGTAATTCCTTTAACATTCTTAAAATGCCTGTAAAAATTAGAGGGATTTTCAAATCCACTGTCCAAGGCTATATTCGCTATTGTAAAGTCCGTTTTAATAAGTAGTCGGCAGGCGTGGCTAAGGCGTACTTCCGTCAGAAAATCAAAGTATGATTTATTAGACATCATTTTAAAATAACGGCAAAACGAAGTAACGCTCAGGTTTGTCAGCTTTGCCACGTCGTCAATCAGAATTTTATTTCTGAAATTTTGTAAGGTGAAGGAAAGCACCTTTTCCATTCTATTGCCATCATGCTGATTGAATTTGGTGTATTGCACACTATTCGATAACATCTCATACTCGCTGCTTTCCAGTAAAATGACGTAGATTCTGAGCAAGTAAACCACTTTATTCAAGCCCGACTCCCGTATCATTCGCCACATCAGTCGTTTAATTTTCTCTTTCGAATTCCCTTTGATGAGCAGTCCATTTTTGGCTTGTTCAAAGAGTTTCGAAATTCCTTGTGTTTCGTACACGTTAAGAAATTCCTTCCCCAGACAATCAGGATGAAAGTGAAGCACTAACGCTTCCACATGATAATTCGAAGAACATGGATTGTTACACTTCCAAGTATGAGGCACATTGGAGCCCATAAGAATCATATCATCCTGCTGGAAGTTGCCAATACTATCGCCCACGAAACGAATACCTTCACCCTTTATCAGATAATGAAGCTCGATCTCAGGATGATAATGCCAGATAGAGCCAAACTGGGGCACTCTATCATGACGAATACTGAACGCATTGTCTAAAGGCTTGGGAACTATATGAAGTTTAGGCACCATGTTTATTGATGGCTGCGGTTATGTACGAAATTATAGATATTCTATTAAATTTTTAAGTAATATGATAATATGTTGGATAAGTTGGAAAAATTCAATGAATTCATTCCAATGTGAAGAGTTCAATCTTTGCACTGTACGAAGTAACAAGGAAAGATGGAACGTAACTATGCCTTACTGGTCTGTAGTGGAGATCTCAGGCCGTCAGCTAACCTTACGTGTTGGCCGATGCAGCAAAAGATGGAAGAAGACCTATCAGCAGCCTTCGGTAAACATGACTGGGAAATCAAAAGAGCTCACCCCTACAATGAGGAAAAAGGGCATGGCTTTATCGATTACCAGCACATCGGAATAAAGATCTTCAGAGGAATAGATAAAACGCGGCCGCTGATCGTGGCCGAGAGCGTATGGCAGTACAGTCATCACGTTTTGGCCGGACTTGTTTCACACGAAGGACCGATTTTGGTGGTGGCCAACTGGGACGGCACCTATCCTGGCCTTGTTGGCGCGCTTAATCTTACGGGTTCATTAACAAAAGCCGGGGTGAAGTACAGCTTCTTATGGAGCAAAGACTTTACCGATACGTTCTTCAAGGTAGGGCTAAAAGAATGGCTGGACACTGGTAGGGTTACCCATGATCTCTCTCATGTAAACCGATTTGATAGTACTCATGTAGAGGAGGATTATTTACTCATAGCTGAAAAACTAGCTGCACGCATTCAGGACGATAAAGTGATTATGGGCGTGTTTGACGAGGGCTGCATGGGAATGTTCAATGCCATCGTACCGGATGACTTGATGCATGCTCTTGGTATTTATAAGGAACGGTTAAGCCAATCCACTTTATACGCCAACATGCTGACCGTTTCGGATGCCGAAGCCAATGCCGTGCTGGATTGGATGCTGCAAAAAGGAATGAATTTTGTTTGGGGTACTGATCCAGCCAACGAACTGACCAAGGAGCAAACGCTGGAACAATGCAAAATGTACATTGCGGCTGTTCGGTTGGCTGCCGAATTTGGTTGCGATACGATCGGGATTCAGTACCAGCAAGGGCTGAAGGAACTTACAGCCGCGAGTGATCTGGCCGAAGGCCTGCTCAATAACACGGATCGCCCACCGGTTTTCGACACCAAAGGCAAAGAATTATATTCGACTGTAGCCCTGCCGCATTTTAATGAAGTAGATGAGTGTGCCGGTATTGACGGATACGTTACGTATCATCTATGGCGAGAACTTGGACTCGATGGCGATAATACCCTCCACGATTTACGCTACGGTGAAACCTTCACTATCGATGGCAAAGACGAGTTTGTATGGGTTTTTTTGATCTCGGGGGCCGCTCCCGCATCCCATTTTAAGGGGGGCTATGCCGGAGCAGACAGTATGCGTCAGCCACCAATGTTTTTCGGAAAGGGGGGCGGTACGCTGCGTGGTGTGAGCAGACCCGGAAAGATTGTATGGAGCCGGATCTATATTGACAATAACGAGCTTTGGTGTGATATAGGGACAGGTCGATGCGTGGCATTGCCCGAGACAGAAGTGGACCGTCTCTGGAAACTGACCGACCCACAATGGCCTGTTATGCATGGCGTTCTGGACGGCGTGAGCCGTGACCAGATGATGGCCAAACACAAGGCAAACCACATCCAGGTGGTTTATGTTGACGCAGACTTTGACGTGCGCAAAGCCGCAGAAATCAAGGCCGCTACGTTCGTGAATCTAGGAATCAGCGTGAATTTTTGCGGAATCTAAGCCTATGAAAAAGAAATTTGTCATAGGCCTGGACTTTGGTACGGATTCCGTTCGGGGATTGCTGCTCAACCCGGAAAATGGGGAAACGGTGGCAACCGGTATTTCATACTTTAACCGATGGAAAGCCGGGTTGTACTGCAATCCGAAAAAGGACCAATACCGTCAGCATCCGTTGGATTATATAGAGTCCATTGATGAGGTATTCAGCAAACTCTTTACCGTAGAAAGCGCGGCCAATGTGTTGGCTATTGGGACCAATACGACTGGCTCTACACCGGTAGCAGTCGATGTGAAATGTCGCCCTTTGGCCTTATCGGAGGAGTTTTCAGAAAACCCCAATGCCATGTTTGTCCTCTGGAAAGACCATAGTGCCAGTAGGGAAGCTGGGGAGATAAATGCGCTTTCAAAAAAATGGGCGGTGGATTACACTCAGTACAGCGGAGGAATATACTCGTCCGAATGGTTCTGGTCGAAAATTCTTCACATCAACCGAACGGACGAACGTGTATTCCAGAAAGCATATAGCTGGATGGAACAATCCGATTGGATTCCGGCCTATTTGTGTGGAACCGATGAACTAACTGCTGTAAAGAGAAACCGTTGTGCCGCTGGGCATAAGGCCATGTGGCATGAGGAGTTTGGAGGCTTGCCTTCTGCTGCGTTTCTGAACGCTTTAGACCCAACATTTGAAAAGCTGAGCAACCGGTTTTATACGGAAACCTATACATCCGATCAGGTCTTCGGCACGATTGCTCCCTATTTCACAGATAAGTTTGGGTTTAATCCGGACACAATCGTAACTGTTGGCGCTATTGACGCCCATCACGGAGCGGTAGGAGCAGGAATTACACCCTATACGCTGGTAAAAGTAATAGGAACGTCGACTTGCGACATGCTGGTGGTGCCAGCATCAGACCAGCTAGCGTTGGTTGAGGGTATTTGCGGCCAGGTAGATGGTTCCATTGATCCGGGGATGGTGGGTTTTGAAGCAGGACAGTCCGCCTTTGGCGATATCTTCAACTGGTTTAAAAAATTGTTACTGGAACCAACCCGCCTTATTATTGGCGATCAGTTGAGTACGGAACTGGCGACTAAACTCGATGATGACTTCTTTGACTTTGTAACTACTGAAGCCCGCCAACTACCGGTGACAGAGTCAGATCTGGTATTTACCGATTATCATAACGGAAGACGGACACCGGATGCTGATTTTGATCTTCACGCATCAGCGTACGGTTTTAGCCTCGCCACCCAGGCAGGTCACTTCTTCAAAGCGTTAGTGGAAGCCACAGCATTTGGGTCAAGAGCCATTTTGGAGCGTTTCAGGGCCTTCGGGGTTCCGATTGAGCAAGTAATAGCGACTGGTGGCATCCCCAATAAATCCCCCTATGTCGTGCAGGTTCTGGCTAATGTGATGGGCGTGAACATTCAGGTAGTCGATAGCGACCAGACCTGTGCGTTGGGCTCGACTATTTTTGCCGCTACTGCCTGTGGCATTTACCCCAGTTTTCAGGCGGCTAAAAAGACCATAGCGGCAACGATCGTAAAAACGTACAGCCCTGATCCTGAAAAGCAAAAAACGTATGAAATTCTGTATAGCCGATATAAAAAATTAGCCTATGACTAATTTACCCATATTGGATATTGCCATTATAATTGCCTATCTGATTGCAATGGTGTTGGTTGGCTTTTTCTTTTCCAGAAGAAACACTTCAGCCGATGAATTTACCCGGGCGGCCGGCCGGATTCCTGGCTGGGCAATCGGTATATCGATTTATGCTACCTTTCTGAGTTCAAACACCTTTCTCGGCGTTCCAGGTAAAGCGTTTGGTGGTAACTGGAATGCTTTTGTGTTTAGCCTTTCTATGCCGTTGGCAGCCTGGTTTGCCACGAAGTACTTTGTTCCATTTTACCGAAGTACCGGAGAAGTATCTGCCTACACCAATCTCGAAAAGCGATTCGGTACCTGGGCCAGAACCTATGTCGTGGTCTGTTTCTTATTCACTCAGTTAGCCCGGATCGGATCTATCTTTTTTGGCATTTCACTGACCTTACAGGCACTCACCGGGTATAGTATGGTGACAATCATGGTGATCACCGGCATCTGTATCGTCGTCTATACCGTCATGGGAGGTATTGAAGCCGTCATCTGGACCGAAGTCGTACAAGGTATATTGAAAACGCTGGGAGCAGTTATCATTATTTATCTGGTGGTAAATCAAGTGCCAGGGGGATTCAACGACATTCTTACCATGGGGTCGGCAACGAATAAATTCAGCCTTGGTACTACAGCGTTTGATTTTGTCCATTCGTCGTTCTGGGTGGTGCTGCTGTACGGTTTTTTTATCAATCTGAATAATTTCGGAATGGACCAGAACTATGTTCAGCGATACCACGCAGCCACCAGCGCAGCGGAAGCCAACAAGTCGGTATGGCTTTGTGTGTGGATTTATGTTCCGGTATCGCTCCTGTTTTTTAGCATAGGTACCTGTTTGTACACGTATTACATGCAAAACCCGGAGTTGCTCCGGAGCATTAAACTTCAGGCAGCTTCTGAGCAACTCAGTCTGGCAATAAACAAGCCGGAAGTAGTCCAATTGGCAGCCGCGATGAAGCCGTCAGATTATGCCGATAAAGTGATGCCGCACTTTATGGTGCATATGATTCCAACCGGTCTTTTAGGATTGATTGTCTCTGCCATTCTATCTGCGGCAATGAGTACGATAAGTTCCGGCATGAACGCTTCGGCTACCGTCTTCACCGAAGACATCTACAAGCGGTACGTTAACAGGAGTTCGACCGAAAAGAACAGTTTAAAAATTCTTTACATCGCCACGGTTGTAGTGGGGCTAATCGGTATGCTTTGCGGAATAGCGATGATAGGCGTTAAAAGCCTTTTAGATGTCTGGTGGACGCTTTCTGGAATATTTGCAGGAGGTATGTTAGGGCTCTTTTTGCTCGGTTTAATCAGCAAACAGGCTACGAATAAAGACGCGCTGACGGGTACACTAATCGGCATTCTGGTTATTGGCTGGATGAGCCTTTCTTACCTCATACCGGATCAATACGGTTTTTTACGATTTCCGCTGCACGCTAATATGATTATTGTAGTGGGTACTTTATCGATTTTCCTCACGGGTAGTATCTCGCAAAAATTAAGAAGATTATAAACGATATGACGACTAAAAAATTTGTACCGGTCATGCTCACCCCATTTGAGGATGGAAATGCGATTGACTACACCATTCTGGAGGACCTGATTGAGTTCTACCTCAAAGCAGGCGCGGGCGGTCTTTTTGCCAATTGCCTGTCGAGTGAAATGTATCATCTTTCCAGAGAAGAAATGTTGGCTTCCGTATCGTTCATCGTGCAGAAAGTCAATGGTAGAGTCCCCATAGTCGCTACAGGTACCTTCCCGGACACGCTGGATAACCAGGCTGCATTTGTAAAAGAAATGTACCATACAGGA